>JANOLJ010000322.1:0-6563 GCA_031419715.1 Burkholderiales bacterium | reverse complement strand
GGGTTGGCGCTGAACCCGCAGCTTTGGAGAAGCGGACCAACCCCGTCGCCACCCGCTATGTCGGTCGCGGTCATGCCGTTGGTGGCGCCGACCGGCGATGCGTCGCTCGCGGATCGGGCGGAAGCCTGGACCCGCGACCTGACATCCATGCTGGCCTTGACCAGTGCCGCAATCACGGTGGTCCCTGTTCCGGCGGCACAGGCGCGGGCGGGGGTAGAAGGCAATCAGGGCATCAGTACCCTGACGCGAGCCCTCAACGTTCGCTATGGGTTGGAGGGCGATGTCCAGTCCGGCGTGGAAGGGGTCGTGCTCAGTATCCGCTTGCTGGACGGAGCTACCGGCAAGCAGGTGTGGAGCGGCACGGTGCCCGTTGCGACGACCGACACGACCAGCGCGGAAAAGCGCGCACTCCGCAAGGCAGCGGGCCGTATCTCAGGATCGCTGTTCCAGGCCGAGGTCCGCCGCGTCATGGCCCAGCCGCTGAGCGACGCGACTGCGATGGACTATTGGTTGCGCGCCGAGTCGGTAAACCCGGGGGAAGCTGGCACGCTGCAAAGAGCTCGTGAAGCGCAACGGCTGTATGAGGAGGCTCTTCGTCGCGATCCCCATCTCGTTCCCGCACTGCTCGGTCTTAGTTCGGCATCGCTCACCGAGATCGACAATGCCCCGAATGTCGATCATGATCGCGTCGTTCGGCGGGTGGATGAACTTACAAGCATGGCAATGAAACTGAACGGCGCTCACCCGGAGACCTGGGACTTCCGCTCAGTGGCGCTCAGTTACCTTGGCAAATGGGATGCAGCGCTTGAGGCGAGTGAAAAGCAAGGCAGCCTCGACCCATACAGCAACTGGAGTGTTGGGCACGCGTGGGTCTTGACAAATCAGGTCGCGAGGCCCGCCGAGGGGCTGGCGCTCATCGAGCAGGTCATCGCGGCCGACCCGCCCGGTGGTTTTAGCGAACTGCGCAATGCGTGCGAGGCGCATCTGCTTTTGGGTCAGTACGAGCATGTCATCGCTCGGTGCGAGAGGGCGAGGGGCCTCGATTCCGACGACTGGTGGGTCGACTTGTTTCTCGCCGCAGCGTACGGGCATCGCGGCGAGACGGAGAAGGCCGCGGCAGCAAAGGCCGAAGTGCTGCGCTTGGTTCCCGGCTACTCGATCGCGAGACTCAAGGCGAACGGCTATTCGCTGAACCCCGCGTTCATTCGCCTGGCCGAAGAACACTTCTATTCCGGCCTACGTAAGGCCGGCCTTCCCGACAAGTAACGTTGGGGTTCTCGTACGCCTCCACTTGTCGTCACCGGCTCCGCATGCAAAGTGGCCCGTCCAAACCTGCGCATCAGATTGCGCGGATCCAGTTATCAGGCGGTGACCGTGGCGGACGACTACTCGGTCTGCGGCACGTGCGGGCGCAAGCACCGCAGAGAGTGGTGCCGTGAAGTGGGTTGTGCGACTGTGACGACCTATGGCTGATCGCCCGCCCTGGCGACCGCGCGTGCGCGATCGTCAGGCGCAGCCCGCGATCCGCCGCGGCCCCAACCACGACGCAATGCACCACTGCGCCGCCCAGTAGGTCGTGAGGATCCACAAGCTGGCCAGCGGCAAGGGTCCGGCAAACTTGTTCGTCGCGAGCAGCGCATCGGATGCCACGAACAGCGCGCCGCCGATGGCGAGTACCGCACCGCGCGGCTCGCCATGCCGCCACAGCACGGCGGCCTGCGCCGCCATCGCGGCCAGGCACAGCACGTAGGCGATCACTGGTGCTTGCAGCGCTGCGGGCACACCCGGCCACAGGCGCCACAGAATCAAACCGGCGACCAGCGCATAACCCGCGAACGCCGGCCACCAGGCGCCCAAGCGCTGCCGCCGCGTGAAGGCGACGAGGTACGCGAGATGGGCAAGCAGGAAGCTCACGAGGCCGGGCAGGAAGCCCTCGGTCGGCCACAGCAGCGCCACGTCGCCAGCGAGTGACAGCCACAGCCCCGTGAGCACCCATCGCCTTGCGCTGGCGCCCATGCCGTCCGCCACGCCACGACCCGCGGCGTAGCCGATCACACACAGTGTGGCCAGCGGCTTGAAGACGAAGTTGAGCGCCGGTAGCGCGAGTGCCCACGGCGCCGAGGCGATGGCAAGGGCGGCGCATGCGCACAGGCCGGCTGCGAGCCAGCGCCCGCGCCGGTCTGGCTTCAAGGCCACCTCGTCGGGCGGCATCTCAGCGGTCGAACGCAAAGACACAGCGCGTTTTGCCGGCGCCAATCCGGGCCCACACTTCGACCGTCATCACGAACTCCTTAGCGTTGCATCGCCACTGAAGCGGATCATATCCAGCGCCATTTGCGCTCCCGGAACCGAGCGATGAGCTTCCGCGGCAGGCGCAGAATGCCGCCATCCCTTCATCGATGCTGCCCCATGCCCACTTGCGGTTTCACACAGGCACCGATTTACCATGCGTGCTCACGCCGCACTCGGTGGATGACTACTCTGCTTCACGCCGCGCCGTTCGGCGCACCGTTGCGCCTGATACCCAATGGCGTTCAATCGCCTAAGACTGACGAGTTGGGAGAGTTCGTTGTCGGCCCTTTGCTGTTGGTCTGGGTAGGCTCGGTCTGGGAAGTGTCGACCTACCGTAGTCGTGGCTGCAGGGCGACGGCGGCGCCCTGTTTCAACCTCCGGTAGCATGCCACGCCGTGCCATGCCACCCGGGTGTCGGGGCTGGCGGTTTGGGGTACGGGCGCAGGAACCATTCGCGGTGTCCTCGACGTGCGCACGAGAACACGGTGTTGATGGCGCCACTGCCGCAGGTCAAATCCGGTGCCCCGCGAGCGTGGGCCGGAGAACGTACCCCAGGCCGACTGCCACGCTGCTCGACATCTGCACGCAGCGAGCAACGAAGGTCATCAAAGAGCGGACAACGAACACTCCCAATTCGTCGGTCCTTTGCGACCGAACACCCATCCCCATGACACCGACCGAGCCGCACGCCGCGTGCGCATGCTCGACCTGTCGCGCCGCGAGGCCGACTTCGCGATTCGCGCCTCCAGCTTGGCGGCTGGTTGTGTGTGCTTGGTGCATCCTCGCACCCGGGCTTGCGACGGGCGACGAGGCGCCGCAAGGCACGCTGCTCAAACTCGCGCGCACGGGGGCTCTTGTGTGTGAGCCTTCAACGCCGGTGTTCTGCGAGAACATGCATGTGTCATGCGCCGGGCGCACGACGCTGCCGACCTTCGCGTTCACGCTGCGCGCCAGCCGCGCCGGCGCATCGATCGAGGCCGACGCCGCGCATGACGCCCTGCTGCACGGATACGCGCAGGCGCTTGTCGATTGGGACGCCGGTGGCGGCTACCTGTTGCTTCGGCCGCGTGCTGAACACGGCTACCTCAAGCTGCTCGCCGATGGCAGCTACAGCTTCAGGCACTACACCTCGCATGGGGCGGTGATGTCGATCGGGCGGTGTCAGTAGCCTCGGGGAAAGGGGAAAGGGGAAAGGGGAAAGGGGAAAGGGGAAAGGAACCGTGGCCCGCGACACCAAAGCTCAGGCAGACCTCGCCACCCGCCACACCACGTCGCCCACATCATCGGCCACGAGCAGCGACTTGCCATCCGGCCCGACCGCCACACCCACCGGCCGCCCGTAGGACTCGCTTTCATCCGGCGCGAGAAAGCCGCTCAAGATGTCGCGTGGCGACCCACTTGGGCGGCCGTTCGCGAACGGCACGAACACCACCTTGTAGCCGCTGAGCGTGCTGCGGTTCCACGAGCCGTGCTGGCCGATTGCCATGCCGTCTTCGGCAAAACCGGGCAGCGTGCCGGCGGGCAGCCAGCACAGGCCGAGCGAGGCGGTGTGGCCACCGAGCGCATAGTCGGGCGTGATGGCCTTCGCGACGGCCGCCGCGTCCTGCCGCACACGCTCATCCACCGTCTGCCCCCAGTAGCAATACGGCCAGCCGTAGAAGCCGCCGTCGCGCACCGAGGTCAGATAGTCGGGTGGCGTTTCGTCGCCCAGGCCGTCGCGTTCATTCACCATGTCCACAGCGCACCGTGGCGCGGCTCCCACGCCAGACCGACGGGGTTGCGCAGGCCGCTGGCAAAGATGCGTTGCTTGCCGCTGGCCAGGTCGATCTCGTAAATGCAGGCGCGGCCGGCTTCTACGCCCAACCCACTCTCGCCGATGTTGCTGAGCGAGCCCACACCCACATAGAGCTTGCGCGCGTCGGCGCTGGCGAGCAGGCTGCGCGTCCAGTGCCCGCCGCTCGGGTAGGCGGTGAGTTTTTTGCCCGGCGCGGTGATGCGCGTCGTTCCGGCTGTGTAGGGGAACGCAACCACGCCATCGGTGTTGCCCACGAAGAAGGTGTCGCCGAGCATGGCCATGCCGATGGGCTGGCTCAGGCCCTCGAGCAGGGTCTCGCGGATTTCGGCCACGCCGTCGCCGTTCGCGTCACGCAACAGCGTGATGCGGTTCGGGCTGGGGCCGATTGCCGCGGCGCGCCGCATCGTGCTGATCATGGCGTAGCTGAAGATCGATCTAGCGGGCCCGGGCTGGAACAGCGCCTCGGCCACCGTCACGTCGCCATTGGGCAGTACGTGAATCCAGCGCGGGTGCTTCAGTCCCGTGGCGAAGGCGTTGACTTTCAAGCCGGGCGCGGCCCGCGGCGCCTGCCCCGGCGCCCAACCGCGCGCGGTGGGCATCTTCAGCGTGGGGATGCTGCCTTGCGGCCGGCCTGCGGGAATGACCGGCGAGGCGCCCACCGCCTGTTCAGGCGCGCTGCCTTGCAGGCGCCGCCACAGGATGGCCGCGTCGCCCACGCGGGCGACGATGTGCGCGAATGCGCCGGACAAGCTCATGCCATGCCTCCTTGTGGTGGTGTGCGGGCGAAGCGCCACGCGAACCGCGCGTTGCCTTCAGCCGGGCATTGTCGCGCCCGCGCCGGGCGCCGCCCGACCCGCGAAAAAACGCGCGCCGCACTGGCGGTTCGCGTCCGTCAGTGCCACACTGACAGCCTCACTCACCAGCATGGAGGCTGACATGGCAAATCAACGGGTGGTCCTGGTCACGGGTGGCATGGGTGGCCTGGGCGAATCGATCTCCACCAAGATGGCTGACGCCGGCTACAAGGTCGTCGTCACCTATTCCCCGGGCAACAAGGCGCACACCGAATGGGTGGCGCAGATGAAGGCGCGCGGCTACGACATCCTGGCCGTGGCCTGCGATGTCGCCGACTTCGACTCCTGCACGAAGGCGGTGGCCGAGGTGCAGGCGAAGGTCGGCGCGGTGGACATCCTCGTGAACAACGCCGGCATCACGCGCGACACCACATTCAAGAAGATGGAAAAGGTCAACTGGGACGCCGTGATGCGCACCAATCTCGACAGCCTGTTCAACATGACGAAACAGGTGGCCGACGGCATGACGGAGCGCGGCTGGGGCCGCGTCATCAACGTCTCGTCGGTGAACGGCTCCAAGGGCGCGTTCGGCCAGACCAACTACTCGGCGGCCAAGGCCGGGGTGCACGGTTTCACGAAGGCGCTGGCGCTCGAAGTGGCGAAGAAGGGCGTCACCGTCAACACCATTTCGCCCGGCTACATCGGCACGAAGATGGTGACGGCGATTCCGAAAGAAGTGCTCGACAGCAAGATCCTTCCGCAAATTCCGATCGGGCGCCTGGGCAAGCCCGAAGAGGTGGCCGGCCTCATCATCTACCTGGCTTCGGAAGAAGCCGCCTTCGTGACCGGCGCCAACATCGCCATCAACGGCGGCCAACACATGCAATGACCTTCTGACCCACCCGAGGACCACACCATGATCAAGTCTGGAATCGACCAAGATGCCATCGTCAAGATGTTCGCGGATGCCACCGCCAAGCAGGGCGAAACGCTGCGCAAGGCGGTCAGCGAGGCGACGCTGAAGGCCCTGCAAGGGCGCGAGTTGACGATGGAAAACGTGCGCAAGGTATTGAAGACGGTGACGCAGGCCGCCTCCACCGGGGCGGAGAAAAATGCGCTGCCGGGCGTGGACGTCGAGGCGCTGTTGGAGAAGGCCTTCGCCGGCATGGACGCCGCGCTGCTCAAGGCTGTCGAGGCGCAGCGCAAGGCGCTGGAGCAGTTCGTCTCGCAAGGCATGGCGGTGCAGGACAAGCCGATGAAAACCGCGCTGGCGAACATCGAAAAGATGGAAGACATGTTCTTCACCACCGTCGGCAAGGCGGCGAAAGACGCAGGCGGCGCGTTGCAGGCGCCGTGGCAGCATGTGCTCGACACAATGAAGATCCAAGGCACCGGCACCGGCATGGGCGCGATCACGAGCGTCGAGCAGTTGATGGCGCAGGCGCAAAACGCGCTGCGCGAAGGCCGCAGCAGCGGCATGCGCCAGGCGCAGGCGATGCTGGACAGCTATGCCGCGCTCGTCAGCGGCGTGTTGATCGGCATGTCGGAAGGGCTGCAACAACCTGCGGCGGCGAAGAAGCCGGCCAAGGCAAGCGCCAAGTAAGGTGTGCCGCAGGGCCAAGTGCGGGGCTTGAGGCGGGCTTGTTGCTGGATCGGGGATGAAGGCACGCCCGAAAAACTCT
>JANOLJ010000321.1:0-5467 GCA_031419715.1 Burkholderiales bacterium | reverse complement strand
GTTCAGGGCCGAGCAAGGGTTCAGCCCGCTGGGGCCGACCCGCCCTCGCCCTCGCCCTCGCCCTCGCCCTCGCCCTCGCCCTCGCCCTCGCCCTCGCCCTCGCCCTCGCCCTCGCCTGCGCCTGCGCCTGCGCCTGCGCCGTGCCGCGCCGCGCCGCGCCGCCCTATGCCAACGAACGGAGCGCAAGCGGGCCTACATCCCCCAGCGCAGCGCAGCGGTGTGCACCGGCGCGTCCCACAGCGCGAGCGCGAGCGCGTCCACCGCTGTCACGGTGATCGAGCACCCTGCCATCTCGAGTGACGTGACGTAAGAACCGGTGAGGTGCCGCACCACTTTCACGCCTGCCCCATGCAATACCTTCAGCGTGGCGTGCACCATCACATAGAGTTCAAGCGTCGGCGTGCCGCCGAAGCCGTTCACGAACAGGATCGCCTCCTGGCCGCGTTTGAGCGACAGATCTTTCAGGATCGCCCCGGCGAGCTCGGCGGCGATGTCGTCTGCACTGGTGAGTTTGACTCGGCGCCGCCCCGGTTCGCCGTGGATGCCCACGCCCATTTCCATCTCATCCGCGCCGAGGTTGAACGTCGGCTTGCCGGCGGCCGGCACGGTGCACGAGGTGAGCGCGACGCCCATCGACGCGGTGGCCTTGTTGACGGCGTCGCCCAGCAGCTTGAGCGCGGCGAGCTTGTCGCCGCGCTCCGCGGCCGCGCCGACGATTTTCTCGACGATCAAGGTGCCCGCCACGCCGCGCCGGCCGGTGGTGTAGGTCGAGTTTTCCACCGCCACGTCGTCGTTCACGATGACGGTGGCGTTGTCGCGCTCCAGCATCTCGGCGGCCATTTGAAAGTTCATCATGTCGCCGGAATAGTTCTTCACGATGAACAGCACACCACCGCCGGTGTCCACCGACTCTGCCGCGGCAAGCATCTGGTTCGGCGTGGGCGAGGTGAACACCTGGCCGGGGCAGGCGGCGTCCAGCATGCCGTGGCCCACGAAGCCTGCATGCAAAGGCTCGTGGCCGGAGCCGCCGCCGGAGATCAGCGCGACCTTGCCGGGTTTGGTGTGGCGGCGCCGCACGAATTCGCGCTGAACGCCAAGGGTCACGATGTCGGCGTGCGCCACGGCAAAACCGTCCAGCGACTCGGCGAGCACGGTGTCGACGTGGTTGATGAGTTTTTTCATGGTGCGTGGCGGTTGGAGTGGGCTACCGAAAGCATGGCCGAACGGGTGCCGATTCAGGCAGCACTAAGGTTGTCACAAATCGCGCAGACGATCAAGGCAACCGAGCGCGAACCCGGGTCCACATGACCGAGCGCCCGGTCGCCGAGGAACGAGGCGCGGCCGCGGGTGGCGTCCATGTTCGCGGTGGCAGCCGCTGCGTCAAGCGCGCATTGGCGCACCCGCGCCAGGGCGTCGCGCCCATGCTCACCCGACGCGCCCACTTCACCGAGCATGGCCTGCAGCGGGTCGAGCACGTCGAGCAGCGTCTTCTGGCCGACCACCGCCTTGCCAAGTTTGGTGAGCGCGGCGATGCCCGTCTGCAACGCCCGCGACAGGTCGGCAGGGCCGGGCGACTCGGGCAGTTCTTTGGAAAGCGTGACGAGCAGCGTGCCGAACACCGGCCCCGACGAGCCGCCGATCTTCGACATGCAGGTCATTCCCATGAGCTTGAGCACGTCGTTGAAGCTCTTGCCCTGCCACTCTGGCAGCTTCGCCTGGATCGCCAGCGCACCGCGTTTCATGTTCAGGCCGTGGTCGCCATCGCCGATCGCCTGGTCGAGTTCGGTGAGCTCATCGAGATGATCGATCAAGGTTTGCGTGGCGGCGCGAATCAGCGCGAAGTGAGGCATGGCGGGGTCTCCAATGGTCTTGCGCCGTCAGCCGGCGATGCGCTGGCCTGCGGCGTCGAACCACAAGACGCGGCGCAACTCGACGCTCACCGCCGCGCCTGGCACCAGCGCGGCATCGCTCGGCGCGGCGCTCACGAGTTCATGCGCACTGTGGGCGAGCGCGAGGTGCACGAGGCGCTGGTCGCTCAGGATTTCGATGCGCCGCACCTGGGCAGGCACAGCCGTGTGCGCACCCGCACGCAGGCTGTGCGCGTTGGGCGAGGCGCTTGCGTGCACGCGCGCCTCCGCACCGGCACCGGCACCGGCACCCGCATGCACATGCAGGTGCTCGGCGCGCACGCCCGCGGTGGCGGCGCCCGTGGGTGCGGGCCACTCGCCGAGCGCGGCGCGTGGAATCAGATTGATTCTTGGCGAACCCAGGCGCGCCGCCACAGCGCTGCTTTGCGGGTCTTCGTAGATGTCGCGCGGGCTGCCCACCTGAACGAGATGCCCATGGTCGAGCACGCCGATGCGCGTGGCGAGCGTCAGCGCCTCGGTCTGGTCATGCGTCACGTAAAGCATCGTCGCGCCCAGGTCTTGCTGGATGCGCTTCAACTCCAGGCGCAAGTCGTTGCGCAGCTTCGCGTCGAGCGACGACAGCGGCTCGTCCATCAGTGTGACGGCCGGGTCGCGCACGAGCGCGCGGCCGATCGCGACGCGCTGCATCTGCCCGCCCGAAAGCTTCGTGGCGGGGCTTTTGAGCTTGTCGTCGATGCGCAGCAGCTTCGCCACTTCCATCACTTTGTCGCGCACCTGCGGCTCGGCCATCGGGCGCATCGGCGAGCGCAGCGGAAACGCCAGGTTGTCGAACACGCTGAGGTGCGGGTACAGCGAATACTGCTGGAACACGAAGGTCACGTCACGCAGCGCGGGCGCGTCGGCGGTGACATCGCGCCCTCCTATGTGCACGCGCCCTGCATCGGGTTTTTCCAGACCCGCCACCAGACGCAGCGTCGTCGTCTTGCCGGCGCCGCTGGGGCCGAGCAGCACGATGAATTCGCCGCTCGCCACGTCGAGCGTCAGCCCGCTGATGGCCTGCACCGCGCCGAAGCGCTTGTGCAATCCCTCGATGCGCAGTTCAGCCATGCGCGGCCTCGCCGCGGCGGGCCAGCGCCCGGCCCGATTGCTGGTCGAACAGCGACACGGCGTGCGCGTCGAACGCCAGGCCAACGTGGTCACCGCGCTGCGCGGGAACGTTCACGCCGAGCTTGGCGCGCAGCGTCGAGCCTGCCGCCGTGGTCAATGTGACGATCTGGCTGTGGCCCAGGTACTCGGTGCCCAGCACCTCGGCGCGCAGCGCGGACGCGGCGTCGAAGCGCACGTGTTCAGGGCGCACGCCGCACAGCAGCGCGCGTTCGGAAACAGCTTCCAGCAGCGGCGGCACCGCCACCGTGGCCGGGCCGATCGCCACCGCGCTCGCGCCCTGCGCGTAGCTGCCGGCAAACGGGATGAAGTTCATCGACGGCGCGCCGATGAAGTCGGCGACAAACACCGACGCTGGCCGGTCGTAGACCTCTTGCGGCGCGCCGAGCTGCTCGATGACGCCGCGGTTCATGATGGCAATCGTGTCGGCCATCGCCATCGCCTCCACCTGGTCGTGCGTGACGTAGACCGTCGTCGCCTTCAGGCGGTCGTGCAGGCCGCGCAGCTCGGTGCACATTACTTCCCGGAACTCGGAGTCGAGCGCGCCGAGCGGCTCGTCCATCATGAAGGCCTGAGGCTGGCGCACGATGGCACGGCCGAGGGCGACGCGCTGGCGGTCGCCGCTGGACAGGCCCGACACCGACTTGTCGAGCAGCTCCGTGATGCGCAGGATTCGCGCCGCCTCGTTCACCTTGGCCTCGACTTCGCGCCGCGCCATGCCCTGCGAAACAAGCGGAAACGCGATGTTCTTGCGCACGTTCAGGTGCGGGTAGAGCGCGAAGAGCTGGAACACGAAGGCGATGTCGCGGTGCGAGGCGCGCTTGAACGTCACGTCTTCATTGCCGAGGAAGATGCGCCCGGAGGTCGGCAGCTCCAAGCCGGCGATCATGCGCAGCGTTGTCGTCTTGCCGCAGCCCGAGGGCCCGAGCAGGCAGAAGAATTCGCCATCGCGCACGGTGAAGCTGGAGTCCTGCACCGCCACGAAATCGGCGAAGGCCTTGTGAAGTTGTTCGACGCGGATTTCGGCCATGGCTCAGCCCACGCTGGGCCGCCCCGAGGGGGCTGGCCCCCTCGGGGGGCGATACCGCAGGTGTCTGGGGGTTGCTTTCATTCGGGAAACTTCGAGACGATGGTGAACATCGCCACGCCGAACAGCGTGGTCACGAACGACCAGGTGTACAGCACCATCGCGAACGGCTGCAACATCATGAACACGCCGAGCGCGATGACGATGCACGCCGCCATCTCCATCGGCCCGCGGCGCAGCCATTTGGGCCAGCGGCTGGAAACCGGGCTCATTTGCGCACCGCGCCGAAGGTGATGCCACGCAGCAGGTGTTTGCGCAGCAACACGGTGAAGACGAGGATGGGAATCAGGAACAGCATCGTTCCGGCCGCCACCGCCGGCCAGTCTTGCCCGCCCTCGCCGATGATGATGGGAATGAAGGGTGGCGCGGTCTGCGCTTCGCCGCTGGTGAGCAGCACCGCGAACGCATACTCGTTCCACGCAAAGATCAAACAAAAGATGGCGGTGGCGACGATGCCGGTGGTCGCCTGCGGCAGCACGACTTTGCGAAACGCTTGCAGCCGGGTATAGCCGTCGACCATCGCCGCTTCTTCGTACTCACGCGGGATTTCGTCGATGAAGCCCTTGAGCAACCACACCGCGAGCGACACGTTGACGGCGCTGTAGAGCAAGATCATGCCGAGCCTGGTGTCGGACAGGCCGAGCTCGCGGTACATCAGGTAGATCGGAATGGCCACTGCGATCGGCGGCATCATGCGCGTGGACAAGATGAAGAACATCAAGTCATCCTTGCCCGGCACCTTGAAACGCGAGAAGGCATACGCGGCCATCACGCCCAGGCCGACTGACAGGATCGTCGAGCCGATCGCGATGATCAGCGAGTTGATGAATCGTGGCAGATAGTTCGAGCGGCTCACGACGACCATGCTGTTGGCACGCGCCGCGCGCTCGCAGGCATCGGCGGCAGGGGGCAAGCTCTTGATGTATTCCTCGGTCTGGCGCGAGCGCGTCGTGAACAGGTTGCAATAGCCTTCGATCGACGGCTCGAACAAGACTTTCGGCGGGTAGCTGATCGAATCGGGCGGGCTTTTGATGCTCGTCAGGGCTATCCACAGCAGCGGCACGAGTGTGATGACGGCGTAGAGCACAACGATCACCATCGCGATGCGCTTGGACGTCGCGGTGGGTTCGACCACGGAGTGCGCGGTGCTGAGGCCTTGGCTCATTCGCCACGCTCCGCTGTGCCTTGTCCGGGCCGGTGTGGAGCGGCGCGGGCGAGTGCATAGGGTTGAGCGGCGCAGGCGAGGGCAGGCCGGCCACAGCGGGCTGAACCCTTGCTCGGCCCTGAACGGGCCGAGCTCCGGCTTCTTAATGCCCGCTGTAGCCGGCCCGCCCTCGCCTGCGCTGCA
>JANOLJ010000320.1:0-6497 GCA_031419715.1 Burkholderiales bacterium | reverse complement strand
CGCGAATGGTGCCTACGCCCGTACCCCAAACCGCCAGCCCCGACACCCGGGTGGCATGGCACGGCGTGGCATGCCACCGGAGGTTGAAACAGGGCGGCGGTGGTGCCCCCGGGCGCAGGACCGATTCGCGGTGTCCTCAAGCTATCCAGGGCGTCACCGTGTTGACGCGGCGGGGGACTGCAGGCTGCGGCGTTGCCCCGCGAGCGTGGGCCGGAGAACGGGGGCGCCGCCGTCGCCCTGAAGCCACGACGACGGCAGGCCGACCGTGCGAATTCAGCCATGATTTGGTTGAATGCCGACGCACCATACGAAACCGATACAGCGCACGTCATCGCAGGCAATTCACCGGGCTGGCGGCGCCGAACCGGGGTCGGCGATGAAGCCGATGCGGCTCAAACCCGCCTTTTGCACGATGCCGATCAACTCGGCGACGCTGCCATAGGCCACGCCCTTGTCGGCGCGCAACTGCACCTCGAGTTGCGGGTTCTTGCGCGCGGCGTCGCCGACACGGGTGATGAAGGCGGCGCGCTCCAGCAGCTCATCGCCGAAGTACAAGCGCCCTTGCAGGTCCAGCGCCACCGCGATGTACTGCGGGCTGTCGCTCGGCGCCGCGGCATCGGATTTGGGCAGGTCGAGCTTGAGGCTGCTGCTCATCAGTGGCGCGGTGATCATGAAGATCACGAGCAGCACCAGCATCACGTCGATCAGCGGCGTCATGTTGATGTCGCTCATCGGCTGCGGGCCGATGTTGCGTTCTAGGCGCCCAAAGGCCATGGGCTCAGACCCCCGCGTGCGACGCGGCGACGCCGCTCGGCGGCGCCTCGGCGGGCTCGGCGCGCTCGGCACCGGTCCGCGCCAGGTCGCCCACCGCGCCGGCATCGACCATCATTTCGCGCAAGTCGTGGGCAAAGCCTTCCAGCTCGGCTTCGCAGGCCGCGACGCGCTTGCCGAAGATGTTGTACGCCAGCACGCCGGGGATCGCCACCGCCAGGCCGGCGGCCGTCATCACCAGCGCCTCGCCCACCGGCCCGGAGACGCGTTCGATCGTGATGCTGCCGGCCGCCGAGATGCTGAGCAGCGCGTGATAGATGCCCCACACGGTGCCGAACAGTCCGATGAAGGGCGCCGTGCTGCCGATCGACGCAAGCAGCACTTGGCCGAACTGCAACTGCGCGAGCACCGCGTGCAGCGCGTCGCGCAGGCGCCGCGTGAGCTGCGAATCGACCTTGCCCTTGCTCTCCAACGTGCCGCCCGGCGCCGTGGCCAAGGCGGCGTCCAGCAATGGGCTGACGACCGCTTCCCGGTCGAACTTGGCGAGCTGCTCGCGGCCCATCGCCATCGACGGCGCGGCCCAGAACGCGGCGATGGCGCGTGTCATGTCCTGGCTGACGCGGCGCAGCAGCCATCCCTTCCAGAAGATGATGACCCAGGCGCTGATTGACATCGCCAGCAGGATCACGGCCACACCGCGCGTGATCAGGTCGCCTTGCGACCAGAATTGCTCAAAACCCGTCATGCTGCCCCTCTGTTGCGGGGCACATCAGCCCAGCCCCAACACGTCACTCATGCTGAACAATCCGCTCGTGCGCGCGGCCAGGAAGCGCGCCGCGCGCAGGCTGCCCTGCGCATAGCCGGCGCGGCTGCTGGCCTTGTGCGTGATCTCGATGCGCTCGCCGGTGCCGGCAAACAACACGGTGTGGTCGCCGACAATGTCGCCGCCGCGGATACTGGAAAAGCCGATCGTCGATGGATCGCGTTCGTCGGTCACGCCTTCGCGCGCGTAGACGGCGCACTCAGTGAGTTCGCGCCCGAGAGCGCGCGCGACGGTGTCGCCCATTTGCAGTGCCGTGCCGCTGGGCGCGTCGACCTTGTGCCGGTGGTGCGCTTCGATGACTTCGATGTCGTAGCCTTGGCTCAGTGAACGCGCCGCAACTTCCAGCAAGCGCAACACGACGTTCACGCCGACACTCATGTTCGGCGCCATCACGAGCGCGATGTGTTTCGCGTGCTCGGCGATACGGCCCTTTTGCGCCTCGCTGAAACCCGTGGTGCCGATCACTGCCTTGACGCCGAATTCGCGGCATGCATCGAGGTGCGCGAGTGTGCCTTCGGGCCGGGTGAAATCGATCAGCACCTGGGCGTTGCGCAACGCGGCGCGCACATCCGCGCTGATCGCCACGCCGCTGCTGCGACCGAGAAACGCCAGACAGTCTTGTCCTGTCCCGGCGGCGCCGGGGATGTCCAGCGCGCCGGCCAGTGCCATGTCGTCGGCCGCCGCCACGGCTTCGAGCAGCATGCGCCCCATGCGCCCTGAAGCGCCGGCCACGGCAATGCGCAGCATCTGCGTCATGGCTTGGGTTCGAGCGGCGGGTAGTCGCGCACGGCGCCCGTGGGCTCGGCGCTCGCCGCGGCGGACTTCGCCGGGACGGGCAAGGCCTGAAGTTGCGCCGGGCTCAGCGCCAACGGCGCGGCGTCGCGCGAGGTTTTGAAGGTATCGATGGCCGCGACGAACTCGCGCTCGCCCGGCAGTTCGCCCTCGGTGACAAGGCGCTCCAGCTTGTCGTCCTTGAACCAGGCAACAACCCTGCGCAACTGCGGCTCGGTGCCCTGGCGCTGGATCGTGAACACATAGTCCCAGCGATCGGCGTGGAAGATGTCGGTGAGCAACGGCGTGCCCAGCAGGTCACGAACCTGGGCCGCGCTCATGCCGGGCTTGGCGAGTGCCGCCAGTTCCTTGGTGATCACGTTGCCCTGCACCACCTCGACGCGATACGGCGTGAGCGCGCCCAGCAGGCTGTCGGACGACTGCAAAGACTCGCAACCCGTGGCGCACAGTGCGGCCAGCAGCGCAATAACGAGCCGCCCGCCGCTGCGGGAAATGAATGTGTTGGCCATGGAGGTGAGCGCCCGGTGCGGCCAGTCGCACCTTCCGCGCCGATATGATGCAACGATTCTAGCGGCCGGCCCGGCACCCCCGAGGCCCGGCGCCACATTCATGACACGAGCTGAAGAACTGAAGAACAGCGGGCTGAAGGCGACACTGCCGCGCATCAAGGTGCTCGAGGTTTTTCAGCAGACGAGCCGGCGCCACCTGAGCGCCGAAGACGTGTACCGGCTGCTGCTAGGCGAAGGGGCGGATATCGGCCTGGCCACGGTGTATCGCGTGCTGATGCAGTTCGAGCAGGCGGGAATCCTGGCGCGCACCCACATCGAGACCGGCAAGGCCGTGTTCGAACTCAACGAGGGCAAGCACCATGACCACCTGGTGTGCCTGGATTGCGGCCGCGTCGAGGAATTTTTCGACGCCGAGATCGAAAAGCGCCAGCATGAGGTGGCAGTGGCGCGCGGCTTCGAGCTGCAGGACCATGCGCTGGCTCTGTACGGTGCGTGCACCAAGCCGAATTGCGAGCACAAGGCGAAGTAGCGGCCCAGACCGATGTGCCCCGCACGGCGCGGCGCCGCTGCGGCGCATCAGACGCAGACCCAGGCTCAGGCTCAGGACAGCTTCAACATCGCCTGTTGCTGGCGCTCGATGAAGTCTTTGTAGGTGTCGATGCCGCGCAACTGCAAAACCGTCGCGCGCACCGCCGCTTCCACCAGCACGGCCAGGTTGCGCCCGGCGTCCACCGCGATCACCGCCTTGCGCACCGGCACGTCGAGGATCTCTTCGTACAGCGGCTCGTAGGGCAGACGCTCGAAATCGCGTTCCATCGTGTCTTTGCGCACCAGGTGCACGATCAGCTTGAGCCGCATCTTGCGGCGCACTGCCGTCTCGCCGAAGATCGCCTTGATGTCGAGCAGGCCGATCCCTCGCACCTCAAGCAGGTTCATCAGCAACTCTGGGCAGCGCCCTTCGAGCGCGGCTTGCGACACCCGAAAGAGGTCTACCGCGTCGTCGGCCACCAGGCCATGGCCGCGCGAGATCAGCTCCAGGCCGAGTTCGCTCTTGCCCAGACCCGACTCGCCGGTGAGCAGCACGCCCATGCCCAGGATGTCCATGAACACGCCGTGGCGCGTGGTGCGTTCGGCAAAGTGATTCGCGAGGTAGCCGCGCACCACGTCGATCACATGGCCGGCCGGCTCGACAGTGACGAACAGCGGAATGTCGGAGCGGTCGCACATCGCCACCAGGCGCTCGGGGGCGGACTGGCCGTCAGCGACGATCAGGGCCGGCGGCTCCAGCGTCACAATGCGCGCGATGCGGCGCTCGGCGACGTCGGCGGGGCATTCCGTGAGGTAGGCCACTTCGCGCTGGCCGACGATCTGCACCCGATAGGGGTGGATGTAGTTGAGGTAGCCCACCAGGTCAGCGGTGGACTGGGCGCTGCGAACCGCGGCTTCGTCGATGCGCCGCTCGGGGTGCGCATGACCGGCCACCCATTCCCAGTTCAGTGCACGCCGGTGTTCTTCGAAGAGCGCCTCGGCGCTGATGACGCTGGGCTTCACGCAGCGCTCGCGCCCGCGGCCATCAAGCCGCCGACTTCAGAGGAACCCAGTTGGCGATGAGCTGATGCACCTTGGCCGAGTCGGCTTCGGTTTTGAGGCTCTCGCGCAACTCGCGATCCGAAAGCATTTCGGCGATTTCAGAGAGGATTTCCAGGTGCCGCTGTGTCGCCGCTTCGGGCACCAGCAAAAAGATCAGCAGGCCCACCGACTCTTCGTCCGGCGCGTCAAAGGGAATCGGGGCGCGCACGCGTATCGCTGCGGCGAGCGGGTTCTTCAATCCCTTGATGCGGCCATGGGGAATCGCCACCCCGTGGCCAAGGCCTGTGCTGCCCAGCCGTTCTCGGGCGAACAGGTTGTCGGTGACGGTGGCCCGGGCGATGGCATGCTGATTCTCAAACAGCAGCCCGGCGAACTCGAACGCGCGTTTCTTGCTGGTGGCGTCCACGTCGACAGCGACGTTGCTGAGGGGCAGGATGGCAGCAAGGCGGTTCATGGCAGGTTCAGGACTTTCACACGAATGTCACGGCGCGTGATTATGAATTGGCTGAGCTTTTATCGGCGCGCTCGGGTGGGCGCAAGGGTTGATCCGAGACAATCTGCTGCGTCGCAACAACAAAGTCACGGCTTGGCCGCGTGATCCAGGGTTGCCTCAACCAAAAAGCGGCCGACAGGCCGCTTTGGTTGACGAGGGGGAAGAAGTAATTTCAGTTCGGCAAGGCGTTCAGGCGCTTCGCCGCCGCGTGATGGTGGTTCTGTACCTTGTCTTTGTGGCGGCAGACCTGCCGATCGAGCTTGTCCATCAATTGATCGATCGCCGCATACAGGTCTTCACTCGCATGCTCCACGAAGATGTCCTTGCCCTTGACATGCAGAGTCACCTCCGCCTTCTGCCTTCGTTCCTTCTCTCGGAGCTTTTCAACGGACAGCAGCACGGTGATATCGACGACCTGATCGAAATGGCGCGTGACTCGCTCCAGTTTCGTCAACACATACTCTCGCAGGGAGGGGGTGACTTCGAGGTGGTGACCGCTGATCGTCAAATTCATGAATTCTCCTTGGCTGGGGACAGACGGAAGGCTTCAATCGAGGTGAACTTGCCAGGCCAGTGTGCCCGGGATCGGCGAACCTGACAAGGCCATCCGGTCAGGGGGTCGCAGGCGCCATCGGTTAAGCTCCCGTGTCCCGCAGGATCGGGCGCGGTTTCGGCATCGCAATCGTGGCCCGCAAGCCGCGCGATCGGCCGGGCATCGACTTCGACCGGGGCGCCGAAAACCGCCCTTGCCTCCAGCCGCCCTGAAGGTGGTGACCTCGCTCCTCGCCCATCATGCTGAACGTCTTCACGCTGGCCAACGGCCGGTTGTTCCAAGAAGAGATCGCGAGCCTTGAAGCGCTGACGAACGTGCAGCCGGTGTGGGTCGACCTGGACGCGCCGAGCGCCGAGGAAAAGAGCTGGATCACGCAGCGCTTCGGCGTGACGATTCCGCTGGACGCGGTGGACGACGACCTCGAAGAGTCGGCGCGGTTTTACGAGGAAGACAGCGGCGAGCTGCACATCCGCTCCGACTTCCTGATCGACGACGACGTCACGCCGCGCAATGTGCGCGTGGCCTTCATCGTCTTCAAGAACGTGCTGTTCTCGGTTCACGAGGAAGACCTGCCGGTGTTTCGTTTGCTGCGCCTGCGCGCGCGGCGCATCCCGGCGCTCATCGAAGACGCAAAAGACGTGCTGCTCAAGCTCTACGACGCCGACGCCGAGTACAGCGCCGATGCGCTGGAGGGCATCTATGACAGCCTGGAGGCGGTTAGCGCGCGGGTCTTGCGCCAGCCCGTGAACGACCAGGCGGCGGGCGAGGCGCTTTCGGCGATCGCGCGCGAGGAAGACCTGAACGGGCGCATCCGGCGCAATGTGATGGACACGCGGCGCGCCGTCAGTTTCATGATGCGCAGCCGGCTGCTCAACGCCGAACAGTTCGATGAGGCGCGGCAGATCCTGCGCGACATCGATTCCCTGGACAGCCACAGCACCTTCCTGTTCGACAAGATCAACTTCC
>JANOLJ010000319.1:0-1813 GCA_031419715.1 Burkholderiales bacterium | reverse complement strand
GATCTGGCGTATCCGCTCGCGCGTCACGTCGAACTGCTTGCCCACTTCCTCAAGCGTGTGGTCGGTTGACATCTCGATGCCGAAGCGCATGCGCAGCACCTTGGCTTCACGCGGCGTCAGCGAGTCCAGGATGTCCTTGACGACGTCGCGCAGGCCCGCTTGCATCGCCGCTTCGATCGGCGCCGTGTTGTTCGTGTCTTCGATGAAGTCGCCCAGGTGCGAATCGTCGTCGTCGCCGATCGGCGTTTCCATCGAGATCGGCTCTTTGGCGATCTTCATGATCTTGCGGATCTTGTCTTCCGGAATCTCCATCTTCTCGGCCAGGGTGGGCGCGTCGGGCTCGAAGCCGAACTCCTGCAAATGCTGGCGGCTCAATCGATTCATCTTGTTGATCGTCTCGATCATGTGCACCGGAATGCGAATCGTGCGCGCCTGGTCGGCTATCGAGCGCGTGATCGCCTGGCGTATCCACCAGGTTGCGTAGGTCGAGAACTTGTAGCCGCGGCGGTATTCGAATTTGTCCACCGCCTTCATCAGGCCGATGTTGCCTTCCTGGATCAGGTCGAGGAACTGCAGGCCGCGGTTGGTGTACTTCTTCGCGATCGAGATCACCAGGCGCAAGTTGGCTTCGATCATCTCTTTCTTTGCGTCGCGCGAGGAGTTTTCACCTTCGTTCATGCGCTTGTTGATCTTCTTCAGATCTTCCAGCGGCACCACGGCGCGGGCCTGCTGTTCGACGAGCTTCTTCTGCAGTTCCTGCACGGCAGGCAGGTTGCGTGCCAGGATGGTGCTGTACGGCTTGGCGTTGGCGACTTCCTTCTCGGCCCACTTCAGGTTCAGCGAGTTCGAGGGGAAGTTTTTGATGAAGTATTCCTGGGGCATGCCGCACTTGTCGACCAGGATCTTGCGCAACTCGCGTTCGTAGCGGCGCAC
The DNA here is from genome assembly GCA_031419715.1 of Burkholderiales bacterium. Lineage (GTDB taxonomy): Bacteria > Pseudomonadota > Gammaproteobacteria > Burkholderiales > Burkholderiaceae_C > JAEMQF01. The sequence goes on along the minus strand of JANOLJ010000319.1, from coordinate 880 downwards.
ATCGTCCACCTGCGAACGCAGGATGCCGCACAGCTTTTCAATCGTCTTGACGGTGAAGCGTATCGTCATCAGCTCGGTGCTGATGGCGAGCTGGGCCTTGTTGTAGGGCGCGGATTGATAGCCGTCTTTCTCGAAGGCCCTGCGCATCTTCTCGAAGTTGATGCGCAGGCTGTCGAACCGGACGAGCGCCGAGGCCTTCATCTCCTCGAGCTTCTTCGTCAGCGCCTTGCTGCCGCCTTGGCCGTCGTCGTCGTCTTCGTCGAAGAAGTCGACATCTTCTTCGGCCACATAGTCGTCCGCTTCGTCTTCCGAGACGAAGCCGTCCACGGCTTCCGAGATCTTCATGTCGCCGCTGGCGATGCGGTCGGCGTAGGTCAGCAGTTCCGCGATCGTTGTCGGCGAGGCGCTGATGGCCAGCATCATCGCCTGCAAACCGCCTTCAATGCGCTTGGCGATCTCGATTTCACCTTCGCGCGTCAGCAACTCGACCGTGCCCATTTCGCGCATGTACATGCGCACCGGGTCGGTGGTGCGGCCGAATTCGGAGTCCACCGTGGACAGTGCCGCTTCCGCGGCCTCTTCGGCTTCTTCTTCCGTCGCGGTGGTGGTGCCTCCGCCGGCGATCAGCAGCGTGGCGGCGTCGGGCGCCTGCTCATACACGGCGATGCCCATGTCATTGAGCATCGAGACGATGGCCTCGAGGATCTCGTTGTCGACGAGTTTTTCCGGCAGGTGATCGTTGATTTCCTGGTGCGTGAGAAAGCCGCGTGTCTTCCCCATCTTGATGAGGATCTTCAGCTCCTGCCGGCGCTTGGCGACTTCCTCTTCGGTCAGCGCGGTTTCATCCAGGCCGAATTCGCGCATCAGCGCGCGCTCCTTG
>JANOLJ010000318.1:0-10748 GCA_031419715.1 Burkholderiales bacterium | reverse complement strand
GCGCGCCTCTTTCCTCCACGGTTCGCCGGGGGGCGGCAGGCGGCCCCGGGCGGGGGCTCTTGCTGGGGCGGTCGGCGCTGCGCGCCGACTCCACTGCGCTGCTCGGCCTGGGGTCGCGCCGCTGAACTCGCTGCGTTCGCTTCGCTCACTCCACTCAAACAGACGCGGCGAGTCAGATGTGGAAGCGCGCTGGCGCGCGCCGACCCCAGGCCTGCGCGGATCAAAGCCCCAGAAATCGCCCCCGCCGGGTGCCGCCTGCCGCGCCGCGCTGACTCCTCGCAGGCAAAGTGCTCGTCAAAGTAGCAGGCGCTCTAATCAATCAAGGGGGCGAAAACGAAAAATCTCAACTTGCATGTCTTGCGCGACTCAATGCCAATCGGTCTCAGCGCGACGCGGCGCCCGCTGGGGCTGGCGGGGCATTGGGCAGGCTGACGCCCGGGCCAAGCGGAATGTCGGGCGTGTCGGTGATCGCCTTGACGAAATAGCGCGTGTCGCCGAAGCAGCTGGTGGGCAGCCCGACCTTCTCGTCGTAGTGCAGGCTCACGCGCCGGCCCATCGCCCGGGTGATCTTTTCGGCCACGGCGTCGTCGTGCACCGTGAAGTAAAACTTTTCCACCGTTGTTCCTGGCAGTGAGACGAGCGCGAGTTCACCCTCCCAGGTCTTGCAGATCCACCCCTTGTGCGAGAACTTCTGTACCCAGCCGGCGCGCTCGCCGCTGGAGTAGCTCCAGTACATGACGAAGGCGATGTAGCCAGACGCCAGGGCCGCGACCGCGACCAGGGCAACGATCAGACTTTTCAACATGGTGGGTTCGTGGCCGTTTCGGGTGGGGCGCTATCGTCGCACAAGGTTTGCGAACTGCGCCGAGCGCCCGGGTTCGCGACGCGCGATGATAGCGACCATGAAGCCTGCTGCCGCGGACGCGCCGCCATCGAATTCACCTACCACGCCGCAAAGCGCGGCCACCGCGCCACGCGACCAGTTTTTCGCGTTGCTCGATGAATGCCTGGCGCACTCCACGTTGGTCAAGCTCGTGCTCGCCAGGCATGTCGGAGCCGAACCGCAATTGCAGCAGGTGGTTGTGCGGAGCATCCAGCTGCGAGGTGCGGCGCAGCTCTCCTTCGTCCATCGCTACAAGACGAAAGACGTGACGAAAAACCTGTTGATCGATGAAGGCCGGCAACACATCGCCGCGCTGCTCGGCACATCGTTTCGCAGCGCGCATCTGCTGACGACCACGCAAACAATCGAACTCGCGATTGGCCGGCGGGGCGTGTGCACGCTGCGGCGCAAGGCGGCCGCGCATGCCGCGCCCGTTGCCGCGGGCCACGACCGCACGAAGCAGCGCTTCGTCGAGCCGGACCGACCTTTCCTCGCGGCCCTGGGCGTGGCCGATGCGCAGGGGAAGCTGATTCCCGCGATGTCACGCAAGTACAAGCAGATCGACAAGTTTGTCGAAGTCTTTGCCGGCGCCCTGGCGGGCTCGACGCTGGCGCAGGCGCGGCAATTGCGCGTGCTGGACTTCGGCTCGGGCAAGGGCTACCTCACGTTCGCGATCCACGACCACTTGCGCCACGCGCGCGGCATCGACGCGCATGTCACCGGCGTGGAGTTGCGTGCGGACATGGTGGCGCTGTGCACGGCTGTCGCGGCGCGGCTCGGCATCGAGGGCCTGGACTTCGAGCAGGGCGATGTGACCCACCACGCGCCACGGCCGTTCGACGTGATGATCGCGCTGCACGCGTGCGACACCGCCACCGACCACGCGATCCACCTCGGCGTGCAAGCCGACGCGGCGATCATCCTGTGCGCGCCGTGTTGCCACAAGGAAGTGCGGCCGCAGATGTTTTCCAAGCACGGATCGAGCCCGCACCCGATGCGCGCCATCCTCCAGCATGGCGTGCACCTCGGCCAGGAGGCCGACATGGTGACCGACGGCCTGCGCGCGCTGCTGCTCGTGGCCTGCGGCTACGCGACCCAGGTGTTCGAGTTCGTATCGCTCGAACACACGAGCAAGAACAAGATGATCCTCGCGGTGAAACGGGCGAAGAGCGAACCTGCTGACGTTTGCCTCGCCCAGGTGGACGAGGTCAAGCGCTTTTACGGCATCGCCGAGCAGCGCCTGGAGCGCTTGCTGGCGCAACGATTGCGTGGCGCAGGCAGCGCCTCTGTCTGAATCGCCTCCGATTCAGTTCGCCACGATGGCCTGGCGCAGGAGAGCGGCGGCCGCGTCGGCGCCGCGCAGCACTTGGGTTGCCAGTTCATAGTAGGCCGAGGCTTCGTTGCTGAGGTGATCGGCCAAGCCCGGATCGCCGTCGCTGCGCACGCCGGTCTGCGCATCGACCACCTTCACGCCGCGCTTGGGCGAGAGTTCGACGATGTGGCCGTCCTGCATGTAGCCCACCGTCAGGTAGTTCGCCATGAAGGCGCGCGGGTGCAGCTTGCCTTCGGTCAGGATGTCCTGCCCGAAAAAGCGCGAGGTGTAGCTCACGTCGAGCAGCGCCAGCACGGTGGGCGCCACGTCGATCTGCGAGGCGAGCGTGTCGATGCGCCCGGGCGCGACGATGCCCGGCGCGTACACGATGAGCGGAATGCGGTAGTTCTCCGGCGGCAGATTCGTGCGCCCGCGGCCGTTCGAGGTGTGGTCGGCGACGAACACGAACACGGTGTTGGCGAACCAGGGCCGGGTGGCCGCCAGACGCACGAACTCGCCGATCGCCCAGTCGGTGTATTTCACGGCGCCGTCGCGGCTGGTGCCCGACGCGATGTCGATGCGATTGGCCGGGTAGGTGAATGGCCGGTGGTTCGTCGTCGTCATCACATGCGCGAACACCTTGGTGCCGGCGGCGGCGCGTGCATCGATCTCCTTCACCGCCAGGCGAAACAGGTCTTCGTCGGCCACACCCCAGATCGTTTCGTGCGAGATGTCCTTGGCGTCAATTGCGCTGCGGTCGATCACGGTGTAGCCGTTGCCACCGAAGAAGTCGCGCATATTGTCGAAGCGGCTGTAGCCGCCGTACACATAGAGCGGCTCGTAGCCCTGTTCCTTGAACACGCCGCCGAAGGTCTGAAAGCCCTTGTTGTTGGCGCGCATCGGCACGGCGTGGCCGGGAGTGGGCGGGAGCGACAGCGTCAGCGCCTCCAGCCCGCGCACGGTGCGCAGCCCCGTCGCGTAGAGGTTCGTGAACATCAGGCCTTCGCGCGCCAGGCGGTCGAGGTTCGGCGTCAGGCCCGGTTTGCCACCGAACGATTCGACATAGTCGCTGCCCAGGCTTTCAATCGACACCATCACGACGTTGTGCGGTTTGGGTGCCCGGCCAGCGCTGACTTCACGTTCGAGCGGATGGCTGCCGCCGGTGAAACGCGCCACCGAGCCGGCTTCGGCGAACTCCGCGCGCACGTCGTGCTGCGCCTGCCCGGGCGCGAGGGTGCGATAGAACTTCTGGAAATCAAGGTCGTTGCTGCGATACGCGCGCATGAATTCGTAGGGGCCGTTGCCGGCGAGTTCGCGACCGGCTGCGGTGGCTACGGCCTCGCGAGGCGCGTCGCCTACCGCAAAGAAACTAAAGCCCGGCAGCGCCAGCACGAGCGCCGTCGCGGTGAGCCGTTGACCCCAGCTCCCGGCGTTCGCCGAGGCGCTGCGCCACACTGGGCGGCGCAACATGAACACGATGAAGACGGCCGCGGCGGCGATGCCCGAGAGAATCAGGCCCACAGGGTAGGACTGCTGCACGTTGCCGATGACCTCACGCGTGTAGACGAGGTAGTCCACGGCGATGAAGTTGAAGCGCGATGCAAATTCGTTCCAGAACACGCCTTCGGCGACCGCGGTGAAGAGCAGCCCCGCCAGCACGGCGGCAAGCAAGGCCATCGCGCTGATCGCATGGCCGCGCCGGCCGCGGGGCGAATTCGGCCACACGAGTGCGAGCACGGCGAACGGCACCACGAGGTAGGCGAGTGCGGCAACGTCGTAGAGCAGGCCGGAGGCGAACATGCCGGCCAATCCCGATGCCGACAAACCGGCGCTCGCCGACCCCTCGAAAACGAGCAAGGCGAAGCGCACGCTGGTGTTCAGCGCGAGGAACACGGCCGCAACCCAGAGCAGCAGCGCGTAGCGCGCGGGGAAAATCTTTGTCATCGTTATGCCCAGCCCGCGAGCCAAGCCCTCGTCACTTCGATTCATGTCAATTGAGATTCTGATGGCGAGACACTGAATGCGACGCCGCAATCAGAAGCTGGCCTTGGTTTTGACCAGGAACTGGACCTTCTTCACGGCGGCCTCGGAATCGACCGGGAACGCCACGTCGATGTGCAACACGTTGCTGAACGCCGATCGCACGCTGAAGATGCGCAATCCGGCTCCGGCGCTGCGCAGCCAGCCGGGGTTGGCGGTGTTGGTATTGGTTCCGCCCCAGGCGCGGCCGGTGTCGAAATACACCGCGCCGCCCAGGCGGAACAATTGGAACATGAACACGTCGGTGTAGGCGCGCTCTTCGAGCGTGATCAGCGCACGCCGGTGGCCGCTCTGGTAGCGCAGCGGGTAGCCGCGCAGGCCGTTGTCGCCACCCAGCAGCAGTTCCTCGCCGGGGTCGGGCCGGGTCAGCGCATCGCCAGACGCCGCGGCGTGGAACAGCCAGGCCTTGTGTTGCGGCAGGTAGTACTGGAGTTTGGCGCCGACGCGTTGGCGCCGTACCTGCCGATCCGCGTACTCGCCGCCGATTTCGCCCGATGCGAGCAGCGTCTGCCCGGCGCTCGGCTCAAAGCCGCGCGCTACCGACGCGACGTAGTGCCATGCGTTGCGTGTCGAGCCCAGCGCGGTTGCGGCATACCCCAGTTGCAGCGTCGCGGCCCAGCCCATCGCAAAGAACTCGGGCCGCTCGATCTGGTTGCGGTTGCGCACCTTTTCGAACCGGTCTTCGATCAGCTCGTATCGAACAAACGGCGCCACCTGCTTCTCGTCGGGCGGCAGTTGCGCGGGCGCCGTCAGGCCCGGCGACAGCGCATAGGCGTCGCTCGATTGGCGCGCACCGATCGAATAGCGTTGCACCCAGCCGTCGACACGGCCCTCGGACCAGCCGCCCCAGAGTTCGGCCCGGTTCTCGCGGTGGCGATACTGGCTGGCGACGACGCCGGCGTTGTAAACCGAATCGATCCGGTCGTCTTTCGACGCCGAGGCGCTCGCGGCCCAGGTCGTATCGAGTGCATAAAACGGTTGCGCCACGGAAGCCGCATCGCGCTGGCCGTCGCTGTTGCGCGCATGGCTGTAGCGCAAGGCGGTCCAGCCGCCGAAGGCCCGGTCGTTGGCGAACTGAAACTCGTTGCTCGAGCGATCCACGTTCGTGGTGCGCCCGTAACTCAGCGAGATACCGGTGCCGAGCAGGTTGTACTCGTTGAGCCTGATCGAGCTCGAATTCGTGCCGCCGCTGCGCGCCACGCTGACGCTCGGGTCGAGCGTCCAGGTGTCGCGCGTCAGCACGTCGATGGCCACGACACCGTCGTGGTAAGCGAACGGCTCGATGTGCACGTCATACAGGTAGCGCGTGCCGCGCAGCACGCGTTCGGTCTCGTCGATCAGGCGCACCGACAGCGGCTCGCCGCTCTTGAACAGCAACGTGCGTTCGATGACGCCGGCGCGCGTTTGAATGTGCAGCGCGTTGGCCCAGCGAAACAGCAGTTTGTCTTCCTTCGGGTTGGAGGTGTCGAAGATGTCGCGGTTGAGGATTCGAATCTCCCCGATCGTTGCGCCCAGGGCCTCGAGTTCGGCGAAGCTCGGTATCGGTTGCGCCGGTTGCTGTGCCTGCGCGGCCAAGCCCAGAGCGAGCGTGAGCGCCACCAGGCTCCTGCGCCGAGCCATGAGTGAAATCGCACGGATCAACGGGAACCTTGTGGCGTGGGCAAGTGGGCAAGTGGGCAAGTGGGCAACCGCGGCTGCAATGGACGTCATCAGGATGCTCGGGCGCCGAGCCGCCGAAGTTTGCCGAACATCGTGTCAAGACGGCGTGAAGGCGCTTGTATCCAGACGTTGGTGCGCGGCGGGATCGACCAGCCGGTAGCCGATGCCGGGAATCGTCTTGAGCATGGCTGCCGGGAACGGTTTGTCGAGCAGGATGCGCAGCGAGTACAAGTGGCTGCGCAGCGCATCGCTGTCGGGCGGATCGTCGCCCCAGACCTCGCGTTCCAGGCGCTCCCGGCTCAGCACCTGCGGTGCCGCGCGCAACAGCGCGCCGAGCAACTTGTATCCGGTGGGTGTCAGGTGCAACGGCCGGCCCGCGCGCGTGGCTTCGAAGGTTCGCGGGTCGAAACGCAAGTCGCCCAGGGCCAGCACGGCGTCCGATGGCGCGCCCCGCGAGCGCCGCACCAGGGCCTTCAGCCGCGCCTCGAGTTCCACCAGCGAAAACGGTTTGACCAGGTAGTCGTCGGCCCCGGCGTCGAAGCCCTCGACCTTGTCCTGCACCGTGTCGCGCGCCGTCAGCATCAGCACCGGCGCGGGGTGACGTGCCTCGCGCCGGATGCGGCGGCAAACCTCCAGGCCGTCCAGCCCGGGGAGCATGAGGTCGAGCACGATCGCGTCGAACTCCTGTTGCACCGCCAAGGCCAGACCGGCGCTGCCGTTGCGCGCGTGATCGAGCGTGTAGCCCAGCGGCTCGAGAAAGCCGTACAGGTTGGCGACGATGTCGGGGTTGTCTTCGATGATCAGGATATGCATGCGGATACTCGACGCGGGTGGCTCGCCGGGCACATGTGTCGCACGCGAGCGCAACACACGATCATGAACGACGCCAACGCGGCAATGGCGGCACCGGCGACAAACGTGAACGAAGCGCCGAAGCGATCCCACACGATCCGCGCGAGCCGCCAGCCCGCCCTGGTGGCCGAGTCTGGCGCCAAGCGCGTGAAGAACGCGTCAAGACAGATGTCGGTTGCGCTCCGGCGATGAACCGGCCTTGAAGTCCAGCACGAAGCGGCTGCCGCCGCCTGCACGGTCCTCGTGCCGGACGTCCCAGCCGAGGTGCTCCGCGACCCGGCGCACGATCGCCAGGCCGAGTCCCGATCCGGCCACGCGTTGGTGGTCGCCCCGAACATAGCGCTCGAACAGGCGCTCGCGCAGCGCGTCGGGAATGCCGACTCCGGTGTCCTCGACCACGATGTGCTCGGGGGTCACTGTCACCATCACCTCGCCGACGTCGGTGAACTGGCAGGCATTGCGCAGCAGGTTGCCGATCGCGATTGCCAGCAGTTCCGGCCGGGCGAATACCGAAACATCTTCGGCGGCACTCAGCCGCAGCGCCACCGGCTTGCCCTCCAGCAACGGGCGGCAACGCTCGATCTCCTGGCGCACGATCGCCAGCAGCGCGGTACGAGGCGCGTCCACCGCATGCGGCGCGCGCGACAACAGCATCAGGGCATTGACGCGCTGCGTCGTGTCGGCGGCGGTGCGGCGAATCCGCTCCGCCACGGCGAGCAGATCGGGCCGCTGTTCGAGCCTGGAGATCAGCAGCTCGGCGGCACCGAGCATGACCGTCAGCGGCGTGCGCAGTTCGTGGCTCACGTCGCCGGTGAACCAGCGTTCGCGTTCGAGAAACTGGCGCAATTCGCCGCGGCGCTCGGCGAAGGCGCGCGCCAGCACGCCGATCTCGTCGGCGGAGATCAAGGTCACGAGGTCCTCGTCGTCCGCATCCCGTTGCACCGCTCGAGCCAACGACGACAGCGGCGCGATGACCCAGTTCGCGGTCATGCGGCCGAGCAGGTACGCCAGCGCCACGCAAGCGATCGCCGCGGCCAGCGAGACAGCGAAGACTTGATGCTGAATGTCCTCGAACTTGCTGTCGTCGGTGACCACCGCGTAAGTCTCTCCGGCTTCGCGGCGGATCAGTACTTCCAGCGAGCGGCCCGCCACGTTCAACTCATGCACGCCGGGCGTAAGAGCGCGCATGTCCGGCGGGAGTCGGTCTGCGAACAACAGTTCAGGGCCGAAATGTATATCGATCGGCAAACCCTGCCGGTGGCGCGATATCAATTCGTCCGCCGCCGCCGACAGTTTCTCGACGATGACGTTCTCTTCAATGGCTTCGAGCGCGAACATCACTGCGGCGGCGAACGATCCGCAGACCACGATGGCCAGCATGACGTAGGCGGCGACGATGCGGCGCCGCAGCGAAGTTTTGCGGGATGCGTGACCGTGGGTTCGCACGAATCCGCGCCGTGCCGCTACAAGGTACTGACCAGGTGCCCGCCATCGACCGGAATGACAGCCCCCGTCATGTAGCTCGACGCATCGCTGGCCAGCAGCAGCAAGGGCCCATCCAGCTCACTCAACTCGCCCGTGCGGCGATGCGGAATGCGCGCGATGATGGCCTGGCCGGCGGGTGAGGCGAGCATCGCCCGGTTCAGTTCGGTGACGAAGTAGCCTGGCGCCAGCGCGTTCACGCGAATGCCGTGCTCGGCCCACTCCAGCGCCAGCGCTTTCGTCATCTGCACGACGCCGGCTTTCGTCGCGGCATAGGCCAGCACCCCGGCACGCACGCGCAGGCCGACGATCGAGGCGATATTGACGATAGCCCCGCCGCGCCCGGCGCCCACCATCGCGCGCGCCGTGGCTTGCGCCATGCGCATCACGCCGCCGAGGTTGACGTTGAGCATCTCCAGCCAGTCGGCCTCGACGGTGTCCAGCGCCGGCGCTCGCAGTGCGATGCCGGCGTTGTTCACCAGTATGTCGGGCACGCCCAGCGCGGCGACGATTTCGCGCATCGTCGCGGCGACGCTGGCGGCGTTGCGCACGTCGACGTGAAAAGCGCTGCAGGCGTCGCCGCGCGTCACCTCGTCATTGATCTTCGCCGCGAGGCCGCGCCCGAGGTCGACACGCCGCCCGAGCATCGCGACGCGTGCGCCCTGCGCGGCGAGCACCTTGGCGAAGTGCAACCCCAAGCCGCTGAACGCGCCGGTGACGATGGCCACGCGACCGGTGAGATCGAAATTCACGGGCGACACAGTCGGTTCGGCGTCGAGCGATGCGCCCGCAGCGTCACGCGGCATCGACATCCACGCCTTCGAAGACCTGTGCCATGGGCAGGCTGACGGCGAGCGACGCGACTTCCAGCGTATCGCCGTCGCTCATGTCGTGCAGCACCCACTGATCCTGCTCATTGCGGCGAAACGCCTCCACGCGCCGCGAGTCCGGGTCGACGAGCAGGTACTCCTTGAGCGATGCGATGCGCCGGTAGAGCGCGAATTTCTGGCTGCGGTCGTAGGCCTGGGTGCTTGGCGACAGCACTTCGATCACCAGGCTGGGTGCGCGAAAGATCATGTCGGTGCGCAGATCCGCGGCGTCGCAGGTGACGAAGACATCGGGATAGAGAATCGTGTCCTGCGCGATCTGGATCTTCATCGATTCGCTGAAGACTTGGCAGGGCGTGCCGGACAGCAGCAGGCTCAGTCGGGTGGCCAGGTTCAATACGACGCGACCGTGGGTGCGCCTGCCCCCCACCATCGCAAACACCTCGCCACCGTGAAACTCATTGCGCCCGTCTTGCGCGTTTTCCCAAGCGATGAATTGATCGAGCGACATCTTCTTCAGCGGCATTCCCATGGCGTGCTCCGAAAGCCTGGGGCGATTGTGCATCGCCGGGCCTGGAAACGTCGCCATTGCCGTTGCGCGGTTCCGGCGTCTACCCCTTGCCTTGCATGCCGCGCTGCGCCTGCGCCCACAGGTCGCGGCACTCTTGCTCGAAAGCGCTGGCCGCTGGGGTGCCCGCGGCGGGCGGTGCCGACGGGACGAGGCGACGCCGCTCTGTCGTGTAAGGTGTCGCCTTGCGCACCGTACCGAGTTGCGCACGGGTCTTGGCGTCGAGCTTGGCGTTCCACAGGCTCAGGTAGACCTCGTCGCCGCGACCGCGCATTTCCGCGAATCGGGCTTCGCACGGGGCATAGGTGACGTCAAAGCGCGCCAGGGCCTTTGCATCGATCTTCAAGGCCATGGCCGAAGGTGCGATGCAGAACAGGGTGGCGGCAAGGGTGGCGGCAAGCGCAGCGGAATAGCGCATCGAGTGGGCCCCAGGTTGCGGCCACGCAGCGGCCGCGCTTTGCACAAAAGCGTAGGGCCACCTCGCGGTGGCCCTGCTGCTTACCGGGCAACACCATTGCTGGCGAAGACGGTTTCTGGCGCCGGTTACGGGTTCCGGTGGTCCGCCCAATCTGCGGTCGGTTTGTCGCCTTGAATAGCTGCATTGTGGCCAGCGGCGAGCACGGTGATCGGTTGAATTGATCCGGGATTTCGGCTCATTCATGTGAATCGGCTACGCTGCGGACCCGCGGCGCGGCGCATGCTGGTGCGCAGCGACGCCCGACCCAGGGAGGTTTGATTCGTGTTCGCTTTTTTCGAAAGGCTGGTGCATCCGTATCCGGACGGCCCCGCGCCGGCACCGGCGCGCGGCTTCATGGCCTTCGTCTGGTCTTGCACCGCGGGAATGCGCCCGTTCATCGCCGGCATGACGCTGCTCACCGCGGCGATCGGCGCGTTCGAGGCGCTGCTGTTCGCGATGCTCGGCGCGATCGTGGACAAGCTCGGCCAAGCCGACGCGGCGCAGTTGTGGGCCCGCGAGCGCGGCACGCTGCTGTGCTGTCGCTGTGGAGCGTCACCCGGCACGGCTCGGCCAGCGCCTGGAGCGCGCGGATCGCGCCCATCAGCTCCATCCGGTTGTTGGTGGTCGCGGGGTCCGATCCGGAAAGCTGCTTCTCGTGGTGCCCCATC
>JANOLJ010000317.1:0-11745 GCA_031419715.1 Burkholderiales bacterium | reverse complement strand
GCCCGGAAACTCGGCGGCACGTTCGAGCACGCGCCGCAGCAAGTGCTCAAGCAGATCTTCGCGCTGCCGCGGGCCCAGCACCGGTGCGAGCCGGCTCTTGCCTTCGCGCAGCGACTTCATCGGCAACACCAGCCATGGGCGCACGGCCGTGGCCACCGGCTCGCCAGCAGGTTTGGCGCGTTCGACGCGATCCGGCGATTTCATGATGTCGCGGACGCAGCGCGCATGCCTGCGAATTCAAGCACGCGGCGCGCAAGGGCGGCGCGGTCGCCGGGTACGCGCATCACGGTGTCGGTGACGAAGCACCGCATGCCGCAGCGCTCAATGGCTCCGGCCAGCACCGCGTCGGCGCGGTCGACAACCAAACCATCGAGCAGCCCCTCATAGAAGCGTGCAACGGCGAGCGACGAAGGCTCGCTGCCGAGTTCGCGCATGATCTTCGCCGCCGGCCCCTTGATCGCCTGCCCAGCGACGATGGGCGACACCGCGATCGCCGGCACGCGGCGCCTGGTCAAGGCTTCGCGCACGCCCGGCAGCGCAAGGATCGGCGCGATGCTCAGGTAGGGGTTGGACGGGCAGATGATCACGGCGCGCAAGCCGGAGTCATTGAGCGCTTCGCGAAAACCTTCGGCCATGCGCGCTGCATCGGCACCGGAATATTCGAGCCGGGTCACCATGGGCTCGGCGCGTTGGCGCACGAAATAGTCTTGGAAGCCGAGCACGCCCGCCGCAGTATGCACGAGCGTGCGCACCGGGTCGTCACTCATCGGCACGATGGCGTGCGCCACGCCGAGGCTAGCGCACAGCGACTGGGTCGCGCGCGACAGGCTCAGGCCCTCGCGCAGGCACCGCGTGCGCTGCACATGGGTCGCGAGATCGCGGTCGCCGAGGCGAAACCAGGTCTCGCCGCCCAGGGTCTCGAGCTGCTCCATGAAGTTCCAGCTCTCGCCCGCCAGGCCCCAGCCGCGCAGCGCGTCGCTGATTCCCGCGAGCGTGTACATCACGGTGTCGAGGTCGGGCGAGATGTTCAGGCCGAGGTGCTCGAAGTCGTCGCCCGTGTTGACGACGATCGTCAACTCGCGCGGGCCGAGCACCTCGGCCAAGCCCTTCGCGAGCTTCGCGCCACCCACGCCACCGGCGAGCGCGAGGATCATGGGGCGCCCTTCTCGCCCGCCTCGTAGCGTGTCACCTCGCCGAGCGCGCGGCGCCGAAACGGCTTGCCGCTGTCGGCGGCGTAACCCAGGGTCACGAGCGCTTGCGGTTCCCATTCGGCGGGCAGGTCGAGGGCCACGCTCACCACCTCCGGGCAGAACAGCGGCGCGCACATCCAGCATGCGCCCAGGCCGGCGGCGTGCGCGGCGAGCAGCAGGTTTTGCGCCGCCATCGACGTGCCTTGCAGCGCCATCAGGCGCTCGGCCTGGTTGCGTTTGGCGTCGGTGTAGCGGTCCATATCGACCATGCTCATGCAGATCAGCACCAGCACCGGTGCGGTGGTCAGGCGCGCGTGCGAGCGCGCCACGTCGGCTTCGACCGCTTGCATGGCATCACCGTCGCGGCTGCGGTCGGCGCGCAGGCGCGCGCCCATGGCGCGGGCCAGCACCTGTTTCGTCGCCAGCGTCTCGATCACCAAAAAGCGCCAAGGCTGGCGGTTGTGTGCCGAGGGCGCCGTGACCGCCGCTTGCAGCAGCGAGTCAATCACCTCGCGCGACGGCGCTTGCGGCAAATAGCGGCGGATCGAGCGCCGCGTGGCCGCGAACTCGCCGAACCACGCAGCGCTCGCGGCGCTGTTCACGGTGCTGCTCTCGTTCGCGCCCATGGCTATCTGAACAAATCCATCTCTTTGGGGCGCACCAGGTCCGCGGCGCTGCCGTCTTGCGCCGCGCGGGCGAGGCCGCGAATCAGCACGATCGGCGTGCCCTCGCTGGCCTGCCCCATCATCAGCGAGGCTGCGGCAGCCAGCTCATCGGCCAGGCCCAGTTGCGTGATGCGCAAGGGGCGGCCAAACAGATCGGGCTTGCCGCGCAGGTCGAGCAAGGCGGGCAGGCCGGCGCAGCCAATGGCCACACCGACCGTACCGTTGCGCCAGGCCCGGCCGTGGCTGTCGTTGACGATGACGGCCACGTCGGCCATGGTTCGCTGGCGCAGCGCCTCGCGCAGTGTTCTGCATTCGCCATCCGGATCCAGCGGCAGCAGCAGCGCCCGGCTTTCTTGCGCATTGCCTTCCACGTTCGACATGTCGATGCCGGCATTGGCCATCACGAAGCCGAGGCGATGTTCGACCACGATCACGTCGCGCCGCGCGCGCAGCACGCTCTTCGACTCACGCAGAATCAGCTCGATGATGCGTGGGTCTTTGTCCACCACCGCGGCGAGTTCCAGCGCCCGCTTCGAGGGCTGCACCGTCGCCAGTTCGACCTGCCGGCCCATCGCCTTGGAGACGATTTTTTGCGCCAGCACCAACACATCACCACTGACGAGCGCCTCGCCCGAGTGTTCAAGCGCGGCGAGCACGATCGCCGCCAGGTCGTCGCCCGGTTGCACAAGCGGCACGCCGCCCAGCGCGATCACCCGCAACTCGCGCTTGCGCGCCATCTCGGCCATCACTTCGTCTCGATGGGCAGACCGGTGATGCGCACTCCCGCACCCTCGGCGAGCTTGTAGCGCGCGTTGATGGCGATCAACACCGACGTCAGCGCTTCGCTCGCCGCGGAGTTGACGATAGGCCCGGCGTGAACGCCCCGCAAGCCGATGTCGGCAGCGAGCTGGATCGCGGTTTCGCGCGCCGCGACCTGGTCACCGCACACGAGCACGTCGCAATCCCAGGCGTGCTCAAGGTCTTGCAGCAGATGCGCCGCCACGTTCTGGAACGCCGAGACGACGTGCACGGTGTCGCCCAGCATTGCCTGGATCGCCGCCACTGCCGAGCCGCCCTCGGGCAATTGAACGCGTGCGACTTTTGGCGGTACCAACGGCACGGTCGTGTCGATCAAGATTTTGCCGGCGAGCACAGTACGCACTTCTTCCACCGTCGCGCGCTGTACCACGTACGGCACGCACAGCACGACGATAGGCGCTGCCGTGGCGGCATCCAGGTAGCTGGCTGGCTCGGCCGCAGGGAGGTACGCCGACTCACCCACACCACCGCCCAGCCGCTGATTGATTTGCGCGCAAACTTGCGCGGCCTTCTCGGCGTTGCGTGAGCCGATGAGCACGCGGTGGCCCGCGCGCGCCCAACGCAGCGCCAGGCCGCTGCCTTGCGCGCCGGTGCCTCCCAGAATGGCAATCGTCGTGGGCTGCATCGCTGCTTCTCCAGGAAGAGTCACGCCGCGAGCGGCAGAACCTTCGCCGCAAAACGTTCCATCGCGGTGAGCGATTCACTGAGCGTCGAGCGCACGAAGTTGAATAGCAGATGGCGCACGCCCACGGCACGAAACGCACGAATGTCCTGCGCCACTTCGTCGTCGCTGCCGGTGAAGGCCTCACGGCGCCCGTCTTCCAACGTGTTCGTGCGGCCTTCGCGGTACCACGGCGCCCAGTAGGCGAGCGTGATGCTGTTCGGGTCACGCTTCGCACCCAGCGCCGCGGTGCGCAGCAGGGCCACCGCATTCATGTAGCGCTCCACCGTGTTCAGCGGAAACTCCGGGTTCGCGCCGAGCGGGTACCAGGCGTCGCCGAGGGCGACAACGCGGCGCAGCGCCGCAGGGCTCTCGCCGCCGATCCACAGCGGCGGATGAGGCTTTTGCACCGGCTTGGGCTCGAACACGATGTCTTTGAACTGCGCGTATTTGCCGTTGAATTGCGGGTCGGCTTCGGTCCAGAGCATCTTGAAGATGCGCAGGTATTCGTCGGTCACCTTGCCGCGCTCGGCGAAGGGCGGCACGCCGATGGCCTGAAATTCTTCGTCCAGCCAGCCCGCGCCGCAGCCCACCGTCACGCGCCCCTGCGACAACACGTCGATCGTGGCGAGCGCCTTGGCGGTAAACATGGGGTTGCGGTGCGGCACCACCATCACCGAGGTGAGCAGCCGAATCTTCCGCGTGGCCGCCGCGAGATACGACATCAGCACGAGTTGCTCCAGGCAGTCGCCTTCCTCGGCGCCGGGCATCTTGCGCCCCGGGCTGTAGGGGTAGGGCGAGGCAATTTGGCGCGGGATCACGATGTGGTCGGGAATCGCGACCATCGCAAAGCCGAGTGCCTCGCCGCGCTGCGTGATCGCGACGATGCTCTCGGGCGTGGCGAGCGCGCCGCGCGTGGGGATGCTGAAGCCGTAGTCCATGAGGGTCCTAGCTTGTCAGTGCAGAAGAGCTGATGCGCGAACGTTTTCCCGCCGGCGGCAAGACCATCGCGGTCAGCTCTGGCGCGCGGTAAGAGCGTTCGGTCTGCGCCTGCGGCGCGGCCGCATAGAGCGTGGTGCGCTGCTGGGCCGTACGGCCGCACGAGGCGATCAGCTCGTCCATGCGCTGCGGCGCCATTTCCTGGCCATGGCAGGTGCCGGCGGCGCGCGAGATGCTCTCGTTCATCAAGGTACCGCCCAGGTCGTTCGCGCCAGCACGCAGACAGGCGCGCACACCTTGCTCGCCCAGCTTCACCCACGACACCTGAATGTTCGGTATCACCGGGTTCAGCGCCAGCCGAGCCACGGCGTGCATCAACACGGTTTCGCGGTAGGTAGGGCCCTTGCGTGCCTTGCCACGCAGATACATCGGCGCTTCCATGTGCACGAACGGCAAGGGCACGAACTCGGTGAAGCCGCCCGTGCGCTGCGCAAGCTCGCGCACTTGCAACAGGTGCCGCGCCCAGTGTTCGTAGCGATCCACATGACCGAACATGATGGTCGCAGTGGTGCGAAAGCCCGCGCCATGCGCCGCCTCGATCACGTCGAGCCAGGTCTGGGTGTTCAGCTTGTCGGGGCAGATGATGCCGCGCACTTCGTCGTCGAGTATTTCCGCGGCGGTGCCGGGCAGCGTGCCCAGGCCCGCGTCGCGCAGGCGCTGCACAAATTCGCCGATCGGTAGGCCCAGCGTCGTCGCGCCATGCCACACCTCGAGCGGCGAAAACGCGTGAATGTGCATGGCCGGCACCGCGCTCTTCACGGCGCGGCACAGCGCCAGATAGGTCTGCCCCGTGTAGTCGGGGTGGATGCCGCCTTGCATGCAGACTTCGGTGGCGCCGCGCTGCCACGCTTCAACGGTGCGCCGCACCACTTCGTCCAGGCCCAGGTCGTAGGGCGTGCCGCGCAGGCTGTCGTGCCCCTTGCCCTTGGAGAACGCGCAAAAGTGGCAACGGAACGAACACACATTGGTGTAGTTGATGTTGCGGTTCACCACATAGCGCACCGTGTCGCCCACGCTGCGGCGGCGCAGCTCGTCAGCGGCGGCGCACACGGCGTCGAACTGCGCGCCACGCGCTTGAAACAGCGTGACGATGTCGCGCTCCATCAGGGTGTCGCCAGCATTCGCTGCATCGAGGATTCGCTGGAGTTCGGCGCTGGCCGGGCGCGCTTTGGCTGGTGTAGCCGTGACGAGTGCGGTGGGTGCTTTCGGTGCCGTGGAATCGAACGCCAGCGGCAGCGGCCCCGCCTGGCCGGGCGACCAGTCGTCGGTGCGCGCGTAGCCCTGCGCATCGACCATGCGCAACACGCGCGGTGCGATCGAAGCGTCTTGCCAGGTGGCCGTGTCCGCGCAATAAGCCGGGTAGACGGCCAGGCGTTCCACCAGCACCTTGCCCGCAGCGGCAGTGTTCTCGCGCAAGGTCGCGAGTGCCGGCCACGGCATTTCGGGGTTCACATGGTCGGGCGTGACTGGCGAAACACCGCCCCAGTCGTTCAGCCCGGCCGCGACCAGCTTGACGTAGGCGCCTGGCGACAAATTCGGCGGCGCCTGCAGGTTCATGCCCGGCCCGAAGACGAGGCGCGCCATCGCGAGTGTCCACTGCAAGTCGGCCAGGTCGGGCTCGGCGGCGCGCGCCATCTTGGTCAACGTTTTGGCGCGGAAGTTCTGGACGATCACTTCCTGTATGTGGCCATGGGCTTCATGCAACTCGCGGATCGCGAGCAGCGAGTCAATGCGTTCTTCGCGCGTTTCGCCAATGCCGATCAGAATGCCCGTCGTAAACGGCACCTTGAGTGCACCGGCGTCGCGCATCGTCTGCATGCGCAGCGCTGGCGCCTTGTCGGGCGAGCCGTGGTGCGCCTGGCCTTTCTCGCCCAGCCGCGGCGAAATGTTCTCCAGCATGATGCCCTGCGACACCGAGACGCGGCGCAGCATGGCGATCTTGTCGCGCGTCATCACGCCGGGGTTCACATGCGGCAGCAGCGTGGTCTCGCGCAACAGCAGCGCGCACATTTCGGCCAGGTACTCCAAGGTGGTGGTGTGGCCCAGCGCGGCAAGTTCCTCGCGCGCCACGGCGTAGCGCAGTTCGGGCTTGTCGCCCAGCGTGAACAGGGCCTCGAAGCAGCCGGCGCGCTCGCCCGCGCGCGCGATCTCCAGCACCTCGTCGGGCGACAGGTAGGCGCGCTGGCCCTTGCGCGGCGTGGTAGCGAAGGTGCAGTAGTGGCACACGTCGCGGCACAACTGCGTGAGCGGGATGAACACCTTGCGCGAGTAGGAGAGCACATCGCCATGGCCTTGGTCGCGCAGCTTCCCGGCCTGGGCCAGCAAGGCGCTCAACTCGGCGCCCTGCGCCAACTGGCGCACTTCGGCGTCGTTCAAACGGCGACGGTCGCTTTGTTCAAGCAGGCTTGACAGGGCGAGGTTCATGGTTTTAGTGGTCGTGATCGTGATAGTGGTGGTGTCCGGGGTCGTGGCGGTGACCGTGATCGCGACCGTCACCGTGGTCGTGATCGCGCTTGTGGTGCGCGCTCAAGGCATCGATGCCGAAATCGTTGACGGGATCCCGCCACACGGTGTGCACATGGTTCGCTTCGCGCGCCGCGTTGTCGTATTCGACGAGCAGGCGCGGCCCGTGGATGCGGTAGTAGTGCGGGCGCCGCGGATCGTCGCCGCCGGCCCACGCCAGATGCAACTGGCCGAAGCGCGCGCCGCCGATCTTGGCGAACTCCAGCTCGGCAATGGCGTCGGGCAATCGGTTCACGTAGACCGCGAGCAACGCGCGCAACACCTCCTGCTGCGGCAAACTCATCGCGGCGGCGGACAGACCTCGCGGCACCTGGCTGTAGCGCAGCGCGTTCACATGCGCAGGCGTCAGGCCAAGCTTGGCTTCCTCGTTGTCTTGGTAGCGCTCGAACATGTCGTGCAGTTCGCCGGTGAATTCATTGCGCCAAATGTGGTTCAGGCGCTTCGGGCCGTCGCCCTCGGTAAGCATGGGGCGGTTGGCGCCGACCAGATCGATCGGCGGCACGGCCGACAACACGGCGACAGCTTTCTGCTCGTCGCTCAGCATTCGCATCAACTCAAAGCCTAAGTCTTCGCAGGCCGCCAGCGGGCGCAGCATCTGCGGCCCCAGAAGCGGCGAGCGCGCCGGGTCGGCACCGAAGAAACACGGCGTGAAGGCGCGCAGCTCGCCGCCGACGATGGTGTGATGGATCGAAATGTGGTGCCCGCCGAAGCGCCACGACCAGGTGTCCGAGCCCGGCGTGCCGAAGATGCGCAGGTAGTAGCGCGAGGGGTCGCGGCCGCGCTCAAAGCCGTATTCGACACGAAAGCCTTCCAGGCGATCGAGCACGTTTTCCAGGCCCATGATCGTCGCCGCGGTCACATAGCCGGCTTCGCTCAGGCCCGTGGAGAGCAGCTTCATGCTCAGGCGTTGCTGCAACGGGCGCATCTCGCAGAGGATCAAGCCGCCGTGGTCAGTGGGGGCGTAGAACCACAGGCGCCGTTCTTCGTCGGACGGAAACTCCCAGTGGGCGGCATTGCGTTGCTCTGGCGACAGCGTCGCGAGCAGGGCCGCGGCGGCGTCGGCCATGCGCAGGGCGATGTCGCGCTGCGCGCTCATAGGCCCGGCCCCCGTAGCCCGAAGATGAACTCCGGGTCGCCCGCGACCCAGGTGCAATCGAACTGCGAGCGCCGGCCGATGGCGCGGGTGCGTGCGAGCAGTTGCCGCCCGAGTGCGAGTTGTTCCGGCTCCCATTGCGCCAGTGCAGTGGGCACGTCCGGGGTTCGGCCAAGCGCCGCGGCCAGACCCCAGGCGTCGGCAGCGGCCTTGGCGGTGCCTGCGGCGGCGTGTGGCCGTACCGAGAACGCGGCGTCACCCATCAGGCAGACGCGGCCGAACGCCATGCGCGGCACTTCGATGTCGTAGACCACTTGCAGAAACGGCTGCGAGGTGGCGCACACCACGCGCGCAATCGCCTCAGGCAGGCGCGCCGCGGCGACGGCGCGCACCTCGGCCACATGTTCTCGGGTGGCGGCACCGGGCGGCAGGGAGATGTCGCGGCGCTGACCGCTCGCGTCAGTGAGCACATGGTCGAGGTCGCTGCCTTCGAGGTAGTTGCGGTACCAGACGAAATTGATGAGCCGCTCGCCGCGCTTCACCGAACCGTCGGGCCCCGGAATCGGGTACACGAGGATGTGGCTGTTGGCATAGACGTAGTAGGTGATGGCGTCATCGAACAATGCGCAGGTGGCGGCGTCGAACTCGGCCTCGGCCACCATGCCGCGCCAGGCCACATAGCCCGAGTACACCGGTTTCACACTCGGCAGCAGCCGGTTGCGCGCCAGTGAACCCACGCCATCGGCGCAGACCAGCAGCTCGGCTTGGCGCGCGGGCTTGCCGGCAAATTGAAGCTGGACCGTCGCGCCCGCATCGGCCCAGCCCGTCATCTCGTGCCCGAGGTGGTAGAGCCGCGGATCGAAGCGCGCCAGCAGCTCGCGGTACACGGTGTTCCACGAGCTGAAGCGGTAACCGTGGGCAGCGTCGAGGATCACCTGGCCGGCGCGGTTCAGGTAGCGAATGTGCGACGTGGCGACGCTGATGCGCTCCAGCGGCACGCCGGCGCGTTCGACCAGATAGCGCTGGCTTTCAGGCAGAAAGCCGATGCCGGCGCCGCGCTGCGCGAGTTCGACCGGGGAGCGCTCGAACACGTCGACATCGACGCCGAGTTCCTTCAGCAACAGCGCTGCGGTCAGCCCACCGAGTGAGCCGCCGACGACCGCGGCGCGCATAACGATGACGTCAGCGAACCTTGATCAGGGCTTGCCGAAGGTGGCGATTCGGTCCACCGCGCACTCGAACAGCACGCGGCGCTCCTTGATCGCGGGGTCACGCAGGCCGTAGGGCGGCGGGTTCTTCGTGTACTTGGTCCAGATCTTGTCGAGCTGCGCGGTCACGCGCGGGCCTTCCTTCGGGTCGTCTTCCAGCACCTCGCGCTTCACCGTGCACTTGATGCTCATCCAGTGGTACATATTCGCCGGGTTCACGAGCAGCATCGACAACTTCGGGTTCGCGCGTATCCACTCGATCTTCTTGCGGTGCGACGCCACGTTCACCAGCACCGTCGAGCCTTCGTAGTCGAACCACATTGGCGTGAGGTTGGGCCGGCCGTCGGTTCCCATCACCGCGAGCACCACCGGAATCGGCTCGTCCATCAAGAATTTGTAGATCGGGTCGAGGTCGGCGAAAGTTTCGATCTTGTCGCGCGAACCCACTGAAAACTGATTGGCCTGCAAGCCGGCCGAGACATCCAGGAATTTAGCCACTGCGATCGCCATTGTTCGTCTCCGGTTTGATGTGAAGCTGTTGGGGTGATGAAAGGGGTGATGAAAGCCGTCGAATCACTCTACCAGTTTGCCGCGAGCCCACAACCCAGGCCTACCCGCAAAGAATCCGCAAAGGGCCACCGCGCATTCCTTTGGTACGCTCGCCGACCATGGACCGCTCACCCCTGCCCGCCCCCGTCATTTCCGGCAACACCGCGTTCCTGCGCTTGCTCGCCGACGAAGGCATTGAGTACCTGTTCGGCAACCCCGGCACGACCGAGCTGGCCATCATG
Source organism: Burkholderiales bacterium (assembly GCA_031419715.1). GTDB lineage: Bacteria > Pseudomonadota > Gammaproteobacteria > Burkholderiales > Burkholderiaceae_C > JAEMQF01. Next base: position 1,796 of record JANOLJ010000317.1, on the reverse strand, counting down.
GATGCGCTTAGCCAGCAGTCGGCCGTCGGCTATGTGCTGGGCCTGCAAGAGTCGATCGTGCTGGCGATGGCCGACGGCTACGCACGCGCCTCGAACCGCCTCTCGGCCTGCAATGTGCACGTCGCGCCGGGCCTGGGCAATGCGATGGGGGCGCTGTACAGCGCCAAGTTCTTTGGCTCGCCGCTGATCGTCACGGCAGGCCAACAGGAGCAGGGGCACGGCCTGATGGAGCCGCTGCTCTACGAACCGCTGGTGCCGATGGCCCAGCCCTTGGTGAAGTGGGCCGTGGAAGTGGCGCGCATCGAAGACCTGCCGCGCATCGTGCGCCGCGCGGCGAAGGTGGCAATGTCACCGCCCACCGGCCCGGTGTTCATCAGCCTGCCGGGCGACATACTCGACGCGCAAGCGCCACTCGCGTTTGCCCATTCCACCCGGGTGGAAACCGACACCCGGCCGAGCGACGCGGTGCTCGACAAGCTGGCTGATCGCCTGCTCGAAGCGCGCAACCCGGTGTTGATTGCCGGCCACGAACTCGCGACGCGCGACGCGCTGCGAGAAGCCGCCGAACTCGCCGAACTGCTGGGCGCGCCGGTGTACCAGCAAAGCGTGGTCTACGGCGCGCATTTTCTGTCGGAGCACCCCGCTTACATGGGCTCGGTGACGCGCGTTCAGCCGAGCGCGCGCGCCGCGCTCCTGCCGCACGACCTGGCGGTGAACCTGGGCGCAGACATGCTGCGGATGTCGGTCTACCACGCCGTCGACGCGCTGCCCGAGGGCATGCAGATCGTGCACATCTCCGAGCGCGACTGGGAGCTGGGCAAGAACTACCCGACTGAAATCGCGGTGCGCGCCAGCGTGAAGGAAACCATGCGCGCGCTGGTTCCCGTGCTGCGACGCAAGATGAGCGCGCAGCAGATCGACACGGCCACGCAACGATTGGCCGAACTCGCCAAGACCAACTGGTCAGCCAAGCGCGCCAAGCTCGCCGCCGAGGTGCTCACCCGCGCCGACACCCAGCCTATCGACCCGCGCTTTCTGATGCTGCAGATTGCCGACGCGCTGCCGGCCAACGCGGTGGTGGTGGAAGAAGGCCTCACGTCGACCGCATCGCTGCCCAGCTTCATGCGCTGGCGCGACGCGCAGTGTTTCCACGGCCTGGCCTCGGGCGGCATAGGCTTCGCGATGGCGGGCGCGGTGGGCGTGAGCCTCGCGCTGCCACAGCGCCCGGTGTTCGTGGTGGTGGGCGACGGCAGCGCGATGTACACGATCCAGGCGCTGTGGACGGCGGCGCGCTACAAATTGCCGATCACCTACATCGTCTGCAACAACCAGAGCTACCGCATCCTGAAAGAGCGCATGGTGTCGATGCGCCAGTCCGACAAATTTGTCGGCATGGACCTTCGCGACCCGCCGATCGACTTCTGCGCACTCGCGCAGGCGATGGGCGTGCCGGCCACGCGCGTCGAGCGGCCGGGCGATGTGGCGGCCGCGTTGCGCCAGCCGTCACCCGGTGGACCCAGGCTGATCGACGTTCGCGTGGCGGATGGGTTTGGGAACTGAGCTCAAGGCTCGCGGAACAGGTTTTTCTCGATCGGCTTGAACATCGAGTTTGCGAACAGATAGTCGCGCGACTCCTCGAGCTGCTTGCGCAGGGCGCCTAAGTTGGTGTCGAGCATGCGGCCCTTCCACTTGCGCACGCGGCCGGCGACGATCACGGTCTCGACGTTGCTGCGCTCCATCAGCGAGACCACGGCGCCGGGCACATGGTTCAGCGGCGCGACGTTGATCGCCTCGGC
>JANOLJ010000316.1:0-36010 GCA_031419715.1 Burkholderiales bacterium | reverse complement strand
TCTGCTGATCGGCACCGACAACACCGCCCGAAAACAGGTTGAGGCCGAACAGCGCAAGCTTGATCAGCGCCTGCGCGACCAGCAGTTCTACACGCGCTCGCTCATCGAATCGAACATCGACGCGATCATGACGACCGATCCCTCGGGCATCATTTCCGACGTCAACAAGCAGATGGAGGCGCTCACCGGTTGCACGCGTGACGAGTTGATCGGTGCGCCGTTCAAGAACTACTTTACCGACCCGCAACGCGCCGAGGCGGCGATCAAGCGGGTCTTGAGCGAAAACAAGGTGACCGACTACGAGCTCACCGCGCGTGCCAGAGACGGCAGGCAGACCGTCGTGTCCTACAACGCGACCACCTTCTACGATCGCGACCGCAATCTGCAAGGCGTGTTTGCCGCGGCGCGCGACGTGACGGAACGCCAATTCCTCGACCAGGCGCTGCGCGAAACGAACTTCGCGCTGGAGAGTGCCAAGCTCGTGGCGGAAAAGGCGAATCTCGCAAAGTCGGATTTCCTGTCCAGCATGAGCCACGAACTGCGCTCGCCGCTCAATGCGATCCTCGGATTCGCCCAGTTGATCGAGTCGGGCGCGCCGGCGCCCACGCCGAATCAGAAGTCCAGCGTCGACCAGATTCTCCAGGCCGGGTGGTACCTGCTGGAGTTGATCAATGAAATCCTCGACCTCGCATTGATCGAGTCAGGCAAGCTGTCGCTGTCTGCCGAACCCGTTTCGCTGGGCGAAGTGTTGGCCGATTGCGAGGCCATGATCGAGCCGCAAGCGCAAAAAGCCGGCATCCGGGTCACGTTTCCTCGGTTCGACCATCCCTGCTATGTCAATGCGGACCGAACCCGGACCAAGCAGATTCTCATCAACCTGCTGTCCAACGCGATCAAGTACAACTGCGCGGCAGGCCAGGTCGAAGTGCGGTACACCGCGATCGGCGCGCGGCGCATGCGCATCAGCGTTCACGATACGGGCAAAGGGCTGCTCCCGGAAGATCTCGCGCAACTGTTCCAGCCGTTCAATCGGCTCGGACAAGAGGCCGGAGAGACGGAAGGCACCGGCATCGGGCTGGTGGTGAGCAAGCGCCTCGTCGAACTGATGGGCGGCGAAATCGGCGCGGAGAGTTCAGTCGGGGTGGGCAGCGTGTTCTGGGTCGAACTGGACGCGAGCGCCGCGCCGCAACTCGGCGCCGATGCCGTGCACACCAGGCCCGCTGCGGCGCAAGGTGCGCTGGCGCAACCCGGTGTGCACACGCACACCGTGCTCTGTGTCGAGGACAACCCGGCCAACCTGATGTTGATCGAGAAACTCGTCGCGCGCCGGCCCGAGATTCGTCTGCTCAGCGCGAGGGACGGCACGCTCGGCATAGACATCGCGCGCGAAGCGCAGCCCGATGTCATCCTGATGGACATCAATCTGCCCGGCATCAGCGGCATCCAGGCCTTGAAGATCCTGGCCGCGGACCCGGCAACGGCACACATTCCGGTCATCGCGCTCAGTGCCAATGCGATGCCCAGAGACATCGAGAAAGGCCTGGAGGCGGGATTCTTTCGCTACCTCACCAAACCGATCCGGGTCAATGAGCTGATGGACACGCTGGACATTGCATTCGAACTCGCAGCCACCCGCTCACCCCGAGCCAGCCCGGAGGTACACACCTGATGATCGCCGAACAGGAATTCTTGCAGGCCGGCATCCTGATCGTCGACGATCAGGATGCCAACGTGGAACTGCTCACGCGCTTGCTGCGTGAAGCCGGCTACACCCATGTGAGCTCGACCATGGATCCACTCGACGTCTGCGCGCTGCACCGCCAGAACCGCTACGACCTGATCTTGCTCGACCTGCAGATGCCGGGCATGGATGGGTTTCAGGTGATCCAAGCACTGAAGACCGACGCCGTTGACAGCTACGTTCCCGTCATCGTTCTGACCGCCCAACCGGCGCACAAGCTGCGTGCATTGCAGGCCGGGGCGAAAGATTTCATCAGCAAGCCGTTCGACCTGCTGGAGGTCAAGACGCGCATCCACAACATGCTGGAGGTGCGGCTCCTGTACAAGAAGCTGGAGCAGCACAACCAGTTGCTGGAGCAGACGGTGCTGGAGAGAACCGCCGAGCTGCGCGAAAGCGAAGCACGATTCCGCAGACTGACGGAGCTGGCCTCTGACTGGTACTGGGAGCAGAACGACACCGGGCAGTTCACGCATGTGTCGGGCCCGGTCGAGGAGATGTTGGGAATCGGCGTCTCCGCCTTCATGGGCGCAGCCGGCGAAGGCGCGTCGGCGGGCTGGAACCTGACCGAGCGGGAATCGCTTCAGGCAAAGATCGCTGCCCGCCAGCCGTTCCTGGACTTTGCACTCAGCCGCACCGATGCCGATGGCTCGCATCGACAGTTTCGCGTCAGCGGCGAACCCATCTTCAACCTGTCGGGTCGCTTCATCGGTTACCGCGGAATCGGCGTGGAAGTCGGCTCAAGGGATTAGTGCTGCATCGCGACACCAGGCCATGCACGCTCCGCACAGTCCGAATCAGAACCACCTGCTCGCCGCACTGCCCACGGCAGAGTTCGAGTCTTTGGCTGAGCACCTGAAACTGGTCGCGATGCCGCTCGGTGAGATGATCTACGAACCCGGCAGGCAGTTGCAGCACGCCTATTTCCCCACCACGTCAATCGTGTCTCTGCAATGTGTCATGGAGTCTGGCGCCTCGACTGAAAGCGCGGGCGTGGGCAATGAAGGTGTGGTCGGCGTTGCCCTGTTCATGGGAGGCGACACCACGCCAAGTTCCGCGATCGTGCAGACCGCGGGCCACGCGTTCCGCCTGGAGCGCAGGTTGTTGATGCAGGAGTTCAATCGCGCCGGTGCGCTGCAGAGTTTGCTGCTGCGTTACGCCCAGATGTTGATGACGCAGATGGCGCAGACGGCGGGCTGCATTCGGCACCATTCGGTGGAGCAGCAGTTGAGCCGCTGGCTGCTGTTGACGCTCGATCGGTTGACCCTCGATCGATTGACCCTCGACCTGATCTCTTCGCGTGAACTCGTCATGACCCAGGAACTGGTCGCCAGCGTGCTCGGCGTGCGCCGGGAAAGCATAGCCTTGGCGGCCGGCAAATTGCAGCACCTGGGCTTGATTCGATACCGTCGCGGCCACATTTCAGTGCTTGACAGGCGCGCCCTGGAGGCCCGCGCTTGCGAGTGTTACGCCGTCGTCAAGAAGGAAACCCACCGGCTGTTGGGCGATGTGCTTTTCCGTCAGGGCACGGCCCTGGTCGTCGGGTAACCTGGCCGGGCCGCACGGGCATCGGCGCAGCGTCACGACAACCGGGGCGGCCAGTGTTGGCCCCATGCGCCGAAACGACTTGATGCACGTCAAGCGACCTGCAACGCGCGGCGCACTTGCTTGCGGGCAACGCCCAGGTGCGCCACATAATGCCGGGCGCGGCGCCGTTTGAACTCAGACACGGTGGCCAGCGTCGGAACGCAACTTGCAGCCAAGGAGTCGATCATGAAGTCAGCCTCCCACGTACTCGCCACCACGCTTGTCGCGCTCGCATTGAGCGCGCTCTCGGCCACCGCAGATGCGCACGGCCGGCGCGGTGGCGGGCACTGGGGCTACAGCCCGTTCTGGGGTGGTGTGGGCATCGGTGTGGGCATCGGCCTGGGGAGCTACTACTACAACCGCCCGTACTACCCAGGCTATGTGATTGTCGACACGCCACCGGTCTACTACCGCAGCGAACCGCAACCTGTTCCCGCCGCGCCCGAGCCCGTGACCAGGCCCGCGGCCGACCCGATCTTCTACCCGCGCAACAACCAGAGCGAAGCGCAGACCGAAGCCGACCGCGTCGACTGCAACCGCTGGGCGACCACACAGCCCAGCGCGATGCGAGAGGCCAGCGTATTCCAGCGCGCCACGCTGGCCTGCATGGAAGGGCGCGGTTACGTGGTGCGCTGACGCAGCGCTCTGATTCCCCGGGGCAAGCGCCTCGGTGATTCGGCGCCGCACCCTGGCCGCGAGCGCATTGACGCTGCGCAAATTGCGCGTTTCCGCATGGGCGTACCTTTGTCGTCCGAACCCTGGTGCGGATCGTTCTTAGGTCATGACAACACTGCATCAAACCGTGGTTCTCGGTCCCCTGGCGTTGCCGGGTGACCTGCTCTTGCCCGCAGGCGCCGCAGGGCTGGTGATCTTTGCCCATGGCAGCAGCAGCCACCACCGCAGCGGGCGCAATCGCGCGGTCGCGCAGGACTTGCAGCGCCGCCGCATCGGCACCTTGCTGTTCGACTTGCTGACGCCGCAGGAAGCGCAACAGCATGACCACAAGTTCGATATCGAACTGCTGGCGCAGCGCCTGCTTCTCGCGCTGGATTGGGTGCGCGCCCTGCCTGCCGCGCTGTCCTTGCCGCTCGGGCTGTACGGCGCGAGCACGGGTGCCGCCGCGGCGCTGGTGGCGAGCGCGCAGCGGCCGCGTGAAGTGGCGGCGCTGGTGTCGTGTGGTGGCCGGCCCGACCTGGCGGGCCCGATGCTCGGTGACGTGCGTTCCCCCACCTTGCTGATCGTCGGCGGCGCCGACGCACAGGTGTTGCAGTGCAACCTGACCGCGTTCGCCAAGCTGAAGTGCGAGAAGAAACTTGAGATCGTGCCGCGCGCGACGCACCTGTTCGCCGAGGCCGGAGCGATGGAGCGCGTGGTGCACCTGACGCGCGACTGGTTCGCCGGGCACTTCGGCATTCAGCCCGCGCCCCATGGCTGACGCGTCAACGCACGCTGGCAGCACGGGTCACAAGGAACTCACGCTGGCCGAGCAGACGCGCGTCGTTGCCGGGCTGATGCATTCGCTGGGTGCCGCGCAGCCGGTGCAACGGGTCGAACTGATCGAAACCCACATCTCGTTCGTATTGCTGGCTGGCGAGTTTGCCTACAAGCTCAAGAAGTGCGTGAACCTGGGCTTCCTCAACTTCACGACACTCGCGCAGCGGCGCCATTTCTGCGAAGAAGAACTGCGCCTGAACCGCCGCATCGCGCCGCACATTTACCTCGACATCGTTCCGGTCACTTGCGAAGGTGGCCCGCCCAGCTTGGGCGGAACGGGCGTGATGATCGACGTGGCATTGCGCATGCGTGCCTTCGAGCAGGAGGGGCTGTGGGAGCAGCGCGTGCAGCATGGCACGCTCGAGCCGGGTGACATCGATGCCCTAGCGCAGAGCCTGTGCGCCTTGCATCGCGACGCGGCCGTGGCCGCAGCCGATTCGCCGCACGGCACCGCCGCGCTGACCCGCGCGCCCGTGCTGGAGACGCTCGATGCCCTGGAGGCGCTGCTCGGGCCACCGCAGGCTGCCCCCCAACCCGGCCCGCCCGGCGCGGCAGCGCTGGCCGACCTGCGCGCCTGGGAAGCGCATGCCTTCAACGCCCTGCAGCCCCACTTTGCGCAACGCCGCGCGATGGGCCGGGTGCGCGAATGCCATGGCGACCTGCACCTGGGCAACGTGACGACGATCGACGGCCTGCCGACGATGTTCGACTGCCTCGAATTCGACGCCGGACTGCGCTGGACCGACGTGATGAGCGACGTCGCATTCATGGCGATGGACCTGCATCGCCACGCGCGCGCCGACCTCGCGCGGCGTTTCGTCAACGCATATTTCGAGTTGAGTGGCGATTGCGGCGGCGCGCGCGTGTTGGGCTACTACATGGTGTATCGCGCGCTGGTGCGCGCCAAGATCGCGGCGCTGCGCGGTGCGGCTGCGGGCGCGGCGCTGCACGCCTACCTCGACGTGGCGCGCCTATGCAGCGTGCCCGGCCGCCCGCTGCTCATCATCACGCACGGGTTTTCCGGCAGCGGCAAGACCACCTGGACCGGGCTGTTGCTCGAAGTGATCGGCGCGATCCGCGTCCGTGCTGATGTCGAGCGCAAGCGTCTGGCAGGCCTGGCGCCGCTTGTGGCCACAAACTCGGCGTTGCGCGCGGGGCTTTACACGCGTGCCCACGACGACGCCACGCACGAGCGCCTGCGTGACGCGGCGACAGCGGTGCTGCAGGGCGGCTTTTCGGCGATCCTCGACGCCACCTTCCTCACGCGCGAGCCGCGCGACCAGGCACGAGCGCTGGCACGCGAACTCGGCGTGCGCCTGGTGATCCTCGATTTCGAGGCGGACATCGCGACGCTGCGCCAGCGCGTCATGGCCCGAAGTGAACTCGGCGCTGACGCGTCGGAAGCCGGCATCGCGGTGCTCGACGAGCAGATCGCGCACCATGAGCCGCTGGGCGCGGACGAGCGTGCCGACGAGCGCGTCGACGTGTGGCACGTCGATGCGCGGCAACCCTGGAGCCGCGAAGGTGTGGCGGCACATGTGCACTCGCTGCTCAATCCGGAAGCGTGCGGCAGCGCGCTCGCGTGCGGCACGCTGCCTTGAGGCGCATCAAGCGGAGCCAGGCCCGCTGGCCGGATGATCGCTTCAAGACGAAGTCGCGCATCGACATGGCCTCGCGCGGCGTGCTGCAGGGCATCCTGACGCTCGACGATGTGCTCGAGGCCGTCGCGGAGGAACTCGATGCCGTCGTGCAGGCGATGCGCAGCGGCTGTGCGCGCGAGGTGTTGCGCCGGCCGTGAGCGCCGATGCCCACAGACCCCTGCGCGTGCGGCGCGCGAGATCGGGCGCCGCGGGCGCCGAAGACGCGACGATCCTGTGGTCGAACGCCGCAGGGATGTCGCGCCTGCGCGAACACCAGGTTGTCGGCGCGCTGCACCTGATCAAGCCGTCGATCAAGTTCAAGAACGAGAACTCCGCCGCCGCGGCAGGGCAAACATCCCTGGGCGGCGAGGGCGGTGACGCCGGTGGACTGAACGTCGTGCCCAATCTCTACTTCGTCGCGCCGCTCGGGCCGCAATGGTCGTTTGGCCTGGGCTTGAATTCGCCGTTCGGTCTGGTGACCGAATACGACGAAGGCTGGATCGGGCGCTTCCAGGCGCTCAAGTCAAGCATCAAGACGATCAACGTCAATCCGGCGGTTGCGTGGAAACTGGTGCCGCGCGTCGGCGTCGGCTTGGGGCTGAACTTCCAGCGCATCGACGCCGAGTTCACGAACAATGTCAACTACTCGGGGGCGCTGTTGAATGCCGCCGTCGCGGCGGGCGTGGTGGCGGGTTCGCCGCAGTTCGTTGCGATCGCCCAGGCGACACCCGGCCTGGAGTCGCGCGCCAGCATCGAAGGCACGGACAACGCCTGGGGCTGGAATGCCGGTGTGCTCTGGGAACTCGACGACAAGACCCGTGCCGGCGCGCACTATCGCTCCAGCATCAAGTACAGCCTCCAGGGCGACGCGAAGTTCACCAACCCCACGCCCGCGGCCACCGGGAACGTGCCGCTGGACACCCTCGTCGCGCAACTGGCCACAGGCGTGAACACGAGCCCGGCGGGGTTGAGCAATACGGCGATCACGTCGGACGTGAAACTCCCCGCGATCCTCAATCTGTCGTACTTCGCGACGCTGAACGATCAGTCGCCCGTGCCGAATGCCGACCGCACGCCGCGCCTGCCCGATGCCGAGAGCACCTGGCTCGCGCTCGGCGCGCAGTACCGCATCGGGCCGAACCTGACGTTCGATGCCGGCGCGGCCTACGTGTTGGTGAAGAAGGCGAGCATCGACAACCGGGGCGGCTCCGCGGTCAATGCGAATGGCCGGCTGGCCGGCCGCTATGACAGCAATACGCTGATCGCCTCAGGACAGGTCAGCTATTCGTTCTGAGTGCCGAGAGGTCGCCGCCCCGCGGCGGCCTTGCCTTGCGGGGCAATGCGGATCACTTCATCTGTGTGACGAGCTTGCGCATTTCGCTGATCGAGAAGCCGCGCAAGGTCTGGGTGCGAACATTGCCCAGAGCGGCCATCTTGATGTTCAAGGCCATCACGGCATCTTCCGGGCCCTCCGTGACGAGCACGATGTCGTAGGCGCCGGTGGTCCAGTGCACGCTCTTGACCGTCACACCGGCGCCCTCGGCCAATGACTTGAAGGCCTCGAAACGCTCGGGTGAGTCTTTGATCGTGCGTGCACCCTGGTCTGTGAAGTTCGCCAACGTGATGTAAGCGGGCATGGTGTGACTCCTGAACCCCGGGAGGGGCTGAGTGAAGGCGACGGTCACCGTGGTCCTGCTTCGGAGCCGGACAAGGCCGCCATTGCCGCGGGCCCGAATCTCGAAATTGTCGAGCCGTCAACCATAGACCTGTGCGGGCCGAATTGCAAGCACGAGACCTCACCGCGCCAGTGCTTGGGCTTGCAACTATTGCGGCGTGCGTGACAGCGTCTGCCGGGCCGCAAGCGCTTCTTGCAGCTCGCGAAAGCGCTCATCCGGCGTGGGGCCGAACAGCGGGTCGGGGCCAGGTTCGACCGCGCTGGCGATGGCCGCCAGGTCTTGTGGCGTAAGCGCCTGCGCGGCGCGTGGCAGAACCTCGCGCTCCTGGGTGGACAGGTGGTGCCGGTAGTAAGCCAGGTACACGGCAGCGGCCGCTTCCAGGCTGGTGCGCCGCATCACCGCGCCCGCGATCACGTCTTCCAGCAGCAAACGCAGCTCCTCGCCGGCCACCGCGATGACGCGGTGCTCCTGCAGCAGCCGGTTGATCGGAATGCGCATCGCCGGATCGCGCACGACGAGCTGCGCGAACATCACATCCTCGCGCGGGTGGTGATAGCGATCCGGACACTCGCGCAGGTAGGACACGATGTCGAGCATGAGCCCGTAGTCGGGCTGCTCGCCGTCGTGGAACTGCGCCACTTGTTCTTCCAGCAGGGCGAGCAACCGCGCGAAGTTGGCGTGCTCGGTATGCCACAGCGCGATCAGGTCGGTCACGATGCATCCTCCGCAGGGTCGCGTCAGGTTGCATATTGGATGACGCAGCCCCCGCGGGGTTTGATCAGGCTCAAACCCAGGCGCGCTGGTGGGACGAACATGCGCTTGTTCACACAATCCAGGCCGAACCCATGAAACTTCCCCTGCAAGTCACCTTCCGCGACATGGCCCCGTTGCCGTCATTGGAAAGCGATATCCGGCTGCGCGTGGCCAAGCTGGAGCGTTTCGTTCCCGAGCTGATCAGTTGCCATGTGGTGGTCGATGCGAGCGCGAACCGGCATCGCCAGGGGCACATCTACGCCGTCAACGTCGACGTGCGCGTGCCGGGCGAGGAACTCTTCGCCGGTGAGCGCCAGGCGCACGAGGAGATTGCCGTTGCGATGCGGGAGGCATTCGATGCGATGACGCGGCGCCTGGAGGACTATGCGCGGCGGCGCCGCAGGCAGGTCAAGCACCATGCCCCGCAAGACCCGCAAGAGCGCGGCGCACCCGCCACCACCTGAGGGCGATGCTGTCGGCGACGGCGCACCGCGCCAGCCGCGTCGGCGGCGCGCGCCCGACCGCGCCGCGGCGCTGCTGCAGTACCGCGAACGCGCCGACATCTATGACCTGGAGTTGGCGGCGTTCGAGTGGCTGAGGCGCCGCGCGATCGGGCGGCTCGACCTTGAGCCCGGTGATGTGGTGCTCGATGCCGGCTGCGGCACGGGCCTGAGCCTGGCGCTGCTGCGCGCAGGCGTGGGCGCGAAGGGCAGGATCATCGGCATCGAGCAGAGCCCGGAGATGATCGCGCAGGCGCGGCAACGCGTCGCGGGCAAGGGCTGGACCAACGTGAAGCTGCTGTGCGCGCCGATCGAGGCGGTGCGCATACCGTGCAGGCTCGACGCCGCGTTGTTCCATTTCACGCACGACATCCTGCGTCGCCCCGAGGCGTTGGCCAATGTGATCGGGCGCCTCAAGCCCGGTGCAAAGGTGGTCGCGTGCGGTCTGAAGTGGGCCGGGCCCTGGGCCGTGCCGTCGAATCTGTTCGTCTGGGCCGCGGCGCTGCACTCGGTGACGTCGTTCGAGGGTCTGTACCAGCCCTGGGACGGCCTGGCCGCGCGCCTCGGGCCGATGGACGTGGAAAGCCTGGCGCTGGGCAGCGTTTACCTCGCCACCGCCAGGCACGCGGCCCGCGCCTGAGTGGCGCAGCGCGCAGCATGGCTTGGCCGAGAACGGCGCCAGGCGTCAACTATTGCCGGCAATCCGTCGCAAGAAGTTACCAGGCCAGGCTGCGAGAAACCCGCAGGTGTGCCGATAAACCTTGCACCACTCTTTGATGCCCGGCGCGCCGCGCCCTGCAAAGCGATGAACACCTTGTCGATTGCGACCCCGCCCGCCGATTCGTCGGTGTCGGGCCTGCCCAAGGCGCGGCCGAAGTGGCTGCGCCTGTACTTCGCGCTCGCGGCATTCGACCTGCTGACGGTGTGCATCAGCCTGTTCCTGAACCACCAGATCATGGGCATCTACCGGGTGTCGGTGGAGGTGAATCAGCGCTGGGCGAACCGGTTGGTGGTGTATGACGAGATGCGTGGTTTCGCCGCCGAAGTGAATGCGCCCGGAAACGACGTCTTCGACTCCCGGGACGTCCACAGTGAAAGTGCCCGCATGCTGCGCGCGCGTTCCATCTTTGACCAGAAGCTGCGCGCGGCGCGTGAGGAAATCGCGCAAGGGGCAGACGTGACGCAGCAACACGCGCTGCTTGACAGGGCCCCAAGGCCGGCCGAAGCCGGCCGTCCCCCGTGGGGATCAAGCAAAGTGGCAGAGCCACATTTGCTTGCGAGCATGGACGAAGTCGCCGCGGCGATGCAGGAGATGTGCGTCGAAGCCCAGTCGATCTTCGCGTTTTTTGCCCGCGGGGAATCCGACAGCGCGGGCGCGCGTATGGCGACGATGGACCGAAAGTACGCACAACTCAATTCCGCGCTGGCCGGCCTGAACGCGCTGGTGTATGCGATTCAGGGCGCGCACTTTGCTGAACAGCACCGCATCGCGTCGAGTCTGAGTCAGCTGGAATACCTGATTGGCGGCGGCATACTGCTCATGTTGGCGGGTGCGGCCTTCTATGGCCACCGGCTGGGCAGGCAGTTCGAGCTTGCCGCACAGTTGCAGCAACAAAGCGCGCGCGACTTCGAGGCAGCCACGCAAGCCCGGGCCGCGAGCCAGGCCAAGTCGGAGTTCCTGGCCAACATGAGCCACGAGATCCGCACACCGATGAATGGTGTGGTCGGCATGATCGACGTGCTCGAGCAAAGCCACCTCAAGAGCGCACAGGCGGAGATCGTCAAGACGGTTCGCGAGTCGGCCCATGCGCTGCTGGCGATCATCGACGACGTGCTCGACTTCTCCAAGATCGAAGCCGGTCAGTTCCACGTCGATAGCGAGCCCATCGGCGTTGCCGGCGTGGTGGAGGGGGTGTGCGACACGCTGGACCATCTGGCGGGCAAGAAGAGCGTGGAGTTGACGCTGTTCATCGATCCTTTGATTCCCGCGCAGCTTCTCGGTGATGCGACCCGGCTGCGCCAGGTGCTGCTCAATCTGACCGGCAACGCGATCAAGTTCAGCAGCGCGCAGGAGCGCGCGGGGCGCGTCGCCGTGCGGGCCCGCTTGGTCGAGCGCGGCGCGCAGCAGGTGGTGCTGGAGTTCAGCGTGGCCGACAACGGCATCGGCATGGATGAAGAGACGCTGGCGCGGCTGTTCACCCCCTTCACGCAGGCCGACGCGAGCACCACCCGGCGCTTTGGTGGTACGGGCCTGGGCTTGAGCATTTCGCATCGCCTGGTCGAATTGATGGGTGGCCGGATCGGCGTGCACAGCGAGCCGGACCGGGGTTCCACCTTCAGCGTGCGCCTGCCGCTGGCGCTGCTGCCCGCGCAGGCCGAGCTCGATGCCGAAGCCGGCGCCGAGGCTGACGGCACCGAACTTGCCGGGCTGCGCTGCCTGGTGCTGGGTGGCGCGCCGGGCCTGGCCGACGACTTGGCCGTCTATCTCACGCACGGCGGCGCGGCGGTGCAGCAGGTGCCGGACCTGGCAACGGCCCGGCAATGGTTCAGCCACTGTGCGCCAGGCCTTTGCATCGGCGTCGTCACCGGCACCGACGAAACGGCGGACGAGACTCGGGCCGAAGCGCTGGACGAAGCGCTGGCCGAGTTGCGCGCCGCCTGCATCGCCCGGCCGAACCTGCAGGCCCGCTTTGTGATCATCGAGCGCGGGCGCCGCCGCAAGCCACGTGGCAAGGCGGCGGATCTCGTCAGCCTGGACGGCAACGTCCTGCACCGCAGTGTCTTTCTGAACGCGGTGGCGCTGGCCGCAGGGCGGATCGCGGCGCAGCTTGTGGACGAGCCGGCTGCCGACACCATGCCCGCGCCGCTGTCGATGCAGGACGCCACTGCGCAGGGCCGGTTGATCCTGGTGGCCGAAGACAACGAGATCAACCAGAAAGTGGTGCTCAAACAGCTCGCGCTACTGGGCTTCACGGCCGACATTGCCGGCACGGGCCGCGAAGCGCTGGAATGTTGGCGGCGTGGCGACTACGCGTTGCTGCTCACCGACTTGCACATGCCGCAGATGGATGGCTACGAGCTTGCCGTGGCGATCCGTGCGGCCGAAGCGGGCGGGCGGCACATGCCCATCGTGGCCTTGACCGCCAATGCCCTGAAGGGCGAAGCCAGGCGCTGCCGCGAGCTCGGCATGGACGACTACATGACCAAGCCGGTGCAGCTCGCGGACCTGAAAGCGATGCTGCGCAAATGGCTGCCGGCCACGAACAAGCCCGTGCCGGACCTGCCAGGGTCACACGCGCCGACGACTGCTGCGCCGAGCACCGCTGCGCCTGCGCTCGATGTGAGCGTGCTCGAGGCCCTGGTGGGCGATGACCGCCAAGTGATCGCAGAGTTCTTACGGGACTTCCGAGTCAGTGCGCGCGAGGCAACGGCGCAGCTGCGCGCGGCCTGCCAGGCGCGCAAGGCCCCCTTGGTCGAGGCGCTAGCCCACAAACTTAAGTCCTCGGCCCGCTCGGTCGGCGCACTCGCCCTGGGCGAGTTGTGCGCGCAGCTGGAACAGGCAGGCCAGACCCGCCAGCTCGAAACGCTGGCCGGCCTGTGGCGACAGTTCGAGGCGGAAATTGCCGCGGTGGACAAGTCCCTGGAGGCGTGGTGAGTCAAAGCGAAGTCGACACATGAGCGACGCTCCAATGCTGACATCCAGGTTGCGTTCTGGTGCGGCCGATCAATCCGCGTGGGCGTTGATCCTCATGCTCGCGGCCCCCCTACGGAACCGGCGATTCGGGCGCGCTCGTCGCCGAGCGGATGGCGCTGGCGCGCGACCCGAAGCTGCACCGATTCGAGCGTGTGCGCAGCGATGGAAGAGCGGTTGAAGTCCACGGCCTTCCTCTGCCCGATGGCAGCATGGTGACGACCTACACCGACATCTCCGCGCGCAAACAAGCCGAGCAGGCGCTGGTCACCGCCAAGGAAGCCGCCGAAGCGGCGAATCGTGCCAAGTCGGCCTTCCTGGCCGCGATGAGCCACGAGATCCGCACGCCGATGAATGGCGTGCTGGGCTTGACTGAGCTGTTGATAGACACGGCGCAGGACACCCAGCAGCGGTCGTTGTTGGCTACGCTGCGCAGTTCGGGCGAAGCGCTGCTGGCCATCGTCAATGACATCCTCGACTTCTCGAAAATCGAGGCCGGCAAGCTCGACGTGGAGCGAATCGACTTCGACGTCGTTCAGTCGGTTGAAGACGTCGTGCAACTGCTCGCCCCGCGCGCGCAGGAGAAGAAGCTCGAGCTGAGTTGTAGCGTTGACGAACGCATGCCCACGGCCACACTCGGCGACCCGATGCGGCTGCGCCAGGTGCTGACCAACCTGGTGGGCAATGCACTGAAATTCACCGAATCCGGGGCGGTGACAGTTGACGTGGCGCTGGCCGACAGCGGCCGCCTCCGCATCAGCGTGAACGACAGTGGCATCGGCATTTCGGCGCAAGACATCGCCCGCCTGTTCCGTCCTTTCGAGCAAGCTGACGCCACGACGACGCGGCGATTCGGCGGCACGGGCCTGGGCCTGGCGATCAGCCGCCGCCTGGTGGAGCTGATGGGCGGAACGATCGGCGTGGACAGTGTGCCCGGCGAGGGTTCGCGGTTCTGGTTCGAAATTCCGCTCGTCGCGCCGAGCCGCGTGCCCCAAGTGCAGCACGCCGGGGTGCTGACGGGCCGGCGCGTGCTCGTCGTCGACGACAACCCGACGAACCTACTGATCTTCGAGCACCAGGCGCTGGCCGCCGGCATGATCTGCCGCACCGCGAGCAGCGGCGAACAGGGGCTGGCGTGCCTGCGAGAGGCGCTGCGTGAAGGCGCTGCGTTTGACGTGGCACTCATCGACCGCAGGATGCCCGGCATGGACGGCATTGAGCTTGCCTGCGCCGTGCGCGCCGAGCCGGGGTTGCGCCACCTGCCGCTGCTGCTGCTCACGTCGGTGCACTCGAAGGTCGAGTTGGCGCTTGCCCGCGGCGCCGGCATCAACGCTTATCTGCCCAAGCCAGTGCGCAGGTTCGAGCTGTACCGCGCGCTTGAGGCCGCTTTGCGCACGGCGCCCGAAGCCGACCTGCCGATTCCCCTGCCCAACGCACCGACGCGCATCCTCGCCCGGGTGCTGCTGGCCGAAGACAACACCGTGAACCAGATCGTCGCGCGCCACATGCTCGCGTCGCTGGGCTCCCGTTTCGACATCGTCGGCGACGGCGCGCAAGCCGTGGCTGCGGTGCAGCGCGGCGGCTACGACATCGTGTTGATGGACTGCCAGATGCCCGAGTTGGACGGCTACGCGGCGACCCGCGAAATCCGCGCCTGGGAGCAGCGCGACGCCGCGTCGGTGGCGCCCCACATTCCCATCATCGCCTTGACGGCGAACGCCCTGCTCGGCGACGCCGATACCTGCCGTGCCGCCGGTATGGACGACTACCTCGCCAAGCCCTATTCGCGCGAGCAGTTGGGTTTGGTCATGGCGCGCTGGCTGCCGGTGCAGTTGCTCGAACAGACGCTTGATGCGGACTCGACCGTCGGATCGCTGTTCGGGCCGCTTGAGATGCCAGTGCGCGCATAGGCCACGCGTCGCCATTCGGCAGTGGCGACCCAGGCCAGAGGCCTCGCCACTCAAAGCTCCGCGCGAACCCGTGTCGGTGCTCCCCATCGGGGTACTTCGCGGTCTGCTACGCGCTTCACGGAAGTTCGGATTCAAGACCCCTGGGCCCTTGGGATGAATTCCCCTCGATCCGCATCCGCTCGTGCAAGGACCGCGTATCAATGACCACACACCGATCGGTCACCGAGCGGTGGCGCGCGGCTCGTTGAACACGGGCCGACTTCTCAACTTTTGAAGGAGCCTTCATGTCTTGCATTGCCGGATTCCCGGGGCGTGTCTTGCCCCTCGTCGGCGCGCTTTGCGCCGCCATCGTCGGCGCGTTGCTGCAACCGGCACACGCCTCAAGCCACCGCGAAGCACCATTCATTACGACGGTGCCCAAGGTCGACGCGACCGACCTCTACATGTTCAACAGCTACGAAGCCGGCCGCGCCGACTACGTGACCGTGCTCGCGAACTACCAGCCGCTGCAGGCACCGTACGGCGGCCCGAACTATTTCAAGATGGACCCGAACGCCCTCTATGAAATCCACATCGACAACAACGGCGACGCGAAAGAAGACATCACGTTCCAGTTTCGATTCAAGAACAAGTTCAATGCGATCACGCTGGACATCGGCGGCAAACACGTCGCGATTCCGCTCACCCAAGCCGGCGTCGTGACGGGCCCGAACTCGCCCGCGCTGAACGTGAACGAAACCTACACCGTCGACATCGTTCGCGGCGACCGCCGTGGCGGCCAGCGCGCGGCCGTGACGAACGCCAGCGGCGGCGGCGCCACGTTCAACAAGCCGGTCGACAACATCGGCACCAAGACGATCCCCGACTACCTGGGCTATGCCAACCAGCATGTCTACGCCGTCAACATTCCGGGTTGCGCGATACCGGCCAAGCTCTTCGTCGGCCAGCGCAAGGATCCGTTTGCCGTCAACCTCGGAACGATTTTCGATCTGGTCAACGCCCCGGTAGCGGTCATCACCAACCCCGCGCTCATCAATGCGGCGCCGAACATCATCGACGACGCCAACGTCACGACCTTGGGCCTCGAAGTCCACAAGACATGCCTGCTCGCCGCCAGCTCGACCGACCCGGTGATCGGCGCGTGGACCACGGCCAGCCTGCGTCAGGGTCAGGTGCTCGACCCGACGCCCAAGGCGGGCCACCAGACCACGGCGAAGACCGGCGGCGCCTGGGTGCAGGTGTCGCGCCTGGGCATGCCACTCGTCAACGAAGTCGTGATCGGCCTGCCCGACAAAGACCGCTTCAACGGCGCCAAACCCAAGGACGACGCGCAGTTCGCCGACTATGTGACGAACCCAACGCTCCCGAAGCTGCTCGACATCGCCCTGGGCTTGCCGAACATCGCGCCGACCAATCTGCCGCGCACCGACCTCGTCACGACCTTCCTGACCGGCATCCCCGGCGTGAACAAGCCGGCGAATGGCGTGGCCTCGGAGATGCTGCGGCTGAACACGGCGATACCCGCCGTGCCGTTCGCGCAGCAGAACCGTTTGGGCATCGTCGGCGAGATCTTGCGCGTCGGCGGGCCGCAGAACCTGGGCAACGCGATCGATCTCGCGGGTTATCCGAACGGCCGCCGACCCAAGGACGATGTGGTCGACATCTCGCTGGTCGCGGTGATGGGGGGTCTGTGCATGGCCAACGGAACCACCAATGCGCTGGGCTTGGGCACGGCGTGCAATCCGTCCGCAGTGCCGCTGGGTGCAACGGCCTTCACTCTGCACGACGCCGTCGATCAGGCGATCGTGCCGTTGCTGAGCGCCTTCCCCTACCTGTCGACGCCGCTGCCCGGCGCGACCCAGTGAGGATCGCAATCATGAACAAACTGAATCTGTCCATGGTGTGCGCGGCTGCCTGCCTCGTGGCGGCCTGCGGCGGGAGCAGTGGCGGCGCGGCGCCGGCAACGCCGCCCGCGGCCACCGACGCCGTGCCGGCCTCGGCAAGCCAAAGCGCGGCCGGCATGAACGCCTGGTTGAGCGATCTCGCGCAAGACCCCACCGAGGTCAAGGAGGGGCTCGACGTGGCCAGCTTCGCGCCGCCTTCGCCCGATGACACAGAGCCTCAGACTCTGAATTGAACGCCGCCGGCGGCAGACCGCACCCGCGGGCCGCCGGCCATTCAAGACATTCCAAGCAGCCACTCACCGAAGTCATGAAGACCTCGACCAAGCTAGTATTGTGTGCGGCGCTGCTAGGCGCGCTTGCGACGATGGGGCTGGCCGTTCGGGCCGAGCCCATCGTGCCGCGCGACGCCGCGCAAGTGATCGAGACGTTGGTCAGCGGCGCCGGCGATCGCGCCGAAGAACGCAAGTTGCGCCGGGCTCTGGCCTACAAGCCGCGCGACGTGGCACTCGCGACACGTTTGTCGCAGCGCTACCTCGACCGCGCCCGCGCCAGCGGCGACCCTCGCTTTGCCGGGCTCGCGTCGGCCGCGTTGCAGCCCTGGGCGCATGACGTCGATGCACCGAGCGACATCTTGCTGATGCAGGCGACCCTCGAACAGTATCTGCACCGCTTCGACGCCGCCGCGGCAAAGCTCGAACGGCTGGTCGCGCGCGAACCCGCGAAGCACCAGGCCTGGCTGACGCTGGCAACGATCCGCCGCGTGCAGGGGCGATACGCGGCCTCCGACGTCGCATGCCAAAGACTCCTGGCGCTGCGTGCCCACCTGTATGGCGCGGCGTGCCTGGCCGAAAACGACGGCCTGCGCGGCCGGTTCGACGCGGCGCGCGCGACCTTCGAGCAACTGCTGGCGACGCCCGGGTTGGACGCGGATGCGCGCAACTGGCTCGCCACGTCGCTGGCCGAACTGGAGCAGCGCGCCGGTCGGGTCGAGGCCGCCGAGGCGGCGTGGCGGCGTGCGTTGAACGCGCAAGCGGCAGCGTACAGCGTGCTCGGCTACGCCGATTTCCTGATCCATCACTCGCGCCATGCGCAGGCGCTCGCGCTGTTGCGCGAGCAGCCGCGCAATGACGCGGTGCTGCTGCGCATCGCCATCGCGAGTGCGTTGTCGGGAGCGCCCGGCGCGGCGGACCACGCGCGCGACATGCGCGAGCGCATCGACGCCGCGAACCTGCGGCCCGAAGCGCAAACCCTGCACAGCCGCGAACAGGCGATGTTCGCGCTGTGGGTGGAGCAGCGGCCGCAGCGCGCGTTCGAACTCGCGCTTGCCAACCTGCGCCTGCAGGCCGAAGCGATCGACCTGCTCGTGCTGGCGCAGGCCGCGCGCGCCTTGGGTGGCGAGCCGCGGCTGCACGAGGTGCGGAGCTTGCTGCAGGCAATCGGGCAGGCCGACCGGCGCGTCGATGCGTTGCTGGCGCGGCTGTAAGGCGACCATGCAGAACCTGTTGCGCACATTCGCGGCGGTGTTGCTCGCCTTGGGCCTGCATGCGGGCGCGCTCGCGCACAAGGCGAGTGACGCCTACCTGCAAATGCAGCGCGGCGACGCCGGCCTGAGCCTGCGCGTCGACGTGGCGCTGCGCGATCTCGACCTGCCGCTCGATCTGGACGCCGACGCCGACGCCAGGCTCACCTGGGCCGAAGTGCAGGCCGCCTGGCCGGCGATCGAAGCGTATGTGTTGACGCATGTGCAAGTTCAGGATTGCGCCTTGAGGGTCCAGGCCCGGGGCCTGGAACGCCGCAGTGACGGCGCCTATGCGGCGCTGCATCTGGTGTCGGATTGCGCGCCGGATGCGGCGCCACCGCTGCGCTATACGTTGCTGCGCGACATCGACCCGACGCACCGCGGTTTGCTGAAGGTCGAGTGGGGCCTTGCGCCGCTGCGTTTGACCGTGCTCGACCCGACCCAGCCGGTGCAGTGGGTCGCCGCGTCGCCGCAGCCCGCACCGGTTGCGTCACCGGCAGCCACGGCCTTCCTCGCCGAAGGCGTGCGCCACATCGTCACCGGCTACGACCATGTGCTGTTCCTGATGTGCCTGCTGTTGCCATGCGTGATGCGGCGCAGCCCGCGGGGCTGGCAGCCGGTGGACGGCCTGGCGCAAGCGCTGCTGCCCGCCGCGAGCATCGTCACGGCGTTCACCGTCGCCCATTCGATCACGCTGGCGCTGGCGGCGCTGCAATGGGTGGCGCTGCCGCCGTCGTTCATCGAGCCGGCGATCGCCGCGACCATCGTTCTGGCGGCGCTGGACAATCTGGTGCCGTTGTTCAGGGGCCGGCGAGGGCTCGTGACCTTCATCTTCGGCCTGATCCACGGCTTCGGCTTTGCCGGTGTGCTTGGCGAGCTGGAGTTGCCGGCGAACCAGTTCGCCTGGGCGCTGCTGCAGTTCAATGTCGGCCTCGAGCTCGGCCAGTTGGCGATCGTGGGGGTCGCAGCGGGCGCCTTATTTGCGCTGCGGCGCCAGCCACGCTACCCGACATGGGCGATCCGAGGTGGCTCGCTGGCCGCCATCGTGATGGGCGTGCTCTGGTTCGTCGAGCGCACCGCCGACGTGTCGCTGCTGACTTGGCAGTGAGACGGTTCAGGCCTGGGTCAAGAAGCCGCGGCGGCGTCCTCACCCGCGCCGAGGTGGCGCGCCAAGCCGACGCCGCCGGCGCGCATCACGCCATCGTGGTTCCAGCGGAACAGCGGCGCGAGCAGCGGCGCCAGCCAGCGCATCCAGCGCTTGCCGAGTTCCACCCGCCAGACGTAGGTGACATCGGTGGCTTGGCCTTCCGAGCGCAGCAGCCAGATGCCTTCGCCGCGCAACTGGCCGCGCGAGCGGCCGCGCAAGCGCTCGAAGCGCAGCGACTCGACGGCTTCGACTTCGATCACGATGGAATAGGGCAGGCGTGTCGCCCATTCGATGCGCCGCACGCTGCCCAGGCCGTTCGCATCGCCCTTGCGCAGCGTGCGCACCGAACGAACATAGGGCCACCACTGCGGCCAACTGTCCGGCGCGATCAATGCCGCCCAAACGCGTTCCACCGGCGCGGCGATGTGCCAGTGGCTGACGAGGTCGAAGTGGTTTGCGGACATGGTGTTGGCCCACTGCATACGGCCCTGGTGACGGCTCGGATGCGCGCGGCGCGCCTGGCCGCGGACTGGCGCGCTGAAGGGCAGGCGTGGGGCCGGGTGAGGTTGCCCCGGCGCGAAACCGGCAATGCCCCTTGCGCCATCGTGGGGTTGCATCCGGCGCGCTCCGGCCGGCGTAATCAGCGTTGATGGACCCTCTTGTCGATGCCGATGCTGCTTTGCAGCGCGAAGCGCAGCCCTCCCAGGCCAAGGCGATCAAGCGCCGCCTGCTCGAGCGCGTCGCCGACTGCGACGAGTCGCATCTGAGCATCGCGGCCAGCGAAGGCGAGTGGCAAGCCTTTATCGACGGCGTGTGGATCAAGGTGCTGTACGAGCGCGACGGCATGCTGTCCTACCTGTTGCGCCTGGAACCCGGCGCCAGTTTGCCGGCGCACCGCCATCCCGCCGACGAAGAATGCATCGTCCTGGAGGGCAGTGTGCAGATCGGCACACGAGCTGAGATCGGCGTTGGCGGTTACCACCTCGCGCACCAGGGGGCCTTGCATGCCAGCGTCAGCTCGCGCAGCGGCGCGACGATTTTCCTGCGCGGCGCCGTTCCCGAAGCCGGGCATGAATTGACGTGAACGCCATGCCCTCCGCGACGACGCCTGGCACCCAGCGCTCCGATGCATTCGAGCCGGATCGCGACACCGGTCCGCTCGATGCCTACCTGGGTGCCCAGGACGATGCGCAAGATGAAGCTGGCGAGCACGACGAGCACGACGAGCATGAGGCAGCTTCTTCGCTCGAAGCGGGCGCCGCCGCGCTCACGGAAGCGGCAGCCTTCCCGGCGCGCCAGCCAGCGTTGGCCCAGGCCAACGATGACCAGCTCAATGCCTGGATCGAGAGCATCGTCGACCACGACGAGCGCGCCTTGACGGCGCTGTACGACGCCACCTTGTCGCGCGTTTACTCGATCGCGCTGCGCATCGTGCGCAGACCGGCGCTTGCCGACGAGGTCGTCGAAGACACTTACTTCCAAGTCTGGCGCCAGGCGGCACGCTTCAACCCGGCGCGTGGACGCGCTCTCACCTGGTTGCTCGGCATGGCGCGCTCACGCGCCATCGATGCCGTGCGCCGGGAAGGCCGGTTTCAGCATGAGAGTCTGAGCCCTGATGCAATGCCGGAGCTCGAAGACCAGCGGCCCGAGCCTGACGACCTGCTCGCCGCCGCCCGTGGCCACGCCGAGCTGCACCGCGCGCTGATGCTGCTCAATGCCCAGCCCCGCCAGCTCGTCGCGCTGGCGTTCTTCAAGGGCCTGAGTCACGAAGAAATCGCCAGTGCCACCGAGCTGCCGCTGGGCACGGTGAAATCACAGATCCGGCGCGCCATGCTGACGCTGCGCCAGGTGCTTGGCGACGGCGCTGTACTGGCGTCAGCGTCCTGAGGCGCGTTGCCTCGTCCCAACGCGCCGACGGCTCTCACATCGCTTGCCCGGTCAAAGCACAACGAAGCCATGAGCGCCCCCACCTTGAATCTGCCGTTGCCTCTGCAGTCGCCGCCCGAGACGGCCGGTCATGAAGTTGCTTCTGTCTTGATCGACCACTTTGCGAGAAGTCCGCAGCCGCCCGACGGCCATGATGCCGGCAGCCCGGCGCTGCGCAGCCGGCTGCTGGCGCGCGTGGCCGCATCGCGCGCGGCCGAAGCGACGATGCTCACCGCGCGCCGTCGCCGCGTGCCTGTGCAGGTGTTGGCCGCGGGCGTGCTCGCCCAGACCCTCTACATGGCAACGGGCGGCCAGATGCTTCGCCCCGGCGAGCCGCTGCGCGTGCGAGTGGTCGAACTCGCCGGCGGCGCCACATTGACGCCGCGGCAACTGGGCGCGGCGTCGCAGCTGAGGGCGCGCCACCGAGAATGGCTGGTGCTGTCAGGCAGCGCCAGACACGGCAACGAGCTGCTGTCACAACGCGACTATCACGTCACCCCGGCCGGTCACGACACGCCGGTTTGGGTTGCCGAGGGCGACGCGCTGTTGTTCCTGCGCGAGTCCGAACACACAGGTCCGGCAGGCACAGCACCGTTCACGGTGCGCGATGCGGATGCCGGCTGGCCGGAGTTCGCTCCCGGCATCCAGCGCCGCGTGCTGTGGCAGTTCGAGGGCCAGGCGGCGATGCTGTACCACGCGCAACCCGGCGCGCAGGTGCCCCAGCACAGGCACGTCCATGACGAAGAATGCCTCATGGTGCAGGGCGAGCTGTTTCTCGACGATGTGTTGCTCCAACCGGGCGACTATCAGCTCGCGCCTGCAGGTACCGGCCACCGTGTCACCGCTTCCGACACTGGCGTGGTGATCTATGCACACGGTGATCTGGAGTTGAAGTTTGTCACCTGAACGTCGCGTCATTGTTCAGCCAGCCCGCAGCGCCGAGGCTCACATCGATGATGGCGCTTTGTTGAAGATCAATTCTTGACCCGCCGACACGAGAAAATCTGATCCAGCGCAAGCGCCTCGTCCCGCCGATGCGCGACAGTCACATCGGACTCGGCCCGCAGGGCCATCGTATGGAGACCGTGACTCACAGCAATCTGGTGACGGCGCAGCGCAAGGCCTCGATGGAGCGGCGCGGCGCGGCGCGAGGCGGGGCCGCGCCGATGGCCGCCATGACGGAGGTGCGTGTGGCCTGGCAAGCGCTGCTCGGTCCTGCGCCGCTGCCGCCCAATCTGCTGGAACAGCTGCTGCTGCTGTCCAACGTGCGCCATGCGAAAACCGGGCAACTGGTGCACTCGCGGAGCGACATCGCGAGCGGCTTGGTGCTGCTGGTGAAGGGCGCCGTGGGTCTGGGTGTGTTGACGCCGCCCGCCGCCTTGCGCATCGAGCGCAGCCTGCACGGCCCGCAGTGGCTCGATCTGACGAGCGCCTGGCTGAACGGCAGCCCGTCGCTCGACGCCGTCGCGCTGGGCGACGTGCTGGTGGTGAATGTGGCGCGCAGCGCTTACCAAACGCTGATGGAGCGACAGCCCGAACTGGCGCGCCGCACCATCGTCTGCCTGGCGGCCGCGGCGCATGCGGCCACGGGAATGACGCACGAGCTGATGCACAAGGACGCGCAGGCGCGGCTGGCCACCTGGCTGCTGCAACGCTGCGGTGGGGACGCCGTGGCGCCCACCATCGTGCTGCACGAGCGCAAGCGCGACATCGCCTCGCAACTCGCGGTGACGCCCGAAACCCTGTCGCGCCTGCTCAAGCAGTTCAGCGACGACGGCCTGCTCCAGGTGCATGGCTACACGATCGCCGTGCTCGACCTGCCCGCGCTGAAGGCGCGGGCCGAAACCGGCAGCACGGATCAGCCTTGAACATAGCTCCCGGGCGCGTCGGCCAGTGCGCGGCCGGACCGGCCGGGTTTGCTGGGCCTGCCGGGTTTGCCAGGCCTGCCGGTTTTTCCAGGCCTGCCGATACACGGTGGCGCGACCCGTGCGCTTGAGTGCTGCGCGAGCCAGCGCTGCCAGGCCAACCACCAAGACCCTTCGAAGGGCGCCGCAGCCTGGAGCCAGGCATCGGGGTCCAGATGTGGCTCACCGCTGTGGCGATGCAGCAGCTGGTAGCTGCGATTCGCATGCCCGGGCTCGGAGACGATGCCGGAGTTGTGGCCGCCGCTGGCCAGCGCGAACGTCACGTCGGTATCGGTGAGGATGTGGATCTTGTAGACCGAGCGCCACGGCGCCACATGGTCGGTCAGCGTGCCGACGCCGAACACCGGCACGCGGATGTCGGTCAACGCGATGGGTTTGCCCTGCACCCGATAGCGCCCATGCGCGAGCTGGTTCTCCAGGAAGAGCTGGCGCAGGTATTCCGAGTGCATGCGATAGGGCAAGCGTGTCGCGTCTGCGTTCCAGGCCATCAGGTCATTCACCGGCTGGCGCTGGCCCAGCAGATAGTTGTTCAGGCGGTATGACCAGACCAGGTCGTTCGAGCGCAGCATCTGGAATGCGCCGGCCATCTTGCTTGCGTCGAGCACGCCTTTTTCGCGCATTTGATCTTCGAGAAAGGTGACCTGGCTGTCGTCGATGAACAGCGAAATTTCACCCGGGTCTTCGAAGTCGGTCTGCGCCGCCAGCAGCGTCAGGCTGGCCAGCCGCTGATCATGGTCGCGCGCCATCTGCGCGGCGGCGATCGCGGCGAGCGTTCCGCCCAGGCAGTAGCCCGCGAGGTGCACCTTGGCGTTCGGGCAAATGGCGCCCACCTCGTCGAGCGCCGCCATCACGCCCAGCGCGCGGTAGTCGTCCATGCCGAAATCGCGGTCCCGCGGGTCGCGCGCCGGGTCGGGGTTCTTCCAGGAGATCGCGAACACAGTGTGTCCCTGGCCGACGAGCCAGCGGATCAGCGAGTTCCCAGTGCCCCCAGGGCCGGGCTGCGCCCCGCCCGCCCCCCGAGGGGGTCCAGGAACCTTGGGGCGGCCCGGCGCTTCCTGGGGCGGCGACAAGTCGAGGATGTAGTACTTCATGATCCACGCCGGGACGATCAGCACGGGCTGCGCATGCACCTGCTTCGTGCTGGGGGCGTACTGAATCAGTTCCATCAACGCGTTTGAGTACACCACCTTGCCCGGCGTGACCGCGACGTTCACTCCCACCTCGAAGGCCTCGGTGCCGGCGGGCTTGCGCCCGGTGACGGCGCGCTGCCAATCGTTAATGGCGTTGAGCCCGCCCTGCCACAGGTTCGCGCCCGCGTGCTGCGCCGTGGTGGCCAGCAGCACCGGGTTGGTGGAAATGAAGTTGGAAGGCGCGAAGCGG
Organism: Burkholderiales bacterium; assembly: GCA_031419715.1. Classification (GTDB taxonomy): domain Bacteria; phylum Pseudomonadota; class Gammaproteobacteria; order Burkholderiales; family Burkholderiaceae_C; genus JAEMQF01. The sequence goes on along the minus strand of JANOLJ010000316.1, from coordinate 11,220 downwards.
TCCAGCGACTGGCGCACGCCGAAGTTGACCATCTGTTCATGATGCCGGCTCACGCCTGGCACGCCCGTGGTGGCGACGTGCCACCACTGCTGCGCGAGCAGGAAGCCCTGCGACCACACGTTGAACGGCCAGCTCTGCCACGCAGGGTCGGCGAAGCGCTTGTCTTGCGGCAATGGGTCGATGCACGGCGCGCACGCCTGCGGCCGCAGCGCGGCGTAAGCGAACAGCCCCCAGCGCAGCGCCTTCTTGTAGGCCTTCTCGACCAACTGCACTTGCTTGCCCGGCGCCAAAGCGAGGTGCATGGCCCAGTCGGCGCTGGCCGTGGCAACGGACACCGGCGACACACCGCCAGTGAGCCGCGCCAGCGCAGCGCGCGTCATGTGGTCCAGGCTGGCCCACCGCGCTTCCAGTTCGGGTGTATCCGCGGCGATTCTCCCCAGCCAGGCGCTGGCCGCGCGTTCCAAGGGGTGCTTGATCGGAGCGACCTCGCGGTGCGGTGTCGTGATGGCGGTAGGGGCTCGGTCCATTTTTGAATCGCCTTCGTGGTTCTATTGGGCGTTGCACGGGTCGCGGCGAACGAAATAGTCGGTGCTGTGAGCAAGCTGCTTTTGGGCCGTGGCTGTCCTTTGAGCGTTTGCTGTACGTGCGAGCGTCAGCGAGGCGCGGCAGGCGCCACCCGCAGGGGGCTCATGCTGTGGCGGTCTGCGCTTCGCTCCGACTCCGCTGTGGTGCTCGCCTTGGAGTCGCGCCCCGAACTCGCTTCGTTCGCTGCGCTCACTACGCTCAAACAGGCGGGGCGAAGTCAGTTTTGGATGCGCGCTGCGCGCGCCGACTCCAATGATGGACAGGAACCGCGGCAGCGCCCTTGACGCCGATCAATCGGATGCGAGCACGTTGTCGAGGTTGGATCGGCAGCGCATTTGATGTGCGACAAGCGCTCGCAGCGGGCGAAAGCGCACAGTGCGATGGTCGACATCGACACGGGAGTTCAACATGGGCCACGCGACGTTGAGAGTGATTCGCGACGAGCATGCGGCGCTGGCCGCGATGCTGCGATCGGTGTTGTTGCTGCTGGGCCAGTATCGCCAACGCGGTGAAACGCCGGATTTTTCGCTGCTGCGCGCGATGCTGTTTTACATCGACGAATTTCCGCAGCGCTTGCACCACCCGAAAGAGTCGACGTTGCTGTTTCCGAAGATGAGGCTGCGCAGCGACGAGGCGTTGGCGGTGCTCGACAAGCTCGACCGGGAGCATGAACAAGGCGAGTGGCAGATCCGCTATGTGGAGCGCGCCTTGCTTGCGTTCGAGATCCTTGGTGAGTCGCGCCGCGCTCCCTTCGAAGAAGCACTGCAGCGCTATGTCGACTTCTATCTCGGCCACATGCGCACCGAGGAGCTTGAGGTGCTGCCGCTGGCCGAGCGCATTCTGACCGAGGCCGACTGGGAGGAGCTCGACGTGGAGTTCCTGCTCAATCGCGACCCGCTCACCGGCCACGCGCCCACCGAGGAATACAGCGCGCTTTTCAGCCGCATCGTGTGCCTCACACCAGCGCCGATCGGGCTGGGAGCTTGAGGGCACGCGCAGCGCTCACGTCACGTCACATCACATCACCGCCTCACGCGCGATCGGGCAACACAGACCGCGCGTTCCGGTGCCGATGCGGTCGAGCTCGCTGCCCGGCACTTCAATCACCTCGATTCCCGAGCCGCGCAGCCGCTTGTTGGTGCGCGCGTTGCGCTCGAACGCGATCACGACGCCGGGCTCCAGTGCCAGCGCGCCATTGCCGTCGTCCCACGGCTCACCGGTGCCGTCGTGGGTTTCGCAGGCGGTGACGATGGCGTTGAAGGTCGGCGCGCCCAGGGCCTGCGCCAGCACGTCGAGCAGGTGTACGCCGTCGCGCGGGGTCACCTGAATGCGGCCATCATTGCCCGCCGGACGCAGTTCCTGGCAGCGGATGTGGTCCACTACATCGGGCCGGTAGGTCACGACATTGGGCGCGCACTGCGTGAAGTACCGCTCCAGCGGCGCGCCAGGCTCGTCATGCCGAGCCGATTGCGCGGCGATCACGGTATGTGCCGCGCCGTCTTCGAACAGGCCGCGCGCGATCTGCAGCGCCGCGTGTGGCTGGGTGCGTGCGCCTGTGCCGATCAGCACCACGCCGTGGCCGAGCGCCATGATGTCGCCGCCTTCGGCACTGCCGCCTGGTGCCGGGGCATCCGCGTCGCCCCACCACACGCGGGGCTGCGCGGCGCTGAAGCGTGGGTGGAACCGGTAGACGGCGGCAACGAGCAGCGCTTCGGGGCGCGTGCCGCGCCGGCCGGCGAAGTTGAGGGCCAGGCCAGACTGGATCCAGCAGTGACTTTCGCGCAGGCACAGCGTGTGGGGCAGCGGAGGCAGCACGAACGGCCGCAGCGCCAGCGCCATGCCCATCACGCCACTGCTGGGCAGGCCCAGGTCGGCCAGGGTGACGCCGCCGATCAGCAGTTCGGCGAGGCGACGCGGATCGAGATCCTCGCACGCGGCGCGCAGCTCATCGCCCAGCACATCGGGGAGGTTCAGGTGCTTGAGCAGGCGGTCGAGCAACCAGGTGCAGGCCTCGGGTTGCGCGAGCGTCTGTGCCAGCAGCGTGTGCAGTTCCAGCACTTCGACTCCCTGCTCCCGCAGTGCCCGAACGAACTCGGAGAAATCGTGCTGGGCGCGCTCCACCCAGAGCGGCGCACCGAACTTCAACTCGCGGCAGATGCGCGGGTTCAGGCGCTCGTGCGCCAACCCCGGCTGGCACACGAGCACGGTGTGCAGCTTGCCGACTTCGGAGTACACGCCCGGGGGCGGCGCAGGCTGCGGCGGCGCCGTGCCGTTGCGCCACGGGTCCGTTCCCGGCACGTTGTCTTTCATGTATGCATCACCTCCGCATCGGCCTGACGCGCTGCCAACGCCAGCAAACCGGCGCTCACACCGCCAATGTGCAGCCGCGAACGCCGCTTTGGTTTGCGCCAGCACAAACAATGTGCACGGGTCGGGGTTGTGCCGGGCCAAGGGCGGCGCAACTCGGCGCGTTTACCGAGCATTCACTCACTGTTACCGAAGCAGGGCTTGCGATTGATCAAGCATTTGCACACGCGAACTACGCTGACGGGCATCGAATCAACAACCGCAGGAGATGCCCGAATGAATGCCCCGACCACTCACATCGAATCCCAGGCTCTGCGCGGCGCGCTGCCGCCAACCCTGTTGCGGCCGAATGCGCGCGCCACGCCGGCCCCGGCGCAGCCTTCAAGCCGCGCGGCCCTGCCGTGGCGCCAGGCCTTGGCGCTGTTGCAGGAACATGTGCCGTTCACACGCCGCATCGTGCACGCGGGAGACTTGGTGCACGGCGGGGGCGAGCCGTGCACGGCGCTGCACATCGTCAACTCGGGCATGGTGCGCAGCGTCAACTTCTCGGCCGACGGGCGCGAGCAGGTCGTGGGCCTGCACTTCAAGGGCGACTGGCTGGGGTTCGATGGCATCGCCAGCGGCCACTACGGCTGCGACGCGATCGCGATGGACACCGGCGAGATCTGGACCTTCCGCTACGACACGCTGCTGCGCGCCTGCGCCAGCGTGCCCGCGCTGATGGCGGTGATGCACGCGGCGATGAGCGAGCAGATCGTGCGCGATCGCGATTCGCTGCTGTCACTGGGCACGCTGCCGGCGGATGCGCGAGTCGCCGACTTCCTGAAGATATGGGCCGAGCGCCTGCATGAGCGCGACCTGCGCACCGACCAGATCACGCTGCGCATGACGCGCGCCGAGATCGGCAATACGCTGGGCATGACGCTGGAGACGGTGAGCCGGGCGCTGTGCCGCATGGCGCGCGCTGGTGTCATCAGCTTCAACGAGAAGGGGCGGCGCGAGATCAGCATCTCAAGCATCGAGGCGCTGGCGGATTTCATTCAGGAGGCTTTGGCGCCGGCGCCGCGCGTGTTGCAGTAGCGCTGGCGCGCGGCCGCCGCGCGCCCCCTCAACCCAGAGCCAGGCGCGCCGCCGCGGCCAATGCGTCGCGGGTGTAGGGCTTTTGCAGCACCGGCCATTGCATCGGCCCGGCCCGGTGTGCGTCGGCAAGATACTCCGAGTAGCCCGAGGTCAACAGCACTGCCAAGCCAGGTGCGACAGTTCGCGCGGCGCGCGCGAGTTCGGTGCCGTCGATGCCGGCGCCGAGCATGATGTCGCTGAACAGCAGGTCGAAAGGCTGCGCGCTCTGCAATTCGCGCAGCGCTGCTTCACCGTCGGCGTGCGCCTGCACCTGGGCACCCAGGCTGGTGAGGAAACGGATCGCGACATCGCGCACACCGGCGTCGTCTTCCACGATCAGCACGCGCGCGTCGCGCAAGGGGTCGCTGGCGGCGCGCTCCGCCGCGGCGGGGGTGTCGGGCGCGTCGTCCAAGGCGAGCAGGGCGGGCAGGTAGAGCACGATGCGCGTGCCCGCGCCGGGCTTGCTTTGAACCTGCACCTGCCCGCCCGATTGTTTGACGAAACCATAGACCGTGCTCAAGCCCAGGCCAGTGCCTTTGCCGGCCTCCTTGGTGGTGAAGAACGGCTCGAACGCGCGGTCGAGCACTTCCGCGCTCATGCCGGTGCCGGTGTCGGCGATCGTGATCGCCACATACCGCGCCGGCCCCGCCGCTCCTTCCTGCGCGCCATCGCCCGACGCGTCGGCTGCCGGGCGCAGCTCGGCGGGTAATTCGCCGCATGGCGCGGCGCTGAAGCTCAAGGTGCCACCGTCGGGCATGGCGTCGCGCGAATTCAGGGCGATATTGAGCAGGGCCGATTCGAGCTGCGAGGCGTCGGCCACACACAGTGGGCAGGCGGGGTGCACCTGCAGCGTCACGCGGATGCGCTCGCCCAGCGTGCGCCGCAGCATGTCGGCCAGCGCTTCGAGCAGCGCGCCGCTGTCCACCGGCCCGGTGGCCAGGGCCTGGCGGCGCGAGAAGGCGAGCAGCTTGCCGGTCAGCTCCGCGCCGCGTTGGCCGGCGCGCGTGGCGGCGCCGACCATCTGGCTCAGCAGCAGATTGCCCGCCACGTCGGCGTGGTCGGCGAGCATCTGCAAATTGCCCTGCATGATCGTCAGCAGGTTGTTGAAGTCATGCGCAATGCCGCCGGTGAGTTGCCCCACCGCCTCCAGGCGCTGCGCGTGGCCGAGCTGCGCCTCGGTCTGGGCGCGCTGCAAACTCGTGACGACGAGATTGGCAAGCGACTCGACGAAGTACTTCTCGTCCGCGCCGAAGTGCCCTGGTTTCACCGACCCAACCGCCAGGATGCCAATCAATCCGCCGGTGCTGAGCATCGGTACCGCGAGCGCGCATTGCAGCGGGCTGTGGCGCACTTCGGGCTCCACGTTGAAGCGGTTCTCGCGCGCGTAGCTCGACACCGTGATCGCGTGCGCCTGCGCCACCACGTAGCCCAGCAGCGTGTCGGGCCGGTTCGGAACGCGCCGGCGCGTCAGCGCCATCAAGGCTTCGCGCGCCTGGGGGTCGGCGCCATCGAAACACTGGCTCACCGAGCGAAACTCAAGCCGGTTCGGCTCGAGCAGCCACGTCGACACGCCGTCCGCCTTGAGGGCGCCCGCACAGATCTGCGTCACGCGCTCAATCAGGCGCAGCGGGTCACCCAGGTCCACCGCCGCGCGACCCGCCAGCGCGATGTGTTCGTTGTAGCGCGCGCGCTGCAATGCGCGCTGCACGCGCGGGTAGGCGCCGATGCCGCGCAGCGCGGCAACAACATAATGCGCACCGCCGCTTTGCAGCGGGCTCAGGCCGATTTCAACCATCACCTCGCTGCCGTCGGCACGGCGCGCGGTGAGTTCCATTTCGCCGCCCATCGGCCGCGGGCGCGGCGCGTGTGCATAGCCCTGGCGCAGACCCTGGTGGCGCGACGTGACGCTGGCGGGCACGAGTGCGTCCACGCTCATACCCACCAGTTGCGTGTTGCTGTAGCCCAGCAGTTGCGCGGCGGCGGGGTTGGCGAGCACGATGGCGCCCTGCGCGTCCACCAGCAGCACCGCGTCGGGGTAGGCGTCGAAGACGCCGCGAAACACCGACGGGTCGAGTGGCTGGGGCGGTGTGTCGCCGGGCTGCATCGGAGTGTGACGATCCGACTTCAACCGCCCTGCACCTGGGGCACGAGCACGTAACCGGCGCTGCGCACCGACTTGAGAATTTGCGGGTCTTGCGGGTCGACCTCAAGCTTTTTGCGCAGCCGCCCGATCTGCACGTCCACCGTGCGGTCAAACGGTGCGGCCTCGCGGCCGCGCGTCGCTTCGAGCAGGAAGTCGCGCGACAACACGCGCCCCGGGTGCTGCACGAACACGCTGAGCAGATCGAATTCCCCGCTCGTCAACGCCACGTCTGCGCCATCGGGTGCGGCCAGCCGGCGTGCGCGCCGGTCCAGCAGCCAGCCGGCGAAACGAAAACACTCGCTGTTCGTGCCGTTAGTGCCGTTCGTGCCGGATGCGCCGGATGCGCCGGATGCGGTATCGCTCGGCAGGATGTGGCTCGGCCGCGTCGGCGCGGCACCGTGAGGCCAGGCGCCCGGCGACAACCCCTCGGCGCGGCTGCGCCGCAGCACGGCTTTGATGCGCGCCAGCAGTTCGCGCAGGTCGAAGGGTTTGGTGACGTAGTCGTCAGCGCCGATTTCCAGGCCGACGATCTTGTCCACCGCGTCGCCGCGCCCGGTGACGATGACCAGCCCGCAGTTCCAGTGTTCGCGCAGGCGCCGCGCGATCGAGAATCCGTCTTCGCCGGGCAGGCCCAGGACGAGCAGCACCAGGTCGGGTGCATCCACCACCATCAGTTCCAGCAGCGCGCTGCCCTGGTGGCGCTGGGTGACCCGAAAACCCTGGCTGCCCAGGTAGGTGGCGAGCAGCTGTGTGATGTCGGGTTCGTCGTCGAGGATGGCGATGTGTTGCTGGGTCACGGTTTGGTTCAATTTTCTGGAACCGGGAACCACTCTACCTGCAAGACTTGCTCGACGGTGTACGGACAGGTGAGCGCGAACGCGGCAAGGTCAATGCCGGTTTGATCTGCCGCCAGCTCGCGCGCCAGCTCATAGTCATCTTGCAGGAACTCGCCGGCCTTCGCGCGCAGTGACGGCATGCGCTTGAGCAGCCTTGCAATCCGCCTGCGCTGCTCTCGAATCGTCGCGGTCCACGAGGCACTGCGTTTGGACGGCTGATGCTGCCATTTCAGCAGGTGCATCAACAATTGCTCTAGCCTGCTCTCAAGCTCGCGCTCTTCGCTGCGTCCCAAGGATTCGATTTCCTCGATCAGGTTGGCCGCGTCCAGGCGCTTGAGATCGCCGCGCCTGATTTTCTCGGCCTGGTCGCGCGTCCAGGCGTAGTAGTCGGTTTCGTACAGGCCGACCGTCGGTTCCCTTATCGCGCCCATACCGCCCCCTTGCGTTCAACAGCATCCCGTTCGCATGCATCTGGCGGATGATATCTTGGCGAACTGGAGCAACCGCTGTGCAAGCGATCGCCCATGGTGAACGGACTTGTGAGCGCCCCAAGGCCGCCGCCTTGCGGCGACCGTCCCCCGTGGGGATTGAGTAGCCCGGCGGAGCCGGATCTACTCAAAAGCCTGGGCAAACGCCCTGTCAGGACCGGGTTGCCCGACGGCAAGCGCGCCGGCCTCAATGCGACATCAGCACCGGCACCGTCATCGACTGCAAGACGCTGCGCGACGCGCCGCCGAGCGCCCATTCGCGCGCCCGGCTGTGGCCGTAGCAGCCCATCACCAGCAGGTCGGCGCCGAGGTCGGCGGCGCGCGACAGCAGCAGTTCGCCCACGTCGCGCGACTTCGCCACGTCGCGGTGCATGATGGCGGTGACGCCGTGGCGGCGCAGGCTCGCCTCGACGTCCGGGCCCGCGGCGTCGTCAAGGCCTGCGTCTGGCTCACTCCATTGCACCAGGTGCACCTGCTCGGCGCGCTGCAAGAACGGCAGCGCGGCGCTGAGCGCCCGTGCTGCTTCGCGCGTCGGTTTCCACGCCACGAGTGCGATACGGCCGATCGGCTCGCACCTGTAGATTGCCGGAACCACGAGCGCCGGTTTGCCGCTGGCGATCAGCACCGACTCATTGAAGTCAGAGGTCACGCCGGCCGGCGCGTCGGCAGGTTCAACATGCTGGCCGAGCACCAGCAGGTCGGCCACCAGTGCCTGGGCGGCGAAGCTCGCTGCCGGCTCACCCACGCCCTCGGTCCACTCGATGCGCTTCAGGTGTTTCGCCGTGCCACTGCCCACCGTGGCATCGAACAGCGCGCGCGTGCGGGCGTGCCGCTCTTGCTCGAAAGTCTGCATCATCGGCGCCATTTCCGCACCGGCGGAATACGCCATCGCGTACTGCATGAATGCGGGCAGCACGGCATACAGCGCCGTGACGTTTGCGTCCAGGGCCTCGCCAATCGCGTTTGCGGCGCGCAGCCGCGCGGCGCAGGCGGGCGAGTCGTCCAGATGCATGAGTATGGATCGGATCGGATTCATCGTGAAACTCCTGAGTGGCGCTGGCAGGCCGAGCTTAGGGTCAGCGAGCGATTGCCTGATTGACGCGCATCAAGCGCGATGCGCGACGCAGGAGCGGGCCGGGTTTCCGATCCGGCGTGCATGTCCGCGAAGACGGCGGTGTCAACGGCGTGCGCCGGTGTGCGCATGGCCCGCGAGCCGCGCGTTGGCGCCAGCCGACCACGTCATTGAGATTTGTCAATGATTCGCGCGCGCCGGATCGCCGTGCTCAAGGCGTTGATCTGCATCAAAGGCCGCCAAGGCGAATCAATCAACATGGCGATGCGAGATGGCGCGATCCGGCGTGTCTCGAAGACCCACAAACCTTGACGAAGACGACCCGAATGAAACTCAACTCCTTGCCGTTGGCGTGGCTCGTCGCCGCCGCACTGTTCCTCTGCGCTCACGATTCCTTTTCCCAAGCCGTCGATGCCGACGCGGCGCAGGCGCTGATGAAGAAGAACGACTGCGGCAAGTGCCACGCGGTGGACAAGAAGAAGGAAGGCCCGCCATACAAGGAAACCGCCACCAGGCTCAAGGGCAAGGCCGGCGCGGAGGACGAGGTCTACAAGCACCTGACGACGAGCCCCAAGGTCAAGGTCGACGGCAAGGAAGAAGAACACAAGGCCGTGAAGAGCAAGGACGAAGCCGAGGTGCGCAACCTTGCGCGCTGGATCTTGTCGCGCTGACGCGGGCCGCTCGGCCATGCCACTGAAGGAGTCGCCTCCGTCTTCGCTTTCCGCCTGTCGAGGTTCGAATGAGCAACAAGAGTGAGACCTTAGCCAAGCTGCGGCGCAACTGGAAGCTGGTGCTGGGCTTGGGCGCGGTCGGGCTGTTCGCCGCCGTGTTGCTCGTGATCGGCGGCGCCGCCGGCCTGGCGTGGACGAGCACCGAGAAGTTCTGCATCGGCTGCCATGAGATGAGTTCCACCGTCTACGCTGAATACAAAGACACGATCCACGACCGCAATCGCACGGGAGTGCGCGCCATCTGCACCGACTGCCATGTGCCGCGCGAACCGGGGCCGCTGATCGCGCGAAAGATCGCCGCCACTTTCGAGGTCTGGGGCCACCTCACCGGCGTCATCGACACCCCGGAGAAGTTCGAAGCACACCGCCCGGCGATGGCGCAGAAGGTGTGGAAGCGCATGAAGGAAACCGATTCGCACGAGTGCCGCAATTGCCACATCGCCGACAAGATGGATACCGACAAGCAGTCGGAAAAGGCGAAGGCGCGACATGCCAAGGGCAAGGCAGAAGGGTTGACTTGCATCGACTGCCATTTCGGCATCGCGCACAAGGAGCCCGAAGGGCCGGGCCCACAAGAGATGAAGGTCAGCGTCAAGAAGTAGTGGGTTGGTGAATGGGGAATGGGAAATCAGTTCCGCAATTCGGTCATCCGAACCGTGATGGAGATAAGCATGATGTCCACGTTGATTCGCTCAAGCTTGGCGGCCGTGCTGGCCGCGGGTCTTCTCACGCTGGCCGGTTGCGGCGGCAGTGACGGCGCCGCCGGGCCCGCCGGCCCGCCCGGTGCGTCTGGGTCGGGCAACGTGAACCTGGCCGCGCTGACGCCCGAGCAGTGGGCGGGTGCCACGTTCAAGTCGGAAGTCGTGAGCGTCACGATTTCCAGCCCGCCGGTGGTGGAGTTCACCGTGGCCGATGCGCTGGGCAATCCGGTCGTCGGATTCGAGAAACTCACCTCCAAGAGTGCCACCGCGACGATCGCGAGCTATCCGAATCTTTCGTTCTCCATCGCCAAGTTGCTGCCTCGCACCGACAACAAGCCGAGCACCTGGGTCAGCTATGTCGTCACCAGCGTGTCGAGCACCACCGGCGCCGTGACGTTGTCGCGCCCGACGACAGACAACATCGGCACGCTCACGGCGGTGGCCGACAGGCCGGGGACCTACCGCTACACCTTCTATCGCGACGTGCCCGGCATGAAGGCGCAGGTCGATGGCATCACGCCGCCCGCCGGCAGTGACAGGGCGGATCTCGGCGATCTGACCTACGAGCCGGCGCTGCCGCACCGCTTGACGATCCAGATCAGCGGCGCCGCGCCCGGTACGGGAACGAATGTGCCGAACGCGGTGCAGACGACGCCGGCTGTGAATCTGGTGAACGCGATCAACGTCACCTACGACTTCAAGCCCGGGCCGACGGGCCAAGCGGGCACACCCATTCCACCCGCCGAGCTGACACGCGAAGACGTGAACATCGCGAGTTGCAACGTTTGCCACGGCAAACTCGCCGTGCATGGCGGGGCGGCGCGCGTCGAAACCCGCTATTGCGTGGTCTGCCACACCGAACAACGCGCTTACGGGCAGGCGAAGGTCACCTCCGTCGCGGGTAAATTCCCGGCACTGACGGAGACGAAGACGGTCAATGCGCTCACCGGAATCACGAGCTATTCGTACTCGCCACAAACGGCAGTGGCCGATGGTGAGGTCTCGGGCAACTTCAACACCCTGATCCACAAGATGCACCAGGGCAACTGGCTGGTGAAGGACAACTACAACTACGCCAACGCGGTCTTCAACAACAAGGGCTTCTCCAAGCTCGGCGGCGGGCAGCGCATGTGCACGACCTGCCACGACAGCAAAGTCGCCTCCACGGCCGACAACTACAAGAACCTGCCGAGCCGCGCGGCCTGCGGCGCTTGCCACGACGGCATCAACTTCGCCGA
>JANOLJ010000315.1:0-7525 GCA_031419715.1 Burkholderiales bacterium | reverse complement strand
CCTTGAAGTCCTTTTTCGAAGAACCCTCCCAAAACAAAGGTCGCCGCTTTTCAGCCATGGACTATACCTGTGCGGATATAACGCCACGACCGGAAAGTGCCTGTGCGTTTCGAGAGGCGCGAGCAGTGAATAGCCGTCAGTGGCGCGCGGTCGCCTCGTGCTGAACGAACCAGCGGTAGGCATCGCGCAGACCGTCTTCAAGCCCGATGCTCGCCTGCCAGCCCAATGCGCGCAGCCGCGACACGTCCATCAACTTGCGCGGTGTGCCGTCGGGCTTGCTGGCATCGAACACCAGGCGGCCGGTGAAGCCGGTGACCTTGGCGATCGTCTGGGCGAGTTCCCGAATCGTGCAGTCCACGCCCGTGCCGACATTGATGTGCGAGAGCATCGGCTGCGTGTGCTCCCGGTACACCTCGTCGGCGAGTTCCATCACATGCACGCTCGCAGCGGCCATGTCGTCCACATGCAGGAACTCGCGCATCGGTGTGCCGCTGCCCCAGATCACGACTTCCGGGGCGCTGCCTCGCGCCGCCTCATGAAAGCGCCGCAGCAGCGCCGGGATGACGTGTGAGTTTTCGGGGTGGTAGTTGTCACCCGGGCCATACAGATTGGTAGGCATGACACTGCGGTAATCGCGTCCGTATTGCCGGTTGTAGCTCTCGCACAGTTTGATGCCGGCGATCTTGGCGATCGCGTAAGGCTCATTGGTCGCCTCCAGCGTGCCCGTGAGCAACGCCTCCTCGCGCATCGGTTGCTCGGCCAGGCGCGGGTAGATGCAAGATGAGCCCAGCGAAAGCAAACGTTGCACGCCCGAGGTGTGCGCGGCGTGAATCACGTTCGCCTCGATCATCAGGTTCTCGTAGATGAACTCGGCGGGGTAGGCATTGTTGGCGTGGATGCCGCCTACCTTGGCCGCGGCCAGTACCACCGCGTCAATGTGCTGTGCGGCGAAGAACGCCCGCACCGCAGTCTGCGAGGTGAGGTCGAGCTCGGCATGCGTGGCCGTGACGATGCGGCGATAGCCCAGCGCTTGCAGGCGGCGCAGCACGGCCGAACCCACCATGCCGCGGTGGCCGGCGACAAACAGCGTCGTATCCTTGAATTTAGACATGCTCGTGGAAGGGTTGACGAGATACTGAGGAGTCACCATAGTGGTTCCACTGTGATGCCGAATTGGTGACCCATGCCTACAACGCTGACGCTAAAGAACATTCCGGACGAGGTATACGACCGGCTGAAACTTTCAGCTGAAGCGCACCGTCGCAGCATGAACAGCGAAGCGATTGTTTGTCTTGAGGCCGTATTGTTGCCCGCCAAGATTGCGCCGGCAGATCGCTTGGCTCGTGCGCGTGAGTTGCGCGGTTCATTGCAACACAGCAAGTTTCGAGCGAGCGACATCGACAAATTGAAGCGAGAGGGCCGAGCATGATCGTGGTCGATTCGAACATCTTGACCTACTTGTACTTGCCAGGCGACCATACCGACGATGCTGAAGCTTTGCTTGAGCGAGAGCCGGATTGGGCGGCGCCCACTCTATGGCGCAGCGAGTTCCGCAACATTCTTGCGGGGTACATGCGGCGAAATACACTCACGTTGGAACAAGCTTGCATGCTACAGAATGAGGCGGAGGGTTTGCTCTGCGGCTCGGAGTTTGAAGTAGATTCAGAGGCGGTTCTGCAGTTAGTGCGCGACAGCGACTGCTCGGCCTACGACTGTGAGTTCATCGCGCTCGCAAACAAGCTCAATACCAAGCTGGTGACGGTGGAGAAGAAGCTGCTGCAAGCATTTCCCGCGCGTGCTATTGCGTTGTCCGCTGTCTAAGCAGGGCTTCTGTTGAACGGCGCCATGGCCAGAATGAGGCGCTGATGGCGGTGTAGAAATTTCATGCAGCACCCGCCTCGCGCGACACGGGCACATCATGCCCATGCGCCTTCAACAACGCATGGCGCTGCGCCACCACGAGATCATTGGACACCATCTCGGCGCACATTTCCTGCGCGGTGATCTCGGGCACCCAACCCAGCTTCTGACGCGCCTTGCTCGGGTCGCCGAGCAGGGTTTCGACTTCGGCAGGACGAAAGTAGCGCGAATCGACCGCGACGATGCAATCGCCAACCTTCAGCGCCGGTGCCTTCTTGCCGACGATCTTCGCGACATATGCCTTTTCCTCGACGCCCTTGCCCTCGAAACGCAGCGTCACGCCGAGTTCGCCGGCAGACCAGGTGATGAACTCGCGCACCGAGTACTGCTTGCCGGTAGCGATGACGAAGTCGTCCGGCGCGTCTTGCTGCAACATCATCCACTGCATGCGAACGAAGTCCTTGGCGTGGCCCCAGTCGCGCAGCGCGTCGATGTTGCCCATGTACAGGCACTTCTCCAGGCCCTGCGCAATGTTGGCCAAGCCACGCGTGATCTTGCGCGTCACAAAGGTCTCACCGCGGCGTGGCGACTCGTGGTTGAACAGGATGCCGTTGCAGGCATACATGCCATAGGCCTCACGGTAGTTCACCGTGATCCAGTACGCGTACAGCTTGGCCACGCCGTAAGGGCTGCGCGGGTGGAACGGCGTCGTCTCCTTCTGCGGCGTTTCCTGCACCAGGCCGTAAAGCTCACTGGTGGAAGCTTGGTAGAAGCGCGTCTTCTTCTCCATGCCGAGGAAGCGGATCGCCTCCAACAGGCGCAGCGTGCCCAGCGCATCCACATCAGCGGTGTACTCCGGCGCCTCGAAGCTCACCGCCACATGGCTTTGCGCGCCGAGGTTGTACACCTCGTCGGGCTGCACCTGCGCCAGGATGCGCGTGAGGTTGGAGCTGTCGGCGAGATCGCCGTAGTGCAGCACGAAGCGCTGGTTGTCCAGGTGCGGGTCTTCATAAATGTGATCCACGCGCTGGGTGTTGAACAGCGAGGCGCGGCGTTTGATGCCATGCACCACGTAGCCCTTGTCGAGTAGGAACTCGGCGAGGTAGGAACCGTCTTGGCCGGTGATGCCGGTGATGAGTGCTGTTTTGGTCATGGGCTTGTTCAACTTCAATGAGGGCGCCAAACTATTGGCCGCCACTGGACGAGTGGGTCCAGAATCGTACCGCGCGGCGTGCCGTGATTGACTCGGCCGCATATTCGGCAAAAGCAAAGGACAGCATATGGACTGGAAGGCGAAGGCAGCCGCAATCTCCCCACTGCTTGGCCTTGCGCAAGTTGGTCAGTGGGGCGGCGAGGCCGGAGTGCTCGGCAAGATATTCGGCCAGGTGGGAGACCGCGGTAAGTTTGCTGTGGAATTTGGTCAGCGCACGATTGGCTCCGGCACGGTTGGGCAACTGATAGCTCAGCGGGGATGGGGAGCCCTTTACATGGACCGCGAGGCCGACACTGCGGCGAGGCCTGCGGTTGCCACCGGCGCACCGCAGATCACGCTGGCTCGCGAGTCCGTGTCGCCTTCCAATATCAATGCGCTCTTCGCTCGCTATGCGGTTCCGCACGACCTCGACTGCCTCGTCATCGATATCGACGGAATCGACTACTGGGTCTGGCGTGCGTTGTCCGCCGAGTACGCGCCTTCGTTGGTTGTCATCGAGTTCAACGCGCATGTGCCGCTGGGCGTGGAGGCCACCATTCACAACGACGAGAACTGGGCTTACCTGCCAGGCAAAAACTACGGCGCCTCGTTCTCGGCGCTGTGCGCGCTGGTGGCAGGCAAGGCATACCGCCTCATCCATGTGCACGGACCCTGGAATCTCTACTTCCTCAGGGGCGACATTCCGTTCCCCTCCGAGTGGTGCATCAAGGCTCCTCTGAGCACTGCGGAATTGGAAGTGCTGACCCAGACCGAACCGTTCTACGACGCGCTCTGCGGCGTTGGGCGCCGGCCCACCTGGTATGGCGCCGAAGCCCCGGAGGTGAGCATGGTGCCGTGGCACATCGTTGCGCCAGACACCCCAAGCAAACGACTGGACATCGGTGGCATCAATCTCCAGGTATTGGCCGACAAGCACGATGTTCAGTGGTATCAGCAACGCAAGACCTTCGAGGAACGCGTGTCTTTGCTCTACGGATTCATTCGCGACGAAGGTTTCACCCACTTTGTTGACGTGGGGGCGAATGTTGGTTTCGTGTCCATCGTCGCCAGTCAGGCGGCAAAACACCTGAAAATTGTGGCGATCGAGGCCGACCCTCGGCTCGTGCAGCTGATGCGGCAGAACTTTCTCGCCAACGGCGTCGATGGGGTGCCGTCATCGTGAATGCGGTGGTAAGGCTTCGAGTTGCACGTGCTGCGCGGACTGGAGGCGACGCTGAACTGCACCCACGACGGGATGCTGAAGATGGAGTTCGCGCCGGACTGGCTGAGGTCGCAAGGCATCGAGCCGGAGAGCGTTCTGGACCATTTACAACTGCGGTACGAGTTTGTGGAGCTTCCCGAGCGCATCAGTTTCGGCACACCTAACCTCGACGCCTTGTTCCGTGCGCCGATCCGCTTTCAGGACCACCGCGTCTTCATTGACCACGTGACTTCCTTGAACAAACAGGGCTTGGGCTGGGTCGACCTGCTCGTTCGGCCAGTCGCGCGACCCGACGCCCTCGCATTGTCGCTAACCCAGTAAGGCGGTCAGTTCTTCCGACGAGGTTGCCGCACCCATGCCAAGGCGGGACGCCGCCAAACGCGCGTTGTCGTCGTACATCGTCAGGCCGTTCCGTCGCCTGAGGAGCAGATACATGCCTAGCGACGAAACGCAATCGCCTTCGCGAAGCAATCTGTTCGCGCGGGCCAGTTGGATTTGCTCGGGCGAAAGACGCGCCTGCAGACCGGCAAGCGTTTCGGCGACGAACACGTTGCGCAGCGCCAAGCAGGCAGGAGCGGCGGTGGGGCAATCCAGGATCTCGACTTGAACCTTCAGCGCGGTGTGAGCGGTTCGGAATCGGGTTCGCAGGCGGACCCGCTGCTCCTTGCCGGCTTCGAGATGCAAGATGGTGCTGGTACCTTCCCAGGCTGTTTCACCGTGTCGGCCCAGCGTGAGCCTGACGCTCATTGGCACGTCGCTCATGATCGAAAGACCACCGACGTATTCGCTCGCCGCGGCCGTGGGGAAAGTTGCGGCCCAGAGCCACTCCGCCGGTTCACCGACCTTTTCGAAGCGCCACTGCCCACCTCCTTGATCTGAAAAGCTTTGCCCCGCATGAATCGACGGCAACCCACTGCTGCGTGGCAAGTGGCGGCTTTCTGAATTGGCTCGCGGTCGCATCGGGGTCGTATTGATTGCCGGTACGTTCGTCGCGCTAGATGGGTCGAACGCCCGAATCAACTGAACCTCGTCGACGGCATCGCGGAAGGCTACGAGGTTGCCCCAACCGGTCGCGTCGGCCAACTCGCTTGGGTAACGCGCCAGACCCCGCCAGTCGTGCTGAATACCATAGCGAACGATCGGATGCCATTCGCTCACATATACAAAGTATCCGAGTTTGAGAAGGTAGCGGGCCAAGTCATGATACGTATAACCGAGCGGTACGGTCTTTGAATCCTCGAACTCACACTCCACCACCGCTGGACGGACGCGGTCCCAGGGGAAACCTTGCAGTACGAACAGATCATGCCCCTCGGTGTCGATCTTGAGAAAGTCGACCCGAGACACCGCGTGATGGGCCATGAACTGGGTGAGCGATATCGAGTCGACGCGCTGTGCTT
Organism: Burkholderiales bacterium; assembly: GCA_031419715.1. GTDB lineage: Bacteria > Pseudomonadota > Gammaproteobacteria > Burkholderiales > Burkholderiaceae_C > JAEMQF01. The sequence goes on along the minus strand of JANOLJ010000315.1, from coordinate 1,851 downwards.
CGCGGTGGCTTTCGTGAAACGCTGAAAGGCCACTGATGCCCGTGCTTACGTCAGACTTGAAGAACGCCAGTGAGGTCTGCGTCTCCTTGGTCACGGCGCGTGGATCGACATTTACGGTGTGACCCAGTCTGTGCCGCCGGAGCCTGTCCGTCAGCTTTTCGCGATTGGACACATCGGGCTCGAAGGCGTACACGCGCCAATCCATGTCGAGGAATGGAGCCAACGCCGTGCCGTGGTGGGCACCGACGTCGATCATGACCGTGCCGCACAGGCCTGTCTTGAACAGCCGGGCAACGCAGGCAGTCTCATCGAGGTGCGCATGTGCGGTGCGGTCGAACGGTCCAGGAAGAACCGCACTGGCCGTCGCGTCGATGGTGTCAGCTGCGGGGCCCTTAAGGAGACCCGCCGTCTGCATCTCACGCAGGGTGTCACCGAACCCCGGTTCCTGCTGACGCAACCGTAGCAGCGCGAGTGTGCTCGCATCCGCGTTGTGTTCGTCGAGCAGGTTGCGATAGCTAAGGGCAAACTTCGCTTGGTCACGGATTCCAGCGTTCTGGCCGTGCGCCAGCACGCCGTCGTGACCGTCGGCCAGGAACTCGGCATAGCGGCGCAGCCACATGTGGCTCACATAGCCGAAGTGCTCCTTCATCATTCGGCACACTTCGGCGTAGCTGTTGCCACGCTGGCCGTAGGTTTTGTTGCTGATGTGGTAGCGCGCCACGGCAAGGTCGTGGTCGATGTAGACGAAGCGGATGTCGGCCTTCACGCAGCGAATCCAGTACTCGTAGTCCATCGAGAAATGCAGATCCTTGCGCAGCAGCCCCACGCGCCGGATGACCTCGCGGCGCATGAACAGCGCAGGCTGCATGATCCCGTCCTCTTGCGCGAACCGCCAGTGCAAGGTTGCTGGGTCTTTGTTGATGTAGGCATCGCGAAGTTTGGCGCCGACCTCATCGATGTATATGCCGCGACCGTAGACGATGTCCGGCGCATCGGGCTGCGAGAAGCGTTCGGCGACGCGGCGGAACACCTCGGGGTCGGCCAGCTGATCGTCGGAATTGAGCCAACAGACGATATCGCCCTGCACACGGGCGAAGCCCTTGTTCAATGCATCGGATTGCCCTTCGTCGGGCTCGGCCACCAGCGTCACATGCGGGAAGCTTGCCGCAATGGCGCGGCTGTCATCCTTGGAGCCGGGGTCGTACACCAGGTGCTCGATTGCCGCGTGGCTCTGGTCTCGCACCGAGCGCAGACAGTCGGGCAGGAACGCAGCCTGATTGAAGCTCGGCGTCACCACCGAGATCGTCAGCGTGGACTTCACCGATTCGTGGCGCGTCAGGATGTTGCCGATGCGCGCGCGCCTTTGCGCGTCCAGCGGCAGCGCGTCGAAGAACTGGCGCGTGCGCTGCCACTGCTCGGTCGTGCCGGCGCCCGACTGGCCAGCAGGGATCTCGCGGTTCAGGCGCAAACATTCGATCAGGAAGTCGATCAGCAGCCCGTCGATTACCGTGGTCTCGCGCATGCGAACCACGTCTTCGGGCGTGAAGGCGCCGTGCTGGACCAGGGTGTCCAGCATCGCGACGTATGGGTGGCTGAAGAACAGCGCGTTGCGCCGTTGGGCGTCGCCCATAAAGTCGGCTTCGCCGGCTTTGTGCCCCAGCGCGCGGCGCTTTTCCTCGGGCGTCTGCGTGCGATGGCACACCAGCGCCGCGCCCAACAGCAGCACGGGCCGGCTGTGGAAGGCCTCAAGCATCGCACCCAGTTGCGGGTACATCGTGCCCATGTACTTGGCGGCGTCGATGCGCTGGAAGTGGCGGCGCCGGAACACGTTGACCGAAATGAAGCCCAGCA
>JANOLJ010000314.1:0-29133 GCA_031419715.1 Burkholderiales bacterium | reverse complement strand
GCGCGACGTCGTCTCGCTGCTGCTCGTGGGCGCGCGCAACTCGATCGCGGTCGGGCTCATCGCGGTGGGCATCGGCATGGCGTTCGGCGTCGGCCTGGGCCTGCTCGCCGCGGCACGCCGCGGCTGGGTCGAAGAAGCGGTGATGCGCCTGGCCGACTTCACCTTTGCGTTCCCGGCGCTGCTCACCGCGATCATGCTCACGGCGATCTATGGGCCGGGCCTGTTCACCTCGATCGCCGCGATCGGCATCTTCAACATCCCGGTGTTCGCACGCATCACGCGCGCCGCGGCGAACAGCATCTGGGCACGCGAGTTCGTGCTCGCCGCGCGCGCCTGCGGCAAGGGCGCGACGCGCATCACGTTCGAGCATGTGCTGCCCAACATTGCGTCGCTGTTGATCGTGCAGGCGACGATTCAGTTCGCGATCGCGATCCTCGCCGAAGCGGCGCTGAGCTACCTGGGCCTGGGCACGCAGCCGCCCACGCCGAGCTGGGGCCGCATGCTCAATGAGGCGCAGACGCTGCTGTTCCAGGCGCCGCAATTGGCGATCTGGCCCGGCCTGGCGATTGCGCTCAGCGTGCTCGGCCTGAACCTGATGGGCGACGGCTTGCGCGACCTGCTCGACCCGCGCCTGGCGCGGCAGCGCTGAGACTGAGAGTCTTTCGATCATGCCCGCTCGAAAAACTCTCAGTCTCTGATCTGAGGCCAGCACCGTGAGCCAAGCGATGCCAACGCCCTTGCTCGACGTGCGCGACCTGCGTGTCGGCCTGGACACCGCGCGTGGCCCGGCCGACGCCTTGCGCGGCGTGTCGTTCAGCCTGCAACGCGGCGAAACGCTCGGCCTCATCGGTGAAAGCGGCTGCGGCAAGTCGATGACGGCGCTCGCCCTGATGGGCCTGCTGCCCCAGAGCGCGCGGCTGCGCGGCAGCGTCATGCTTGCCGGCCAGGAACTGCTGGGCCTGGACGACGCGGCGATGAGCCGGCTGCGCGGCAACCGGATCGCCATGGTGTTCCAGGAACCGATGACGGCGCTCAACCCCTTGCACACGGTGGGTGCGCAGGTGGCGGAACCGTTGCGCGTGCACCAGCGCATGAGCCGCGCCGCCGCGCGCGCGCAAGCGCTGCGCCTGCTGGATCGCGTGCAACTGCCAGACGCGGCGCAGCGCCTGGACGCCTACCCGCACCAGCTCTCGGGCGGGCAGCGCCAACGCGTCGGCTTGGCGATGGCACTCGCCTGCGGGCCCGACCTGCTGGTCGCCGACGAGCCGACGACGGCGCTCGATGTGACGATCCAGGGCGAGATCCTCGACCTCATCGCCGAGCTGGTCGCCGAACGCGAGATGGCTCTGCTGTTGATCAGTCACGACCTGGGCGTGATGGCGCGAAGCTGCAACCGCCTGCTCGTGATGTATGGCGGCGCCATCGTCGAAAGCGGCCCCACCGCGGATGTGTTCAGGCGCCTGGCTCACCCCTATACCCGCGGCCTGTTCGGCGCCCGGCCACGCCTGGGCGCGACGCGCGGCGCGCGGCTGGCGACGATACCCGGGCGCGTGCCCGAACTCGCCGACCTGCCCCCAGGCTGCCCCTTCGCGCAGCGCTGCGCCTGGGCCATCGATGCCTGCCGCGACGCGCTGCCGGTGCTGACCGGCGTCGGTGCGGGCCACACCGCGCGCTGCATCCGGCTCGCCGATCTGGAGCGCACCCCACCCTGAAACAATTCACACCAATTCACACTTGCGCCGCGCGCGCCGCGCCGAAGCGGTGTCGCGCCGGGTGGTTGGCTCAAGGTGGCGTCGGCTGCGGCCGATATGGGCAGGGTATTGACGAGCCCCGCACCCATGACCACTGAAACCCGAGCCGATCAAACCATAGCCGTGAAGGCGCTTCGGGTCGGCATGTTCGTGCGCCTGGAGGGCGGCTGGCTGTCGCACCCGTTTCCGCTGAACAACTTCAAGATCGTCAGTGCGCAGCAGATTGCCGTGATACGCGGCCTGGGCGTCGAGGCGGTGCGCTGGGACCCTGAACTGAGCGATGCGCAGGCCACGGCCGAACCGCCGGGCCTGCCACCCACGCTGATTGACGTTGCCGAGGCTGCCGAAGCTGCCGAAGCTGCCCAGGTCGCCAGGGACGACATCGCCCCGGCCGAGCTCGGCGCCCGAACCCACGCCGAGCGCCTGGCCGCGCAACGCGCCTCGCTCGCCGCATGCGAGCGCCAGTTCAGCGAAGTCGCAACGGCCTGCCGGCAGGCCAGCGGCCGCGTCGCCAGCGAGCCGGAGCAGGCGAAGCTGGAGTTCGAGGCGTTGACGGGCACGCTGCTGGCGAACATGCTGAATCAAGAGGATCTGTGCATCCGGCTGCTGCGCGACACCGCGGGCAACAACGCTTCGACGCATGCCCTGAACGTGAGCATCCTGTCGCTGCTGCTCGGCCGCAAATTCGGCCTGTCGCCGCTTGAGCTGCAGGACCTGGGTACCGGTGCGCTGCTGCACGACATCGGCAAGATCGGCATGGCGCCGCAACTGCACCACCCCGACGAATACTTCACGCCGATCGAGACCAAGGCCTACGAAGAACATGTGGCGTTCGGCCTGTTGCGCGGCCGGCAGATGGGTTTGTCGGCGGGGGTGATGCAGATCATCGCGCAGCACCATGAAATGGCCGATGCCAGCGGCTTCCCGGCCAAGGTGGGGTCGGAACGCATGAACGATGCCTCGCGCATCGTCGCCCTGGTCAATGCTTACGACACGCTGTGCAACCCGCAAGTCGCCAAGCGCGCCGTGACGCCGTACGAGGCCCTGGCGCAGATGTTCACGCAGAGCAAGCGGCTTTTCGATACCGCGCTGCTCAGCGCCTTCATCAAGTTGATCGGCGTCTACCCGGCGGGCACGACAGTGCAGTTGACCGACGACCGGCTTGCGGTCGTCGTCTCGGTGAACTCGGCGCGCCCGCTCAAGCCGCGCGTGCTGGTGCACGACGCCAAGGTGCCGCGCGAAGAAGCGCTGGTGATCGACATCGGCGAGCACCCTGGCTTGGGCATACGCCGCAGTGTCAAGCCGCAGCAATTGCCGGTGCCGGCGCTGCACTACCTCGCGCCACGGCAGCGCGTCGCCTACTACTTCGAGCCGGAGTTGGCCTCGTAGGGGCTCGGCCGGTGCCGGGCCAGAGGCCGGCGGCAGCCGCGCGCAGGCGCGCCACTGCCCGGTGCATGACCGCGGCCAAGCGGCACAATCGGGGCTCAACGCCGCCGGTCTGAGCGCGGCTCCAGCGGGGCCCGACCCATGCTCTACAAATTCAAATCCAAGGCTGCGGGTGATGTGATCATGCTCGGCGCCAATGGCGACCAGGTGCTGCGCATCATCGGCAAGGAGCCCGCGGCGCAGGGCATCATCGAGGCTGCGAACATCGGCGCCGCGATCGCCGCGATCGAGGCCGCTGTGGCCGCCGACGAGGCCGCCGCACAGGGGCCCGATGCGGCACCGCGCGAACGCATCAGCCTGCGCCAGCGCGCCTGGCCGCTCGTCGAGATGATGAAACGCACGCAGCGCGCCGGCCAGCCCATCGTCTGGGGCGTATGACATGACATTCGAGATCACGCGCATCGTCGCGATCCGCCACGGCGAGACCGCATGGAACCGCGAGACGCGCATGCAGGGCCAGCTCGACATCGGCCTGAGCGATGTGGGGCGGCGCCAGGCCGAGCAGTTGGCGCTGGCGCTGGCCGATGAGCGCTTCGATGCGATTTACTCCAGCGACCTGCAACGCGCGCTGCACACGGCGCAGGCGTTCGCGTCTCGCTGCGCGCGCGGCATCGTCACCGACGTGGGCTTGCGTGAGCGCTGTTTCGGCGTCTTCGAGGGCTTGACTTACGCTGACGTGCAGCTGCGCTGGCCCGACCAGGCGCGGCGCTGGCACAAGCGCGAGCCCGACTTCGGCCCGAGCGGCGGCGAAGTGCTGCGCGAGTTTGACTCGCGCTGCCTGCGCACATTGATCCGCCTCGCCGCGGCGCACCCGGGGCAGCACATCGCCATCGTCACCCATGGCGGCGTGCTCGACTGCCTGTACCGCGCCGCGACCCGCATCGGCTTGCAGGCCGAGCGGTCGTGGGAGTTGGGCAACGCCGCCATCAACCGCTTGCTGTATACGCCGCGGGGCTTCTCGCTCGTGGGCTGGAGCGACACGGCGCATCTGGCCGGCGCCACGCTGGATGACGCAGGCGAATCCCGAGCCGCGGCGCCGCCCGGCGCGGGCCACCCCACGCCCGCCCCCACCGAGGCGAGCCCGGCGTGACCCAGGTCCACGACAGCGTCGCGGCGATCGACACGCCGGCCCTCGTGATCGACCTGGACGCGATGCAGCGCAATCTGCAGCGCATGGCCGCGTTCGCGCGCGAGAAGAATCTGCGCCTGCGCCCGCACGCCAAGATGCACAAGAGCGCAGTCATCGCCAAGCTGCAAATCGAAGCCGGCGCGGTCGGCGTGTGTGTGCAGAAGGTAGAAGAAGCCGAGGCGCTCGCGGCCGGCGGCGTGCACGACATCTTCATCAGCAATGAAGTGATCGCACCGCACAAGCTCGCGCGCCTGGCCGCGCTGGCCACACGCATCCGCATCGCCGTGGCGGTCGACTCGCAGCTCGGCGTGCAGCGCCTGGCGCAAGCGCTGCGCGCGGCCGACGCCCAGGCCGACTGCTTCATCGAGGTTGACGTCGGCCAGGGCCGTTGCGGCATCGCCCCGGAGCAGGCCGGCGCGCTGGCGTTGCAGCTCAGTGCTGCCGGGTTGCGCCTGGCGGGGCTGCAGGCATATCACGGCACGGCGCAACACTTGCGCACGCCCGCCGAGCGCGCCGCGGCAATCGCACAGGCCGTGGCACGCGCCAGCGCCGCTCGGGCGAGCGTCGAGGCGGTGGGCATGGTGTGCCCCTTGATCACCGGCGCGGGAACCGGCAGTTTCGAGCTTGAGGCGGCCAGCGGCGTGTACGGCGAGCTGCAAGTGGGCAGCTACCTCTTCATGGACCGCGACTACGCCGACAACCAAGCATCGAGCGGCATGCCGCACTTCGAGCACGCGCTGTTCGTGAAGTGCCAGGTGATGAGTCGCGCGCCGTCGCACGCCGTCATCGACGCCGGCCACAAGGCCTATGCCGTCGATTCCGGGCTGCCGCGGGTGTGGGGTCGGGATCTGGAATTCGCGGGATGCAGCGACGAACACGGCGTGCTGCGCGCGCGCGGCGACGCGCTGCCCGAACTCGGCGACACGGTGTGGCTGGTGCCGGGCCATTGCGACCCGACGGTGAACCTGCACGAGCGCTATGTCGTCGTGCGCGGTGGTCTGGCGCATGGCCAGCTCGAGGCGCTCTGGCGCGTCGATGCGCGCGGCGCGATGACGTAGCGCCGCGGGCTCTGACTACCGCAAGCGATCGAGGCATTGGCCCCGCATGACCCCGGCGCAGATCATCGTCCTGGCCACGCCGGTGTTCCTGGCGCTGATCGCGCTGGAGTTCTGGGTCGGCTGGCGGCGCGGCCGCAACACCTATCGGCTGAACGATGCGCTCAGCAGCATTGGCCTGGGCATCATGAGCCAGGTCATCGGCGTGCTCAGTGCCGTGTTCACCTTCGGCATCTATGTCGTGGTGTTCAATGCCTTCGCGTGGCGGCCCTGGCCGATCGATTCGGCGTGGACCTGGCTCGGCGCCTTGCTGCTCTACGACCTGTGCTACTACTGGAAGCACCGCCTTGGCCACACCGTGGCGCTGCTGTGGGCGGCGCATGTGGTGCACCACCAGAGCGAGGACTACAACCTCTCGACGGCGCTGCGCCAGACCAGCAGCGACTGGCTCGTCGGCTGGCTGTTCTACCTGCCGCTGGCCGTGCTCGGCGTGCCGCCTGTCGTGTTCGGCGTGGTGGCGCTCATCGACCTGCTCTACCAGTATTGGGTGCATACGCAGCAGATCGGCAAGCTCGGCTGGTTCGACCGCTGGTTCTGCTCGCCGAGCAATCACCGGGTGCACCACGCGGTGAACTCGCGCTACCTGGACAAGAACTATGGCGGCATCCTGGTCTTGTGGGACCGCCTGTTCGGCAGCTTCGCCGAAGAAGACTTGGCCGAGCCCTGCGTGTACGGCACACGCGCACCGCTGCGAAGCTGGAATCCACTGTGGGCGAACCTGCACACCTATCGCGACCTGCTTGTCGACGCCTGGCGTGCGCAGGCCTGGGTGGACAAAGCGAAAGTCTTCCTGAAGCACCCCGGCTGGCGCCCTGCCGACGTGGCGCGCGCTTGGCCCCGGCCGGAATTCGACTTGCGCGCGCTGCAGCGCTACGACCCGCCGCTGGCCCCGCGCGCCGCAGGCCTGGCCGCGGCACTCTTTGTCATGACCTTGGTCGCGACCGCGGTGTTGCTGTGGAATGCGCATCGGCTCGATCCGGTGCAGCAGTTGCTGTCGGCAGCGGGTGTCGTGATCGGACTGTGCGCCGTGGGCTGGTTCAGCGCTTCCCCGGCAGCGCACACGCCGCCGCGGGAGCGCATCAGTAGCTGATTTCGAAGCGGTGGCCCTGCGCATTGAGCACGGCGCTGCGCGGCCCGATCTGCTCAAGCACGACATCCGGCGCCACGCTGCCGGACTCGTGCACGATCTGGCCGTTGATGATGAGAAAGCGGTCGGCCGGGCTTCTTGAATACACCGAGCCGTTCACCACCAGCGTCGGTATCGCGCGGCGCACCTGTTCGGGCAATTCATGCAGCGCCTGGACGGGAGCTGCCGTCGCCACGGCGTCGTTCGGAGAGCTTCGCGCCGGGGGCGAAGGCCGGGACAATGCGGCGGGCGAGGCCGAGGCGGGTCGTGCCGCTTGCATGGCCGCCTCGCGTGGCGCGTCCAGCGCGGCGGTTGCCGGGGGTTGCACCGGCACGATGGGTGCAGGCGCAAGGGCAGGGGCAGGCGCCGCCAGCGCGGGGCGCGGGGCGGGCTCCTGCGGGGCGGTCGCCTGCACGGGGGGGGGGAGTTGCGCGGCCGGCCCCTGCCCAGCCGGCACGCCTGGCGAAGGTGCCAACGTCGGCAGCGGCTGGCCCAACGCGGGCTGCACGGTCGGCGCCGCCGCAGTTGCCGGCGCCGCAGGAGGTTCTTCGCGTTGCAGCAGCCACCACACGAGGGCGCCCACGACCAACGCACCCAGGCCCGCAGCCCCCCAGAACCACGGCGCGACACGCGAAGCCGGCGGCTCGTCGCCCGTCAACGGCGGCAGGTCTTGGGTGTGCAGGCCGGGCACACCGCCGCGCTCGCGTTCCGAGTCGGCGCGGCGCAGGGCATCGAGGATGTAAGACATGGCTAGCCCGGTGTGTTCAGGCGCGGCTCGGCGATGCCGACGGCGCGGTTCAACTGCATCAGCGTCGTCGGGCCGACCACGCCGTCGGGGCGCAGCCCTTGCGCCAACTGGAATGCCAGCACGCGCGAGCGCAGCGTGGCGCCGCTGGCGGGGCGCGCCGCGGGCGGCGCGGCGGCCTCCACGGCGTCGAGCTGCGTGGCGAGCCACTGCGCGGGGGCGCGCGACGCCCCTTCGGCACCGCGGCTCGCATAGCCCGGTGGTGTGCGCCAGAACGTGGCGAACTCACCGCGCCACAGCCCGGCGAGCGACGACAGCGACACGCTCTGGTCCGTGCCGCCGATGCGCAGCGTCGCCTGGCCCTCACCCAGACCGGTGAGCAGCGCGAAGTACGCGCGGCTCTCGGCGTCGTACAGCGTCAGCAATCCCGGCCTGCCGATTTGCCGGATCAGCGCCAGCGTGCTTGCGCTGCTGCGGTAGCACTGCACCTGCGCCTGGGCGGCGGCAAGGCAGGGGTCGCCCGGCGCCAGCGTCAGTTGCCAGGCGGGCGCGAGCTCGCGCCAGGCGTCGGCCTCCACCCGGTGCAGGCTACTGAAGCCGGCCCGCAGTTCCTGCGCGCTGAGGACGGCGGGCGCCGACGCATCGGTGGGCGTCGCGCGACTTGCTGCCGCGGCGGCACTGGCGGGCGCAGACGCCGCCGGCACGGGCGGCGTCGCGTTTTCCAGGCTCGAATCAAGGCGCGCGAAGGGTGGCAACGCCCCGGTAAGGGCATACGTCAAGGCCGCCAGCGCCGCGCCGCCGAGCAACAGCGTGAAGGCGATCGTGGCGATCGTGACGCCGCGCCGCGAGCCCGAGGTGCCGTCGGGTGTGGCGGGCGCGAACACCTCCCGCGCGGCCTGGTCGAGCGTGGCGCGATTCACTTGGGCACGTCCGCCGGCATAGGCGCCGAGCAGCGCGCGATCGCACAGCATGTTGATGCGCCGCGGCACGCCGCGTGAGAGCTGATGAATGCGCAGCAGCGCCGCCGCATCGAACGGCCCCGCCCCGCCGAGCCCCGCCACCGACAGGCGATGCTGGACGTAGCGGCGCGTCTCGGCCTGCGACAGCGCGTCGAGGTGACAGCGCGCGATCACACGCTGCGCGAGCTGTTCGAGTTCGGGGCGCGCGAGCATCGTGCGCAGTTCGGGTTGGCCGATCAACACGATCTGCAGCAGCTTGCGGTCATTCGTCTCCAGGTTCGTCAACAGGCGCAACTGCTCCAGAACGTCGGCCGACAGACTCTGCGCCTCGTCGATGATGAGCACGTTGTGGCGCTTCGCGGCGTGGGCCTCGAGCAGGAACTGATTCAGCGGGTCGACATAGTCCTTGACCGTCGCCATGCCCGGCTCGCGCGGCGGTGTCTGGATATGGAACTCGTCGCACACCGACTTGAGCAGTTCCGTGACGGTGAGCTTGGGGTTGAAGATGTAGGCGATGTTGCAATGCGCTGGAATCTGCTCCAGGAAACAGCGGCACACCGTCGTCTTGCCCGCGCCGATCTCGCCGGTCAGCACGACGAACCCGCCGCCGCCGCTCAGACCGTAAAGCAGGTGCGCCAGCGCCTCGCGATGGCGCTCGCTCATGAACAGGTAGCGGGGGTCGGGCGCGATTGAAAAAGGCTCGCGCTCCAGACCGAAGAATTTCGCGTACATGGCGCGAAGGATACTTCGCCGGTGTGCGGCCGCCGCAGGTGCGGCAGGCGGGGTTGCCGTCGGCGCCAGCGCGGCAGGGCGCCGCGCGGTTCAGCTCAGCTCAGCTCAGATCACAGGCCGAGCCACTTGCCGATCGCGAGCATCGCGGCTTCATCGTACGCGACAAAGCCGGTGTACTTGGTCGGCTCGAGCTTCTTCTTGCCCTCTTCCGAGGCGTCCAGCGCGAGCAGGTAGTCGCGCAGTTTGTCGGCCATGTCGGCAGGCAGGGTTGGGCTGACGATGATGTGCTTGATCGGCACCGGCTTGGATTTGGCGAGCACCTTGCCGCCTTTGGCCTCCCAGGCCTTGATCACGCCGCCCGCGGCGGTGGCGCCGGCAGGCGTCAGGCTGTTCTCGATGAAAAACGGCACGGCGTCCTGGTAGCGCGTGTAGACGTAGGACACCTGGCTCGCGTCGCCCAAGGCGTCGCGCAGCGTCGCGCGCACCATCCACGAGGTGATCGAGTCTTCGTCGGGCGCGCCGAGTTTGAGGCCCTTCAGGTCGGCGAGCGACTTCAGCGGCGAATCGGCGTTGACGAGGAAATTGGCGCTGTACTGCTGAAAGCCCTTCGTGACGGCGATCAGCTTGTAGCCCGAGTTCTTGATCGCCTGGATCGACAAGTGCGCCGGGTGCACCATCGCGATGTCATAGGCCTTGTCGGCCAGGCCTTTGCGCAGCAGTGGGTAGGGGCCGACGGGCTCGATGTGCACCGGCTGGCGCAATAGCTTGCTGAGGTCGGCGGCAATCGCCGCGTAGCGCGCGCGTATTTCATCAGCCGGCACACGGTAGGTCACGCCTTCGTTGATGGCGAACACCAGCGTTGCCTGCGCGAACGAGCACAGCAGGGTGAGCAGGACCGCGATACCACTTCGAAGCCACAACAGGTTCATCTCGATCATCCCCCTCTGACAAGTGCCACCGTGCCGCACGGTTCGCGGCGACGCGCGTGGGCGATTGCGACGCGCGTGCGGATTGTGGCTTCGGCGCGCGTCAGCGTCGGCCACTGCCATGCCCGAATGGCTATTGTTTCGCGCTGTTTCGCGCCGTTTCGCACTATTTCGGACGATCAGGCGCATACCGCGCGCGATGCGGCGCCGGGCTCGTGCCGCCCGCCCCTGCCGCGACTCACGCCTCAGCCTTGGCGGCCACCTTGGCCGCACCCTTCTTCGCCGCGGGCGGCTTCTTCACGCGGGGCTCGAATTCGAACATCACCTTGCCTTCCTTCTTGTCGAACGCCAAGTACGCCTTGAACTTGCGGCGCGTCTTGTTCGAGACGAAGTTTTCCAGCAACTCCGTCTTGCCGGCGGTGAGAAGGCGCGTCATCTGTTCGCGCGGCACAGGCTGCTGCAGGATGATCTTGCCGCTCTTGAAGTCGCAGGTGACTTGCGCGCCGACGGCGTTCTCGCACAGGTAGTTGCTGCCGTGCTCGTACACATGGCCCTGGCACTTGGGGCAGGCGCCCAGACTCGTCTGCGCCGAAAAGTCCACCGGCTCGCCTGACTCGCCGTCGCGCTTCGCGTCTTCGCCGAAGTCGAATTCGAGTTTCCAGTTGTCGATGTCCGCGTCGAACGCGAGCTTGAGCTCGGCGGTGAACGGCCAACCCGCTTTCGAGCGAAAGCCTTCCAGCGGCCCGATCTTCTTGTGCGCGATGAATTGCTCCACTTCATCCAGCTCAAAGGCGCGGCTGCCGGGGATCTTGCTGATCGAAAAGCCGCAGCCCTCCTCCGCGCCGCCACCGGCGGCGCCCTCACTGGCAGCGCCCTTGCCGCTGCAGGCGAAGCGCCGGTAGTTCTCTTTCACGACGCCACCGCATTTCGGGCATGACGTGGCCAGAGTGGCGTAGTCGCCGGGAATCGTGTCGCGGTCGTATTCCTTGGCCTTGCGCACGATGCGCTCGGCCATCTGCGCGATCTCGGCCATGAAGGTCTCGCGCTTGAGCTTGCCCTTCTCCATCTGCGCGAGCTGTGCTTCCCAGTTGCCGGTGAGCTCGGGCTTGGTCAGGTCTTCGACGCCCAGGCCACGCAGCAGCGTCATCAACTGGAACGCCTTCGCGCCGGGAACGAGTTCGCGGCCTTCGCGGTGAATGTACTTTTCATAGATCAAACCTTCGATGATCGCGGCGCGCGTGGCCGGTGTGCCCAGGCCTTTTTCCTGCATCGCCTCGCGCAATTCGTCGTCGTCGATCAGCTTGCCCGCGCCTTCCATCGCCGACAGCAGCGTCGCCTCGGTGTAGCGCGCCGGGGGTTTGGTCTTGAGGGCGTTCACCGCCACGTCTTCGGTGCGCACTTTCTCGCCCGGCGCCACCGCGACCAGATTGGCGTCGTCTTCCTGTGCTTCCTTGCCGTACACCGCCAGCCAGCCCGGCTTGACCATGACCTTGCCGTTCGTCTGAAACTGGTGTTCCTTCGCCCCGACCTTGACGCTGGAAATGCGCGTCGTCACCATGAACTCGGCTGGCGGGAAGAACACCGCGAGAAAGCGCTTGAGCACCATGTCGTAGAGCTTGGCTTCGATCTCGCTCAGGCTCTTGGGCGCCTGCAGCGTCGGGATGATGGCGAAGTGGTCCGAGACCTTGGCGTTGTCGAAGATCTTCTTGTTCGGCTTGACATAGCCCTCCTTCAGCGCCGTCTTCGCGTGCGCGGCCAGCGCGCGCAGGGGGCCCGGCATGTCTTCCGTCGAAATCATCTTCATCGTCTTCTTCACGACGTCGACATAGTCTTCCGGCAAGGCCTTGCTGTCGGTACGCGGGTAGGTGAGCACCTTGTGCTTTTCATACAGCGCCTGCGCGATCGACAGCGTCGTCTTCGCCGAAAAGCCCAGGCGCGAATTCGCCTCGCGTTGCAATGTCGTCAGGTCGTACAGGCCCGGCGCGCTTTGCGTGCTCGGCTTGGCTTCCTCGCTCACGCTCGCTGGCTGGTCGCGCACCGCATCGGCGATGGCCTGCGCGCTCTTGGCATCCCACAGCCGGTCAGCACGCTGCTCCGGATCGTCGACGTTTTTCTTCCACTTCGGATCGAACCACTTGCCGTCGTACTGACCCGCCTGCGCCGCGAACGTCGCCTTGATTTCCCAGTACGCGCGTGCCACATGCTTGCGGATCTTTTCCTCGCGCTCGACCATGATCGACAGCGTGGGCGTCTGCACCCTCCCGACGGTGGTGAGGAAGAACCCGCCGTCGCGCGAATTGAACGCCGTCATCGCGCGCGTGCCGTTGATGCCCACCAGCCAATCCGCCTCGGAGCGGCTGCGCGCCGCTTCGGCCAGGCCGAGCAGTTCTTTGTCTGCGCGCAGATTCGCAAAACCATCGACGATCGCCGCCGGCGTCATACTCTGCAGCCAAAGCCGCTTCACCGGATGTTTGCTCTTGCTGTGCTGCTGGATCAGGCGAAAGATCAGCTCGCCCTCGCGCCCCGCGTCGCAGGCGTTGATGAGCGCGCTCACGTCCTTGCGCTTGACGAGCTTGACGATGGCGTTCAGGCGCGCCTTGCTCTTGTCGATCGGGTTCAGCTCGAAGTGCGGCGGAATCACCGGCAGGTGGGCAAAGCTCCACTTGCCGCGTTTCACCTCGAAGGCCTCGGGCGCCTTGATCTCCAGCAAGTGCCCCACCGCCGAGGTGACGATGTGGCTCTCGCTCTCAAAGTACTCGGCGTGCTTTTCGAACTTGCCCCAAGCAGGCGTGAGCGCGCGCACGATGTCTTGGGCGACCGAGGGCTTCTCGGCAATGATCAACGTCTTGGTCATGTGGGAATGAGCCTGCAATATCGTTCAATACAATCCGTGCCTCGCGCGCGCTTGCGCACGCACGCGCGCACCCATGAATTCAATGTACCCAAAAATTTCTCCATGACGCAAGCACAGCCTCGCAAGGCAAACGGCAAGTCTATACAGCCTCCCGCGGGCAAGCCCGCAACGGCCGCAGGGGCTCCCGCCAAAGGCAGGCGCATTCAGGTGCGGCGCTCCAGCGTGCACGGCAAGGGCGTCTACGCCGTCGCACCTCTGGAGCGCAAGGAGGTCATCATCGAATACAAGGGCGAAGTGATCACCTGGAAAGAGGCGCTGCGCCGGCATCCGCACGACCCAAGTGACCCGAACCATACGTTTTACTTCCACATCGACGACAAGCACGTCATCGACGCGGCGGTCGACGGCAACTCGGCGCGCTGGATCAACCACGCTTGCGAGCCCAACTGCAAGGCCAAGGAGAAGAAGGGCCGCGTTTTCATCAAGGCGCTGCGCGACATTTTTCCCGGTGAAGAGCTGTTCTACGACTACGGCCTGGTGCTCGACGAACGCCAGACGAAGAAAGTGAAGAAGCAGTTCGGATGCCGATGCGGCGCGCCGAGTTGCCGCGGCACGATGCTCGCCCCGCGCGGCGCCTGAGCGCGCGCTGACCGACGCGCCGGCCCACCGGGTGACGCAGCCACTGACGCACCCGGCCATGCCCACGCCTCACCCGATCGATTGGCGAGCGCAGGCGCTTGAGCAAGAGCTCAGCCGCGAGTGGCCGGGCCTGTGCGTTCAGGTACGGGCCAGCGTCGATTCGACGAACACGCGCCTGCTCGAAAGTTGCCGAGCCCAATCAGGCCTGCCCCTCGGCCCGACGCTGCTGGTCGCGGAAAGCCAGACCGCCGGGCGTGGCCGATCGGGCCGCAGCTGGACGGCGGTGCCGGGTGCGTCACTGACGTTTTCGCTCGCAGTGGCGTTGCAACGCGAGGACTGGTCAGGCTTGTCGCTCGCCGTCGGCGTGGCGCTGGCCGAGGCGCTGGACGCGCCTGGCGGGCCTGACGGGTCTGATGGGTCTGATGGGTCTGATGGGTCTGATGGGTCTGATTTCGCCGTGCCCCGCCTCATGTTGAAGTGGCCGAACGATCTGTGGTTGCAGGGCCGCAAACTCGGCGGCGTGCTCATCGAAACCGCAGGCTGCGGGCCACAGCGCCTCTGTGTCATCGGCATCGGCCTGAACGTGGAGCCCATCACCGTGCCCGACGCGAGCAGCGGGGTGGCCTGTCTGCAAGAACTGGATGCGGCACTGAGCGCGCCCTTGGCGTTGCACCGCGTGGCCGCGCCGCTGCTGCGCGCGCTGCACGCGTTCGAGCGCGACGGTTTCGCGGCGTTCGAGCAGCGCTATTCAGCGCGGGATCTGCTGCTCGGCCGCGAGGTGGTCGCCGGTGCGCTGCACGGCGTCGCGCACGGTGTGGCGGCCAACGGTGCGTTGCGCTTGCGCTGCGGCGACGGGCCGCTGGCGCCGCTGCGCGACATCGTCTCCGGCGAGGTCAGCGTGCGTCTGCAGCCCTCGCCGCACACCTCGGCGCGTGCAGGCATTGATGCGGCCGCGCCGAACGCCGCATGCTGAGGCTGCTGGTCCTGCTGTTGCTGCTGGCCAACGCCCTGTTCTGGGCATGGACTGTGGGATGGCTGGACGACGCGACCGGCTTTCGCGCGCGCGGCGACGCCGAACCCGAACGCCTGAGCCGTCAAGTGCGGCAAGAATCGATCCGCATCCTGCCTAACAGCGCAGTGAAGGCGCCCGCTCCCGGTGCGGGCTCCACCGCCACGGCAGTGCCGCTGGCCACGACCACGCCGAGCGCCACCGTGGCGGCGGCCACGCCAACTGGCGCCGCTGCCGACGCACCGCTGCCAGCCTGCCTTGAAGCCGGCCCGTTCAACGCGGCGCAGATCGGGCCAGCGCAGGCGGTTCTGCAAATGAACCTGCCAAGCGCCAGTTGGAGCCACTTGAAGACCGAGCGCAGCGCGCTGTGGATGGTCTACATGGGCAGGTTCAACGACGCCGAGACGCTGGCCAAGCGCCAGGACGAACTGCGCCGCCTCAAGGTCGAGTACGACGAACTGCGCGCGCCGAACGAGCTGGCGCCGGGCTTGTCGCTCGGGCGCTTCGAGGTGCGTGGCAACGCAAACAACCTGCTCGAACAACTCACCAAGCGCGGCGTGCGCAACGCCCGCGTCATCGAATCCACGCCAGCGACGATCAACCATGTATTGCGCATCGATAAACCCACGGCGGCTGTGGTGGCGCAGCTCGGCGCCTTGCCGGCCGACGTGTTTGGCAAGGGGTTCTTGCCCTGTGCGAAACCCTGAAACCACCTGATTCGGAAAGTCACGCCGGTCGGAGCCGTCAGCACCTGGGCGGGCAACACGACCGGCGCCTTCGGCGGTGCGAAGGGCACGGTCAGCACCCTCGTGGGATCGACTGCGGTGCAAGGCCGGGCGCCGGATGCGCTGCCGTGGATCCTGCGCTCCCCTCTGGGCGAGGCCGTGTCGGGGGCAGCGCTTTTCTTCACCACCTACAACGGCGTGTCGGTGGCGACGAAGCTGCCCTGCGGGCGCGCGGCTCGGATTGCGCGACGCCGCCGTGCGCCGAATCAGCGGGCGCGACCTCAGGCGCGGCGACGCGCCAGCGCGAGCACGGCGACCATCAGCAGGATGAGCCTCGTTGCCCCAAGGGCGCCGCCGCCGCCGCCGCCGCCGCCCGTGGGGGGCGGGGCCGCCACGTTGATGGTGTTCGTGGCCGTGGCCTGTGCGCCGGTGCTGTCGGTGATCGTCAAGCTCACGCTGAACTGGCCGGCAGCGCTGGGCACGATGGTCGCCGTGGAGCCGACCGTGCTCCCGGAAAATCCGCTCACGACGCCGCCGTTGTTGACGATGTTCCACTGGTAATTCGCGATGCTGCGTCCAGCCGGCACGGTGGAGGCCGTAGCATTCAGGAACACCGGGTCGCGCGCCACCGGACCCGCCGGGGTGAACCCGATGCGTGGCGTGACGCCGTTCGTGACCACGATGTTGCTCGTGGTCGTGGCTTGCGCGCCGAGGTCGTCGGTGACGGTCAGGCTCACGCTGAACTGACCGACGCCGCTGGGCGTGATGCTGGTATTGGTCACATTCGCGGGCGCGGAAAAAGCCGTGACGATGCCGCCTGTGTTGATGATCGCCCACTGGTAGCTGGCGCTGCGCCCGCTGCCGACCAGCGATGTCGCCCCGCCGAGGTTCAGCACCTGGCCCGCCATGGCAATCGCCGGGCTGATCGTGATGCGCGGCAGCACGATCACGCTGGCGAGCTGCACGGCCGCGCCAGCGTCGAGCATGCCCGCGCCGCAGGTGCTCGTGGTGCAGTAGCACTCGAGTTGCTCAACTCCGTTCGGCGCATGGCAAATCGCGGTGTCGGCGCCAGCGCCGGCGCCGGTGGTCGGGAACGGCCGCGCCGTTGAGCGCAGAATCGTGCGCACTTCGCTGGGCGTCAGGTTCGGCTGGACCGACAACAACAGCGCCGCCGAGCCCGCGACCAACGGCGCCGAGAAGCTGGTGCCAAACGACGCGTTGAAGTGGTCGGTGTAGATCGATGAACCGGGCGAGGTGAACCCGGCGTTGGACGTCGTCAGAATCGGGTAGAGGCAAGGTTGGTTCAGACCCAAATCGACGCAGTTGCCGCCCGGCGCGCTGATGCTGACTTCCGGGCCGATGTCGGAAAAGCCAACCTTGGTGCCGATGTGGCGCAGACCGGAAACGCCGATCACCCCCGCGCAATTCGCGGGGGAGTTGACGGCGAGGCCCGTGCCGTTGCCGGCGGAGGCGACGATGGTCACGCCCGCCGCGGTGATTTCATTCACGGCCTCCTGGTAGTTGAGCGTGCACGGGCCCCCGCCGCCGAGGCTCAGGTTGATGACGCTGGCGCGGTTCGCCACCGGGTTGGCAGGCACGCCTGGCACAACCAAGCCCGCCGCCCAGCGCATTCCGGCGATGATGTCGGAGTCGAAGCCGCCGCACTTGCCGAGCACGCGCACCGGCAGCACACGCACCGTGCGACCGACGCTGGCCATGCCTTCGGCGTTGTTCGTCAGGGCGCCGATCAGCCCGGCGGTTTGCGTGCCGTGCCAGGAGCTGTCGGCGATGTCCAAGGCCGAACAGTCAGGGGCGTATTTGCCCGAATCGATGTCGGCCTGGTCCAGCCAATCCCCGGGGTCGCTGGCTTCGCCGTCGCGCAGGTTGCCGTCGTTACCGACATCGATGTCGTCGATCATGTCGTAGCCAGCCAGCAAATTGCTGCCATGGGCCAGCGTCTTCAAGTCGGGATGCTCGAAACGCACGCCGGTGTCGAGCACGGCGACGACGATGTTGCTGCTGCCCAGCGTGATGTCCCACGCCGGTTCAACGTTGATCGACGACAGCACGCCCGCGCCATTGGGGCGCAGGTACCACTGTCCGGTCGCCGGCCCGGTCCCCCCCAAGCCTGCGGCGTAACGCGGGTCGGTGGCCACGACAGCCAAGCGCTTGCGCTTGTCGGGCACCGCATATTCGACCTCGCTGTCCTGCGACAGCGTCGCAGCGAGCTGCTCGGAGGTCATTCCGCTCGCGAACACGACATGGGCCCGCTCGTGCACACCCGCGCCGGCACGCAGCGCCAGGCCGTGGCGCTGGCCGAGCGTCTGTGCCTGCACGGCATGCTGGTCGCGCACCGACAGCGCGCGTTTGCGCAACAAGGTGGCGCTGGCCTTGTACTTCACGATGACCCGCGCATTCAGCGGCGCCGACGTGGCCGGTGCACTCTGCGCGCCGGCCGGCGGCAGCATCGGCGTGACCGGGGCGAGCAGCAGCGCGCACAGCGCACCTTGCAGCAACAGGGTGTTTTTCATGGGCCGATTCTGCCGTGCCCGCACCCGGCCCGCGGCCTCAAGGCGAAACGATGCGTTTGCGTTCGTCACGCTCCACGGCTTCGATCGCCACCCGATCCGCGCGCAGGCGCTGCAACAGCGCGTCGCATTCGCTCGTCCCGGCGCAGGGCAATAGCAGCGCGTGCCAGGCCAGGCTGCTCGAGCCCAAGTAACGCGCGGTCACGCCAGCGCGGCCCGACACGAGCCGGGCGATCGCCGCCGCGTCGCTGGACGGTTGTGCGAGCTTGACGAGCACGCGCAACTCGGTCTCGGGCGTCGCGGCGCAAGCCGCCAGCCAAGTCATCGCTGCACAAAACAGTGCCCAAGGGACGCGTCGCATACGTTTGCTTGCAGGTCGAATCGTCGCGACCCCGCTCATTCAGCGTCGATAGAAAGAGTGCTGGCGTTCTTCAACAGGAACCCACGTCCTTCCCGAACCAAGGTTCCTGTGGTTCGAACGCTGTGGCCTTGATCATGCGCTCTCACCGCAATGTGATATTGCCCGTCATCGAGTTCCAGAGTTACCCGAGCCTGCCGGTCTTCCAACAGCCCGACAACAGTTGCCTTACCTGTCGAGGCTCCCTCGCTGCGCTCAAGTTTGACGACCGGCCCGCGCAACTCGAATTCGGATAGCGGTTCGCGCTCACGCATCTGGCGCCCGGCCTCTTGAATGACGGGAATTCGATCTGACGAAAAACTTACCGAGCGGGGCATCTCGGGCGAAGTAGGTCGTGCTGGCGACCAGGAGAAGGAAAACCCAAGACTGCGCTGGGTCTCATTGCCGCCCCAAAGCCCAACCACGGCATCGCAGAGATTGGCGTTCACACCTTCGGATACCGCTCGATCGAACGACGCAATCTGTTGCGTCAGGGCCGCTTCTTCCGCAGCGCGATGCAGAGCGCGCAATGATTCCGCAAGTGTTTGCGTGACCCTGCGTTCATAGGGCGCTTCTTGCTCGAGGAATGTCATTTGCTCTGCCGCGTTGTGCAACAGGGGCGTCACTCGGCTGATGACCGTCACCACATAACTTCCGCGCTCACTTTGACCGATTCGAATTCGGCGCACATGGTCCATGGCTTGCGCAGGTTTCCTTTTGTGCCATACCGCTCGATGTTCCGTCGCGGCGCATGCGGCTGCAAGCATGAGATCTCGAACCTTTTGTGCGATTTGCGCATGCTCTTCGATCGGCAAGGTCCCATCCATCAGCTCCGGGTCGGCGATTCGAATCCGAATCACGTCGGACGTGACGGTCAACAAGTCACGGTAAACAAGCCACTGGGAGCGCTTCTCCGCAGCCGCGAGCACGCCCAGCAAATCGCCCATGCGCAGTACGTAGTCGGCGAGCCCACGATTCAAAGGAAGCAATGCCTCGAATTCCTCGCCGCCCGCCGTAGTGGTCCAGGTCGACGACTTCCCAGCGACCGTGGCCTTCTGCTCCCAAGCCATTGCGCGAAGATAAAGCGCAGCGTCGACCGCTTGAATCGCACCGACCGCTTCACGGTCTCGAATGTCGATCTTCATGGCAGCGACCCTTGCCCTATGCGCCCCATCATGGCCTGCAAAGACTGGACGGTGAAGGTCTGTGATCGTGGCAACTCGACGGTTTGTCCCGTGGCGTTCTCGCTCGCAGGAAGGCCGCGCAGGCTGCACCAGTAGCCGCAGCGGCGCATGGCCAATTCCTCCTCGGTATGTGCCAACCAGTCGACAAGCTGCTCAGGCACCAATATCACGACAAGGATTCGCGGCACCAGGACATCCTCGGCCCTCAGGTCATCGTAGTTCTTGAGCTTGATCGAATGTGCGATCGATCCGTAAACCGTGGCGATTGCAGCCTTGCACTTAACCTGTAGCTCGACGCGTGGAGAACGGATAGTTCCAGCACCACCGGTCTGGTGAAGCGCCATGTCCACGCTGTCGTCGTCAACGCTCGGAGTACTCCACGCGAACCCAGCGCAAGCGGCAACCGCCTGTATGTACGCTTTACTGAACTGCTCCTTTTGCATGTCCAAATGCATCGTTTGGCTCTCCCTGCTTTGAACTGCATCCTACTCGGTTGCAACAATGGCAAGCAGTGCCGGGCGGCATCAGTCGGCCCACGCGCCTCACTTCGCGATCACACGCGCCATCTCCAGCACCTTGCAGGAGTAACCCCACTCGTTGTCGTACCAGGCAATCACTTTCACGAAGCTGCCGTCCAGCGCCATGCCGGCTTCGGCGTCGAACACGGACGTGCAGCTCTCGCCGCGGAAGTCGGTGGACACGACCTTCTGGTCGGTGTAGCCGAGCACGCCTTTCATGGACCCCTCCGACGCAGACTTCATCGCGGCGCAGATCGCCTCGTAGGTCGTGTCTTTCTTCAGCTCGACGGTCAGGTCAACGACTGACACATCCGAGGTCGGCACGCGAAACGCCATGCCGGTGAGCTTCTTGTTCAGCTCCGGAATCACCACGCCCACCGCCTTGGCCGCACCGGTGGAGGAAGGAATGATGTTCTCCAGAATGCCGCGCCCGCCGCGCCAATCCTTGTTGCTCGGGCCGTCCACGGTTTTTTGGGTCGCGGTGGCGGCGTGAACCGTCGTCATCAGGCCGCGCTTGATGCCGAAGTTGTCGTTCAGCACTTTCGCTACCGGCGCCAGGCAGTTCGTTGTGCAACTCGCGTTGCTGATGACGGCTTGGCCGGCATAGGTCTCGTCGTTCACGCCGTAGACGAACATCGGCGTGTCGTCCTTGCTAGGCGCGGACATGATGACCTTCTTGGCGCCAGCAGCGATGTGCTTCGCGGCGGTTTCCTTGGTCAGGAACAGGCCGGTCGCTTCGATCACGATCTCGGCGCCGACGTCGCCCCACTTCAGCTCCGCCGGGTCTTTGAGCGCGGTCAGGCGGATCTTCTTGCCGTTCACGATCAGCGTCGTGCCGTCAACCTTCACCTCGCCCTTGAAGCGGCCATGCACCGAGTCGTGCATCAGCATGTAGGCCAGGTAGTCGGGTTCGAGCAGGTCGTTGATGCCCACGACCTCGATGTCCTTGAAGTTCTGCACCGCGGCGCGGAACACCATGCGCCCGATGCGGCCGAAGCCGTTGATGCCGATTGTGATGGTCATGATGATTCCCCTGGTTGAAAACTAGGCCTGAGCCGCGCCGACGACGACGCGCACCGTGTCCGCGACATTCTCCGCCGTGAACCCAAAATGCTTGAATAGCACCGGTGCCGGCGCGGATTCTCCGTAGGTGTCGATGCCCACCACCGCCGCGCAGCCGTATTTCCACCAGCCGTCGGTGACACCCATCTCGACGGCGATGCGCGGCACACCGGGTGGCAGCACCTTGCCTTTGTAGGCGGCGCTTTGGCGATCAAAGACGCTGGTGGAGGGCATCGAGACGACGCGCACCGCGATGCCGTCTTTGCCAAGCGCCGCCTGCGCATGCAAGGCGAGCGGCACTTCCGAGCCGGTGGCGATGAGCACCGCCTGCACCGGCTTGCTCAATCCCACCTCGCCGGGTTCGGCGAGCACGTACCCGCCCTTGGCGATGGCCTCCAGGCCGGCTTTCGGCGCCGCCGCGTCGAGGCCGGGCTTGGGCGCGTAAGGGATGTTCTGGCGCGACAGCAGCAAGGCGCTCGGCCGAGTCTTGCTCTCGATCGCGCACGCCCAGGCGACCGCCGTCTCGGCGGTGTCACACGGGCGCCAGACGTCCAGCCCCGGTATCAGCCGCAGTGACGCGGCGTGCTCGATGCTCTGGTGCGTCGGCCCGTCTTCACCCAGACCGATGCTGTCGTGCGTGAACACATGGATGACGCGCTTTTTCATCAGCGCGGCCATGCGGATCGCGTTGCGGCTGTAGTCGCTGAACGTGAGGAAGGTGCCGCCATAAGGGATGTAGCCACCGTGCAGCGTCACACCGTTCATCACCGCGGCCATGCCGAACTCGCGCACGCCATAGTTGATGTGGCGCCCGCCCTTGCCTTCGACCAATTGCAATGCACCGTCGCCCTGCATGCGCAGCGGCGGCGTCGACGTGGTGTTCGTCAGGTTCGATCCCGTCAGGTCAGCGCTGCCTCCCAGCAGCTCGGGCAAAAGCTTGGTGAAGGCTTCGAGCGCGATCTGGCTTGCCTTGCGGCTCGCCACCGTTTCCGCCTTGGCATGGGCCGCGAGCGCCACTTCAGCGGCCGCTTGCGCCCAGCCTTCAGGCATGTCGCCGCGCATGCGCCGCGTGTACTCGGCGGCGAGCAGCGGAAACGCTGCCTGATACTTGGCGAAGCGCTCGCGCCAAGCCTCTTCCGCGATGCCACCGCGCGGGCGCGCGTCCCACAGCGCATAGGCGGCCTCGGGAATCACGAACGGCTCGTGCGGCCAGGCCAGCGCCTCGCGCGTGAGTTTCACTTCCTCGGGCCCCAGCGCTTCGCCATGCGCCTTGGCCGTGCCGGCGCGGTTCGGCGAGCCCTTGCCGATGATCGTCTTGCAGGCGATCAACGTCGGCCGGTCGGAACGCTTGGCGTTGTTGATCGCCGCGTCCACCGCGTCGACATCATGCCCATCGACATTCGCGATCACGTTCCAGCCATAGGCCTCGAAGCGCTTCCTCGTGTCGTCGATGAACCAGGGCTCGACCTTGCCGTCGATCGAGATGCCGTTGTCGTCGTACACGGCGATCAACTTGTTCAGGCGCCACGCGCCCGCCAGCGCGCAGGCTTCGTGGCTGATGCCTTCCATCAGGCAGCCGTCGCCGAGAAACACATAGGTTTGGTGATCGACGATGCGGTGCCAGTCGCGGTTGAAATCCGCCGCGAGCAGCTTTTCGCTGAGCGCCATCCCCACCGCATTCGCCAGGCCCTGGCCGAGCGGCCCGGTCGTCGTTTCCACGCCGGGCGTGACACCCACTTCCGGATGCCCCGGCGTCTTGCTGTGCATCTGCCGAAAATTGCGCAGCTCGCTCATCGGCAGGTCATAGCCCGTCAGGTGCAGCAGCGCATACAGCAGCATCGAGCCATGGCCGTTGCTCAGCACGAAGCGGTCTCGGTCCGGCCAGTGCGGATTGGCCGGGTTGTGCTTGAGCTGTCGGCCCCACACCGCGACGGCGATGTCCGCCATGCCCATCGGCGCGCCGGGGTGGCCGGAGTTCGCTTGTTGTACGGCGTCCATCGCGAGGGCGCGGATGGCGTTGGCCATCAAGGTGGTCGAGGCGTTGGCGACAAGCATGCGGTTCTCGGGGCGGCGGTGACGAATGGCCCGATGGCGATAGGGCGGCGGCGAAACGGCGCATTTTACGGGTCGCGTGGTGCGCGGCCTTGCGCGCGCAGGGCTCCGGGATAATGGCCTCGATGCACGGCCTGCACCTCACCGCCGATCTGCGCGGCTGCGCGCCCGACCAGCCGTTGATGACGCAGCCCGCGCAATTGCGCCAGTTGTGCCTGGCCGCGGCGCAAGAGGCCGGCCTGCACGCCGTGGGCGAGCTGTTTCACCGCTTCGAGCCGAGTGCGCCGACCCAGGCGCATGCAATGGCTGGAATTACTGGCGTCGTGCTGCTCGCGCAATCGCACCTGGCGGTGCACACCTGGCCGGAATTCGGCGCCGTGACGATCGACGTCTTTGTCTGCAACTTTCAGGGGGATGACACGCGCGGCGCGCGGATCGCGCTGGAGCGCCTCATCGACGCCTTTGCCCCAAGGGAAGTGTCGCGCCAGCAGTTGCAGCGCGCCGACGCCGTGGCGGCCGAGGTGCGCGCATGAAACTGCTGGTGATCGGCGGCACGCGCTTCGTCGGCCGACACATCGTCGACGCCGCCTTGGCGCGTGGCGCGTCGGTGACGATATTCAATCGCGGCCAGAGCGCGCCCGCGCCAGCCGGCGTGGCGCAGCTTCGGGGTGACCGCAACGGCGACTTGGCCGCGCTGGCCCGCGGCTCGTGGGACGCCGTCATCGACACCTGTGGCTACCTGCCCGCCGAAGTGACACGCATGGCGCAATCGCTGCGCGGCCGCGTGGGCTGCTATCTGTTCATCTCCAGCGTCTCGGTCTATGCGTCCGCGGCCACGCCGAATTCCGAAGGCAGCGCGCTCGGCGTGATTGCCGACACCGACACGAGTGTCGTCGATGGCCGCACCTACGGCCCGCTGAAGGCGCTGTGCGAAGCCGCGCTGCACGCCAGTGTGGGTGACGCCGCCCTGGTGTATCGCCCGGGCCTGGTGGTCGGCCCGCACGACAGCACGCAGCGCTTCACCTACTGGCCGGCGCGCCTGGCCCGCGCCACGGCGGGCGACACCGTGCTCGCGCCGGGCACGCCCGACGCACCCGTGCAGTTCATCGATGCACGCGATCTCGCGGCCTTCGCCTTGCATGGTCTGGAATCGGGCGCGCGCGGCGTGTTCAACGTCGTCACCGAGCCCGGGCGCATGACGATGGCCGATGTGCTTGGCGCCTGTGCCAGCGCGGCAGGCGCGTCGGTGCGATTCGCGTGGCGCGATGTGGCTGCCCTGGAAGCGCTGGGCTTAAAGCCGTGGAGCGACCTGCCGCTGGCGCTGCCGCCCACGCCCGACTACCGTGCCTTCATGCAAGTTGATGCGCGCCGCGTGCTCGCCGCCGGCCTGACCACGCGGCCGCTCGCACAGACAGTCGCCGACACCTTGGCCTGGTACCGCAGCCTGCCGCCCGAGCAGCAGGCGTTCGACAAGGCCGGCTTGTCGAGTGAGCGTGAAGCGGCGGCGCTGGCCGCGCTTGGCACCCCATGAAAGCCATCGTCCTGGCCGCCGGCCGCGGCGAGCGCATGCGGCCGCTGACCGATGCCACGCCGAAGCCGCTGCTGCAAGTGCATGGCAAGGCGCTGATCGAATGGCATCTCGAAGCGCTGGCGCGTGCGGGCGTGGTTGAAGCGGTGGTGAACACGGCGTGGCTGGAGCAGTGCATCGTTGATCAGCTCGGCAACGGCTCGCGCTACGGCTTGCGCATCGTCTACTCGCTCGAAGGGCGAGACCATGGTGGCGCGCTCGAGACTGCGGGGGGCATGAAGAAAGCGCTGCCCCTGCTGACCGAGAACGCGCCGCGCAGCGCGTTTTGGTATGTCGCGGCGGACGTGTACGCGCCGCGCTTTACCTTCGACGCGGCGCACGTCGCGCGCTTCGAACGCAGCGCGCTGCTCGGGCAGTTGTTCATGGTGCCCAATCCGCCGCAGCACCCGCACGGCGACTTCGCGATCGCCGATGGCCTGGCGCGCTTCGCGGCGGGGGACGACGCGGCAGCGAGTTTCACCTGGTCCGGCCTGGCCCTGTTCAAACCCGAGTTCGTGACCGCACTCATGACCGACGTCGCCGTGGGTGCCAAGGCGAAGTTGCGGCCCTATCTCGACGCGGCAATCGCGCAGCAGCGCTTGGGCGCCGAGCTGTTGGGGGTGCCTTGGGCCGATGTGGGCACGCCGCAGCGCCTGGAGGAGCTGAACCGCGGGCCTTGAACCGCGGGCGTGTAGCCGATTGGCGTTCAGTCGCATGAGACTGACGATTTGGGGTGTTCGCTTTCGGTGCGGTACTGACCTTCGGCGCGAGCTGCATGCAGGCGTGGAGCAGCGTGGGCCGAAGAACGGGGGCGCTGCCGTCGCCCTGGCATCGAAACCTCAACCTGCGGCTGGCGCCGCCTGCATGCAGCGATTCACCTCAACCGAGACGTGCACGAGCTGGCGGTGCGTGCTGAGGCGCTCCCGGTAGGCGGCCGGTGCGAGCGGCGCATCGGCGACGACGCAGACGATGGCCGCGAACTGCTCGCGGCCCACGCGCCACAGGTGCAGATCGGCGACCTTCGCGTCGCCGTCGACCTCGATCGCGCTGCGCAATTGCTGGGCCAGTGGGTGGTCCATCTCGCGGTCCAGCAGCACTTTCGCCGTTTCGCGCAACAGGCTCTTCGCCCAGATCGCGATGACGACGGCGCCGAGCACACCCACCAACGGATCGAGCCACCACCAACCGAGCCACAGCGCCGCGCCCAGCGCGACGATGGCGAGCACCGATGTCAGCGCGTCGGCGAGCACATGCAAGTAGGCGCCGCGCAGGTTCAGGTCGGGCGCACCGGTATGCGCGACAGGCGGCTGCGGGTGCGGGTGCGCGTGAGCGTGAGCGTGAGCGTGGTCATGGTCATGGTCGTGCGCATGTTCGTGGCCATGCGCATGACCGCCTGCCCCGCCGTGCAGCAGCCAAGCCGAGACCAGGTTCACGACGAGGCCGACAACCGCCACCACGAGGGCGGGTTGGGCCGACATCGGCTCGGCGCGCCACAGGCGCAGGGCGGACTCAAGGGCGATCGCCAGCGCCACCAGCACCAGCACGATGGCGCTGGCGAAGCCGCCCAGGACCTCGATCTTCCAGGTGCCGAAGGCGTAGCGCGAGTCGTCGCCGTGGCCGCGCGCGACTGCATAGGCCAACGCGGCGATGCCCAGCGCCAACGCATGCGTTCCCATGTGCCAGCCGTCGGCCAGCAAGGCCATCGAGCCCGTCCACCAACCGGCGCTGATTTCGACGATCATCGTCACCAGCGTCAGCGCGAGCACCCAGCGCGTGCGCGCTTCGCCCTCGCGGTTGCCGGTGTCGAAGCGGTGGCTGTGGTGCCAGGGAGAAAGGTCGTGGCTGTGTGGGGGCGTCATGAATGGGGCGGGCCGCGAACCCAGGCGTTCGCGGGACACCGTGGCGTCGAGTTGCCACATCTTAGTCACACATGCGCGCTGCGCGACCCCTTCCCCCTGGTCAAAGTTCTTGTTACCGTGCGTACCCATGAGTCTGCTCATCAAACTGCCGCTGCTGATCGTGATTGCGTTCGCGGCGCATATCCTTCTCAGCCGCGGCGCGAAGTGGCTGCTGGAGATCACGTCGCCGTTGTCCGGCGATGAGCCGGAAGCGGTTCGCTATCAGCGCGAGGTCTACGGCACGCCCGCCCGCGAAACGCTGGAGATCGTGGCCCTGGTGCTGCTGGCTGGCGTGCTGCTGGGCTTGGGCGCCACCGTCGCACCCGACTGGGTGGGCGCGTTGGGCGCGGGCCTGCTACCCGCTGCGGTGGTGTTGGACCTGCTGCGCTGGGAGCGCGCCTCGGCAAGCGCGAGCGATGTGTGGTTTCAGCGCGGCGTGTCACGCAAGGTGCATCAGGTCGCGATCGAGAACATCCGCGATGTCGCGGTCCAGGAAGAAGACGCAGGCGGCTTCACGCTGCTGCACGGCAAGAACAACCGGGTCTGCCGCGTGCTCTTGCGCTTGCACGACAAACGCATCGTGTCCTTGCCACGCACGGATACCTGGCTTGGCCTGGATGCCGTGGAGGCGCTCGCGAACCATGTGCGGGCACGGCTCCAGTTGCTGGGCGAGCGTGCCGGCATCGAGCGCGCGGCGCGCGATTCCGAC
The DNA here is from genome assembly GCA_031419715.1 of Burkholderiales bacterium. Taxonomy (GTDB): domain Bacteria; phylum Pseudomonadota; class Gammaproteobacteria; order Burkholderiales; family Burkholderiaceae_C; genus JAEMQF01. The sequence continues at coordinate 2,062 of JANOLJ010000314.1, read as the reverse complement.
ATGGCGCCGCTCGCGGCCGAACCCAATCAAAGCCCCGAAGAGCGCGCACTGCGCCAGGAACTCAAGCGCGTGCGGCGCGAGGCGCGCGCCGCAGCGACACCGGAGACATCGGACTGAGCTTCGCGCGATCTTGCGTCTGCAGTCGCACGGAAATCAAGCTACGAGAGCCACACGCGCGTGGCGTCAACGCCGACTCGGCGAAGTCAGGTCCTGCACGATCGCCCGGCCAGCGCGTTCACCATGGAAGAGCGCCTCTTCGAACACCGAGTAGCCCGCCAGGTCGCTGTGGGCAAAGCGCACCCGGCCGCGCATCTGCGCCAGCGCGAGCAGCGCTTTGTTTGACTGAACACCGGGCACCGGGATGGCCATGGCATGGCCGTAGCGCATCAGGTCGATGCGCTGGACACGCGCGCCGAGGTCCGGGTGCGCAGGCTCCAGTTCCCGCACGACCGAGCCGGCCCACAGTGACCACGGCGCCTCCAGCAGGCGTGCCCGCTGCGTGCGCAGTTCCTGCACCGACGCACCGCCCAGCGCCCAGTACGCGGTGAGCACGGTCGGCCCGGGGTGGGGCCGTGTGCTCTGGTGCATGGCGTCCACATAGCCCAGGCTTGCGCTGCCCATCAACACGTTGTCCCAGGCCGGCGCGGCGCCGCCCGCGTCGGCCAACGGTTCGCGCAAGCGCAGGTTCGCCACCAGCCACGGGGCGTAGGGGATCAGCGCCGCGGCGTGCGTCAGAGCGGGTGGTGGGTTCTCCAACAGACGCGCTGCGATGAACAGCGGAACCGCCAGCACCACATGGCGGGCGCGCCAGGTTTCAAGCTGTTGCGTGCGCGCGTTCCAGAAGTCGACGCTCGCGTGATGGCGGCCCTCACGCACGCGCAGCGCCATGTGCCCCGTGTGCAGGCGTTCGCGCAGCGGCGCGGCCAGGCGCTGCGTGAGCCAGGCATTGCCTTCGGGCCAGGTCAACACGGCGTCGCGCTCGGCGGGTTCGGGGGCGTCGGCGCCCGGCGCATGAAAGCCGTGCCGGCTCGCGAAATAGTGCACCCCCGCCCACGCCGAGACGAAGCCGGCGCCAGCGCCGTAGTCGTCGCGGCAGCAGTAGTCGAGGTACCAGCGCAGGGCGGGTGCGGTGTAGCCCTGCGTGTCGAGCCAGGTCGAGAAGCTGACGGCGTCCAGCGTGGCGATGCGCGCCGCCGCGGCGGGCGAAGCCTTGGCGCGCGCCGTCGGCACGCAAAACGCTTGATCGTCTCGGGCGTCCTCGATCGCGGCGTGAAAGCGCAGGTACTGCTGCCGCGCATCGGCCTGCTGCGCGATCGGCAACGCTTCGATCGGCGGCAGCAGCCCTTCCACCCACTGGCCATCAATGAAGAGGCGTTCCTGCGGGCTGTGGCAGAGGGTTCGTTCGTCGAACACGGTTTTGCCTTGGTGTGTCTTGCTCAGGCCCAGATCGGCGAGCAACTCCGCGACCTCCAGCGCTTGCGCGCCGGGCACGGGCAGGTAGTGCGCCCCCAGCGGACACGCCATGCCGCCCATCGTGTGGCCGCGGCTGTTGCCGCCCGCGGCGTCTTCCAGGTCGAAGACATGCACGTCGTCGATGCCGGCGCGCAGCAAGGCGCGCGCGGTGGCCAGGCCAGAGACTCCGGCGCCGACGACGATCACTCCGGCGCGGCGCTGCACGCTGGCCGCGCTCGGCGCGCCCGGCGTTGCCGCGGCCGCGCCCGCAGTCGCCGTACTCGCCGCACTCGCCGCATGCGATGCCCGCGACGCGCGCAACTCGCGCGACTCGCGCGACCCCTGGGACTCCGGTGCCTCGCGAAGCTGGTGCCCGCGCTCGTGCGCCGCGCCCATCCAGGCGCCGTCGTAACCTGGCGCGTCGGTGCGCGCGCAGCCGGCCCAGGGCAGCGCGGCGGCGCCGGCCAGCAGGGCGCGGCGCCGTGCGTCGACGGGGTGTTCGGTAGTCATGTGCGCATCATGCGGGCGTCATGCGTGCGTCATGCGTGCGTCACTCATGAACCCGGCCCCATTCTTCTTCGAAGGTGTGCACCAGCACCTGGTTCGACAG
>JANOLJ010000313.1:0-13959 GCA_031419715.1 Burkholderiales bacterium | reverse complement strand
AGCAGAGGGAAAACGACCGAGAGCGACCACCAGGCGCGTTTGTGGTCGCGGTAAGCGATCGGTTTACCCTCCGAGGATGTCGCATGCAGCGTGCGTGTCATGCGCACAGCATAGAGCAAGGGGCTCGGCCTGTGAATCAGGGTTGCGCGGCCCGCACCTCAAACGCATAGGTCGCCTGATCGGACCGGCCCGCGTACTCCAGGCCTTTGCGCAATGCCCAGGTCGACATTTCATGGTGCAGCGGAATCAGCGCCTGTTTCTCGCCGATCGCCGTGTCGGTGGCGCGGGCCAGCAATGCATTGCGCTGAGTCTCGTCGGTCGTCGTCATCGCGTTGCGGATCAGCGCGTCCACGCTCGCGTCGGAAAAGCGGCCTCGGTTCGACTGGCCCATGCCGGTGCGCGGATCGTGGGTGCCAATCAATGCGCGCAGCGGCGAACTCGCTTCGCCGGTTTGCGTGCTCCAGCCCGCCAGATAGAACGAGTAGTCGAGTTTGTCCAGGCGCGAGAAGAACAACTTCGAGGGCAGAGCCTCGACGCGCACACGCACGCCCACGCGTGCCAGCATCGCCGCGATGCCATGCGCCGTCGGCACGTCCTGCACGTAGCGGTTCTGCGGTGTGTGCAGCGTCAGCGCGAAGCCGTTCGGGTAGCCGGCTTGCGCGAGCAAGCGCCGCGCGGTCTCGAGGTCCGCCGCGGGCGCGCTGAGTTGCTTGCTGGTTCCGGCACGGTCCGGCGGCAGCAATTGCCCGGCGGGCATCGCGCGCCCGCCCAGGTGGCGCTCGACAAGCAGGCGGCGGTCCAGCGCGAGCGACAAGGCGCGCCGCACCGTGGCGTCTTGCAGCGGGTTGTTCGGCAGCGGTTTGCCGTCTTTAGCCTTGACGAAGGGGGACTCGCGCCGCTGGCTGTCGACATGCAGGTAGATCAGCCGGTTCGTCACGGCAGAAACAAGATGAACCTTCGGCTCCTTGGACAGGCGCGTCAGCTGCTCGTCGCTCACGTCTTCGATCATTTGAACTTCGCCCGCGAGCAGCGCGGCCATGCGCTGCGCAGCGTCGGCAATGAAGCGCAGTTTCAGCGACTGCCATGCCGGTCGCGCGCCCCAATAGTTGTCGTTGCGTTCCAGGAGCACGAATTTCCCGGCGACGAATTGCTTCAGCTTGTACGGCCCCGTGCCCAAGTGCCAAGCGCCAGCGTCGGCGGCCGATGCCTGCACGATGCGAATCGAGGCCAGATCGTGCACCAGCAACGGGTAGGGGTGGCGCGTCTTGATGCGCAGGGTGTGGCTGTCGACGCGGCCGACCGACTCAATGCGCCTGGTGAATTGGCCGAATGAGCTTGCTCCGTCAGGAAGCGCGGCCGCCCGGCTGAGCGACGCGATCACGTCGTCCGCGGTGCACGGCGTGCCGTCATGCCACAGCACGCCGCGCCGCAGTTTGAAATCCCACGTCGTGGCGTCGCGCGCGAGCCACGACTCCGCGAGCGCCGGCCGCAAGGCTTCGCGTGAATCGCGCGCGATCAGCGTGTCGAAAATGTGGTCGATGACGCTGTTGTTGCCCGCCGCGTTGCGCTCATGCGGGTCGAGGGTTTGCAGCGGCGCCGCCAATCCGATCGCAAGCTCACCAGGAAGCGCCGGGCCGGCCCAAGTTTGCTGGACCCCCACGGGGGGCGGGCTGGGCGCAGCCTGGCCCTGGGGGCGCTGTTGGGCTGACACGCCGACGGCGAGCGTTGCCCAGGCAATCAAACAGCAAATGCGAGTCCAACTGTGCATCGTGCGTGGCTCATGACGGCGCAAGTGCCGAGTGCCGATTCATGCTAGCGCAGGCAGGTGCATCGAAGGGCGCGATTTGCGGTCCCGCCGTGACCGCGCGTCGCTTGCATGGCGCTGGCGCGGACTGCATCACGCCCCATTGGGCGCGGTGCGCAACGCCTTGTTGCACGAGCAAGGCGTAACGTTTCGTAGGTTGAATCGCTCAGACTGAAGTCAACTTCGATCGATGCGCATCGCCGTGCAAAACACCACGTGACCCGGAGGTTGCTTACATTTCTGCCACGCACGAGGCCGGTGAAATGCCGAAACTGTGCGCATCGTATGGACTGAGTTGGAGACCCGAATGGCTGGAGTGATGGGATTGGACAGTGCGCGCTTACGCGATCGATTGATGGCCACCGAGCCGATGCAGCGCGTCGCGGCGCTGCACGATCTTCAATGTCAGGTTGAACGCAGCGCCAAGCCGCCGGGCGCGCGGCTTGCGCAGGCCATCCAGGACTTCGTGGCGCGCGGCATGCCGTTTTATTCAAACGTCGATCCGCACTATCTTGCCTGGGTCGATCGGGCGGTCAGCTACTGGGAGCGTTTGCAGCGCGAATGCGCGACCGACGGTTCGCGTGAGCTGGCCGGCGCGCCGCGCACCGTCGGCGCTTAGGCGCCCGTTAGATGTCAAGTCCCGCCTGTTCATAGACCCTCAGGCTTAGCGCCGCGGGCTCGGCTCCGCGCTCTTCAAACCCCAGCGACCGTTGTCGGCGGCAACCACCGCCTCGTCGCGCAGCTTGAACAGGTGCGCCGTCAGCGAGCGGCTCGCCATGGTGTGCAAGCGCGGCGGTACGTCGTCGTAGACGCGCAGCAGCAGCGTTTCGGCGGATGCGGGCCCGAGCGCTCGCAGGGCTTCCAGCAATTTCGCCTCACGCCGACCCCGATGCGCGATGATGGACCGGATCGCCTGATGCGGCTGCGCCATCAGAAACCCATGGCCAGGCGCCAGCCACTCCAGCTCGACGCTCAACAATGCATCCAGCGACGCGAGATAGGCGCGCATGTCACCATCGGGCGGGTTGATGACGACGGTGGATGACTGCATCACATGGTCGCCGGTGAACAGCAGTTGCTCCTGTTCGAGCAGATAGCACAGATGGTTTGACGCATGGCCCGGCGTATGAATCGCGCGCAGCGTGGTGTCGGCGGTGAGATCGAATCGCTCGCCCCCCGACAGCGCCACGTCCGGGACAAAGGTCGCATCCTGCCACTCGGGAAACGCCGCCACCTGGCCGAACAGCCTGGCACCGCACCGGGCTTGCAAGGCCAGTGCCGCGGGCGAATGGTCCTTGTGGGTGTGGGTCACGAAGATGGACGTGATCGGCCCCGGGGCGGCGACCAGAATGGCTTGCACATGATCATCCAGCGGCGGGCCGGGGTCGATGACCGCCCACTCATTGCTCGCGCCGCCACCGACGAGGTAGGTGTTCGTGCCTGGCCCCGTCATCATGCTGCCATTGTTGGCGGTGACGCGTATCACGCGTGAGGACAGGCGCACGGCCCGGCCGGGGACCAGATCGTAAGAACAGTTGCCATGCCCGGCAGGGTCGAGCCGGCCGATCTCGGCCCACGCAGGCTCTGAGGGCAGCACCGGGCGCGTGCCCAATGCACCGCTGGCCACGCGTGGCATCACCAGCGCGACCTCGCGCGGTGCGTTTGCCCAATCGAGCAACGCCTGCACCGTCGGCTGACGCCCGATCAGCTCCAGCGTCTTCAGTGTGGGCGTCATCAGCTTCAAGGCGTCACCGCGTGCCAGCGCATCGGCCGGGCGCAGCCAGAGTTGCTCGAGGGTTTCGGTGCCGTCGTGCGCGCCGACTTGGGAGGCCGGCGCGGCCGCGATGAAAAAGCGCGTGTCGAAGCGTTTTGCCCGGCCGGGAGGCGTGAGCCAATGGCTGAGGTACACCAGCCGGTCCACCGCGAGCGTGATTCCGGCCTCTCGGCACAACTCCACGATCGTGCGCTCGCCACGGTGCAACGGGCCACGCCACTGCGCCCAGCGCTCGCCGCTCGCGCCAGCCAGGTCGATCAGAGTTCCGGTGGGGTCGACGCCGAACAACAGCCCAGCTTCCTCGAAACATTCGCGTACCGCCGCGATGTAGTAGTCGAGGCCACCTTGCGGCACACCGAGCTTGAAGCTGGCTTGCGCATCGTCCACGCCGACGCAACACGCATGCGCCTGCCGATCCGCCGCATCCACGATGCCACCTGGAAATACCCAGGCACCGCTGTTGTGATCGCCGCGCTCGGCGCGCCGCGACAATAGAACTTCCAGACCCTGCGGGCCGTCGCGCACCACGACCACGGTGGCGGCAGAGCGAGGCGGGCGTTCTGCCGGTGACACCGGGGCGGCGCTCATGCGCCCCACACCTCACGCGCGACCTCGACCACGCGTTCGAGCTTGCGCCATTGATCGTCGTGCGACAAGGCATTGCCGTGATGCGTGCTCGAGAATCCGCACTGCGGCGACAGGCACAGGTCTTCAAGGGGAACGAATTTCGCGGCCTCGGCGATGCGCCGCTTCAAGGTGTCCTTGCTTTCCAGATCGCCGAGTTTCGTCGTCACCAATCCGAGCACGACACGCTTGCCGCGCGGCAGCGCCTTGAGTGGCTCGAAGCCGCCGGCGCGCTCGCTGTCGAACTCCATGAAGTAGCCATCGACGTTCGTCGAGAACATCGCTTCGACCACCGGGTCGTAGCCGCCTTCGGCGACCCACGCGCTCTTGAAATTGCCGCGGCAGGTGTGGATCGTCACGCACAGATCGGCGGGTTTGCCCAGGAGCGCGGCGTTGATCGCCTCGGCATAGGTGCGCGGCAGCAGGTCGGGGTCGTCGCCGTTGGTGCGGCTTGTCGCCTGAATGCGCGGGTCGCACAGGTACGCAAAACTCACATCGTCGAGCTGCAGGTAGCGGCAGCCGGCGGCATACAAGTGGCCAATCGCGACGCGGTAAGCGGCGCCCACGTCGCTCCAGAATTGCGCCATGTCCGGATAGATTTGCTGCGAAATTCCGGCGCGACCGGCGCGCAGGTGCAGCATGGCGGGCGAGGGTATCGTCATCTTCGCCGTGCCGCGTGTGACCGACTTGAGGTACGCGAAATCCTGCGCCATGATGGGCCGGCTGCACACGACCCGGCCGGTGACGGTGGGGATGGGTGGCTGCTCGCTCTGGCCTTCTATTTTGAACTTCGGCCCCGGATTGGCCTTGAGCGTCACGCCGTCGAGCTGTGCCAGGAAGTCCAGATGCCACCAGTCGCGCCGGAACTCGCCGTCGGTGATGCTTTGCAATCCCAGGTCTTCCTGGCGCCGTACCGCCTCGCGCACCGCCAGGTCTTCGGCCTGCGCTAGGCGTTTCGCGTCCAGCTCACCGGCCTTGTAGGCGGCGCGCGCGGCGCTCAGCGTGCTCGGGCGCAGCAGGCTGCCGACGTGATCGGCTCGATAGGGCACGGCGGGCATGTTGGAGTCTCGCTTCGGTTGGCACGGTGAATCATCATAGTTCGGCGCGATGCCCTTGCCGCGCGCGCGACGCCTCGTGTGCTACGACAGAATGGCGCGGCGTACCGCGGCGAGCGGCGCATCGTCGCGCAGCGGGCCGTCGGTCACACCGAGGTCTCGCCACAGCGCGGCCAGGTCGGTGGACACCGCGCGGTCCTTCATGCGGTCATACAGATCGATGAGCGTGGTCTGGCCCACGGCGGCGTCAGCGGTGGCCAGGATCTTGCCCAGCGGCCAGGCGACGCGGTAGTCGCCACCGGCGTCGAGCACCCCCTGAAGCGCCTGCTGCAGGCCACGGCTCGTGCTGCCATGCTGGCGCATCTGTACGTCGGCAAGCAATGCGAAGAGCGCTCCGCCCCAGTAGGTGCGGCCCCAAGTCGGCGTGCGGTCCAGTCCGAGGTCGCCGCTCTGAGGTTGGCCACGCGGCATCTGGCGCATCCATGCATGCCACACGTCGCTGGCGCGCAGCCACCCGGCGCGGCCCTGGGCCAGCGCGCCGACGTAGGTCGCGATGCCTTCGTGCAGCCATTGCTGGGCTGGCGGCACTTGCGGGATCGCCAAGTGCACCATCTCGTGCACAAGTATCCAGTCTTCGGTGAAGTGTTCTGCCGTTGACTCGCGCCCAAGGCGAATTTTCAGCAGCGGCGACGGCTCGGCGTAACTGGCGCCGGCCTGCACGCCCCGGCCGGGCACGGGCTCGATCAGCAACTCGACGTGCGGCAGCGGAAAGCGGCCGAAGTACCCGGCAATCGCCGAACCGCTGCGCCTGACCCAGGCCAAGGCGAGGTTGTGCACGGAGGACTTCAAGCCTGGCGCGAACTGCACTTCAAGCGTTGCGTTCGCCACCACGACGCTGTGAATGACCGGTTGCTCGTGCTGCAATACCACACCCGCGCCCGCGGCGAGTGGCGCCCAGACCCACGTCAACAGTGCTGACCTGCGGGCGAGTCGGGAGCGCGCGCTCGGTGCGTCGGAAGCAGGCGGGGGTTTCATCAGTCGTTGACCGGCCAGGCCTGGTGTCGGTCGTCCTGATGGCGCAAGCCTGACACAATGAACTCGTCACCGGAATCGGGGAGACCGGCGTGGAACGAGACAGAGATAGCGTAAGTTCGAGCCCGCACGACGCGACTCAGCAGGTGGCAATGATTCACGCATGGTATCCGGCCCTATTGCGGCACAGGGCTGGGATAGCGCGGTGCCAAGGTCGCTGGCGCGCCTGGCGAACCTGGCTTGGCGTGGCTGCGATACTGGTGCTGGCCGGTTGCGCGGGCCTGCCGGTCATCGACCGAGGGCCCATCACCAGCACCGCGATCCCGCTGGCTGAACAGACCACACTCGGGCGCATTGCCAACGCCTATCGGCCCGAGCCCGACCACTCCGGGTTCCGGCTGCTGCCGTTGGGCACCTACTCGCTCGACACACGTTTCCAGTTGGCGCGCCGCGCCGAGGTGTCGCTCGACGTGCAGTACTACCACTTCGAGATGGACGAAACCGGGCGGTGGTTGCTGCGCGCCCTGCGCGACGCCGCCGAGCGCGGTGTGCGCGTGCGACTCCTCATCGACGACTTCTATACCGGTGGCGGACAGGACGAATACTTCCTCGCTTTTGCGGCGCACAAGAACGTGGAAGTGCGCCTCTACAACCCGTTTTGCTGTTGGCGCGAACGCGGTCAGATTGGGCGCTTCATCGGCTCGACCGGCGAATGGGGCCGTGTCAACCACCGCATGCACAACAAGCTGTTTATCGCCGACGGCGCCATGGCGGTGATCGGCGGGCGCAATGTCGCCAATGAATATTTCCTGCGCAGCACGGGCGAAAACTTCATCGACGTCGACGCATTCACGGTCGGTTTCGTCGTGCCGCCGCTGCAGGATCTGTTCGACCGCTACTGGAACAGCGACCCGGTCTACCCGATCCATACGGTGACGCGCAGCCTCAAGAGCGACCCCGAATTGCGCGCCTGGTTTGAGGAGCGCACCGGCGCCAAACACACGCCGCCCCCGGAACCCTTGCCGAGCAATGACGTGCTCGGTTACGGGCCGATCTCGGAAGAACTCGACCTGGGGCGCCTCGGCCTGCACTGGGGCTACGCTTATGTGTTCGCGGATCACCCCGACAAACCCTTTGACGGCAAAGCCGGTGGCGAACTGCTGGAGACCAGCGTCACCTACAACGCCTTCGAGGCGCTGCGCAAAACCACCAAGGAACTGGTGCTGTCCAGCCCCTACCTTGTGCCGGGCAAGATCGGCATGGACCTGTTCAAGGAGCTGCGCGACAAGGGCGTGAAGATCACGCTGATGACGAACTCGCTGGGCTCCACCGACGAGCCCATCGTGCATGCGGGCTACAGCCAGTATCGCGAACCGATGTTGGAGCTTGGCATCGACCTGTACGAGATCAGCTCATCGCGCGTCAAGCGCAATCGGCGCATGAACCTGTTCGGCGCCTCGCTCGGGCGGTTGCACGCGAAGACGGCGGTGTTCGACCGCAAGACGCTCTTCGTGGGTTCGATGAACCTCGACCCGCGCTCCGCGACGATCAACACCGAGCTTGGCGCGGTGATCGAGAGCCCCGAGCTGGCGCGCGAGCTGCTGCGAGTGATCGACATCGATCGCCTGCAAAGCGCCTATCGGGTGCGCCTGGCGCCCAGCGGCGACCGCTGCGAGTGGCTGAGCATGGAAGAGGACGACAGCTTGGTCGTGCTGACTGAAGAACCCGACTCTTCGCCATGGCAGCGCATCAAGCTGTGGCTGCTGCGGCCCTTCGTGCCTGAATCGTTGCTGTAACTGCTGCCGAGCGCTGCCGCCTCGCGGCCGCGGCCGCGCCGCTACACGTCGGCGGTAGCGCGCACTTCGTCGAAGTCGGTGAAGCCGGCCAGTACCTTGTCGATGCCGTCTTGGTACAACGTGCGCATGCCTTTTTGCATCGCCACCTTCTGGAGCGCCGACGGGCTCGCGTTGGTTTGCACTAGGTGACGCAGGTCGCGCGTGACAGTCATCAACTCGTGCAAACCCAGGCGCCCGCGGTAGCCGCTCTTGTCGCAGGCCGCGCAGCCCACGGCGTGGTAGTGCTGCAGCCGGCCGTCCTTGGCGTGGCGCTTCAGCCAGTCGGCGTGCACGCTGGCCTGCGTCACCGGCGCGTCGGGCCCGAACGATTGCATGTACTCGGCCAGCAATTCGTCGATCTGGTCCTGCGTCGCCGGCACGCTCGTCACACATTCGCTGCACAGGCGCCGCGCCAGGCGCTGCGCAAGCACGGCGATCAGCGAGTCGGCGAAGTTGAACGGGTCCACACCCATGTCGATGAGCCGGGTCACGGTTTCCGGTGCGCTGTTGGTGTGCAACGTGGACACCACCAGGTGCCCGGTGAGGGAAGCCTCGACCGCCATCTGCGCCGTCTCGGCGTCGCGGATTTCGCCGAGCATGATCACATCGGGGTCAGCGCGCAGGAACGAGCGCAGCACCTTGGCGAAGGTCCAGTCGGCCTTGATGTTGACCTGCACCTGGCGCAGCCCCGGCTGGGTGATTTCAATCGGGTCTTCGACGGTCCAGATCTTGCGCTCCGGCACATTGATGTGGCTCAGCGCCGAGTGCAGCGTCGTCGTCTTGCCCGAGCCCGTGGGGCCGACGCACAGCACCAGGCCATGCGGGCGCTCGACGGCGCGGCTCAATTGTTTGAGGTTGTACTCCGATAGCCCCAGGTTGATCATCGGAATCGGCTTGGCCGAGGCCAGGATCCGCATCACCACGTCTTCCAGCCCGCTGTTGGTGGGGATCGTCGCGACGCGCAACTCCACCTTGTGCTGCGGTGAATACTTGGCGAAATTGATCTTGCCGTCCTGGCCCTTGCGCTGCTCCGAAATGTCCAGGCCGCACATCACCTTGATGCGCGCGATCAGCGGCTTGCGGTAACTCGCCGGCAGCTCAAGGTAGGTGCGCATCAAGCCGTCTTTGCGAAAGCGCAGACGTATCTTCTCCTGGCCCGGATAACTTTCGATGTGGATGTCGGACACGCCTTCCTTGTAGGCCTCGATGATCATGTTGTTGATCAGGCGCACCAGCGAATTGCTTGACTGCTCCACCACCGGCCCGGCGTCGTCACCGCGCGAGCGCGCCGCCCCCTCGCGCTCCAGCGTCGCGACGAGCTTGCCGGTGTCTTCGCTGTCGCTGTCGGCAAACTCCTCGGGCGACGCCGGCCGGCCCGAATAGCGCCCAGTGTCGGCGCCGACTTTTTCGTAGGCCGCGAGCAGCACGTCGTCGATCGACTTCGAGTGCACCAGCACGGGCAGCACCTTCAAGCCGCAGACGAACTCGACTTCGTCCAGCGCCGCGCGGCGCCGCGCCGGGTCATCGATCGCGACCACCAGGCGCCCGCCGCGCAGCAACAGTGGCACGACTTGCAGGCGCGACGCGATGGCGAAACTGATCTTCGCCAGCGCCGCCACTTCGAGCGGAAACTCGTCCACGTTGACCAGCGGGTAACCCATCTTGCGCGCCAGTGCGACGCGCAGGTCTTCCGTCGTCACGACGCCCATGCGCACCAGCAGCTCGCCCAGTGGAATGTTGCGCTCGACCTGCTGCTGCGCGAGCGCTTCGTCGAGTTCCACTTTCGTCACCAGCCCCAGCGACATCAGGGCCTCGCCGATTTTCACCATCGGCATCTTCGATTGTTTGTCGATCGCCTCCAGCAATTGCTGCGGGTTGACGACCTGGCACACCAGCAGGATGTCGCCGACTTTGCGCTGGCGAAGCAATTGTTGTTCGTCGACCGCCCTCTGCACCTGTTGCTGCGTTGCGCGCTTTTGCTCGACCAGCACCTCGCCGATGCGCGCCCCCACCGCGATGCTGGAGTACGCCACACGCGGGACAAAGACACGCAGCACGGCGCCTCTTTCGTCGGCGACGGGGAACAGGAACAGCCCGAAATTGACTTCCAGATGCCCCGCCGTTTCGCCCTTCAACTCGCCCCCGCCGGCCATGGCTAGGCGAAATGTGGACGGACGCCGGTCTGCCAACATGCCGGCGTGCGGGTCACCCGCGGGCAAGCCCACGGGCGTGATCGGCGTGGTCAACGTGAGAATCAGGAAGTCGCTGAAGCGCAGCGGCATCGTCGTGCGCGCCGGGGGAATCTGCACGTACGCAACTTTCTGGTCCGGGACAAAGAACGTGAGCCGGCCGGTGCTGCGTGCCCCCGTCAAGCCCACGATTTCGCAGCCCAGCGGATCGGACTGATCTTGCGCTTGCGGATAGGTCGCGTAGGGCGGCGCCGGCCAGCGAAACCCCGCAGGGCTGGACTTCTCGGGTTGTGGCGGCAGTTCCAGCGTTGACGGGATCGTTGTGATGTCCCAGTCCGGCACTGGTGGTCTGTCTGCCATCGCGCTCCTCGCGGTCATGCGCGCCCTTCGTTTCACGAATCCGGCGAGCCTGGGCGGTGCCCTTTTCGAGCTGAGGATGGTAGCGCAAGGCACCCTTGGCGACCCGGGCGGGCCTTTGCCGCCACCAGCAGGTGGCGATTCCGGCGCGAGATATGTCACGAAATAGAAGCACGCCGGTCCATCTGGTGCGCCAGGTGCACCAATCGGCGACCCACGGCGCCGCCCGAGACTTGACACCGAGGTCCGGTGCGGCCGAACCCGCACGTTGTGCAATGCGGCAAATCGAATTGCCCCTATGTAAACCCAAGCGCTTGCGACACGCCTTGTTGCGCGCGGTTGCATTTCCAAACCTCGATGCGTTGCCGCACTGAAATCCAGCGCGAGCGAGAAGAATGAATTCACGTTGCGCCGTGCGAGCCGGCCCTGCGCAGCACATCTCCCGGGTGGCTTGCGCCAGACTCGTGGCTCCATTCGGCGTATCGGGGCGCAAACGCGAAACATGTCCGGCCGAGCCGCTCGAAGCACGGGAGTCAAATCATGCTGCACCGCATCCGCATCCGCATCCGCACCTGCACCGCCGCAGACGAAGCGAGGCTTGAAGAACGCTCGAGCCGCCATGGCCACGCCTGGCGACGCGGCGGCATAAGCGCCACAACGGTGTTCGCCCTGGCGGCGTTGCTCGCGGTTGCGACTCCGGGCGTATCGACGGCGCAGAGCGACGAGCCGATCAAGCCGGTTCTGCCCGAGCCCAAGCTCGACGCGCGCAAGGTCGCTCTGGGCGACCGGCTGTTTCACGACAAGCGGCTGTCGAAGGACAACTCGATGTCGTGCGCGAGCTGCCACGACCTGGCGCGCGGCGGCGTCGACGGCACGCCTTCGTCCACCGGTATCGGTGGCGTGAAGGGCCCGATCAACGCGCCGACGGTGTTCAACAGCAGCCGCAACATTCGCCAGTTCTGGGACGGCCGAGCCGCCACGTTGGAGGAGCAGGCTGCCGGCCCCGTGCACAACCCGAAGGAGATGGGCAGCAACTGGGCCGAGGTGCTCGGCAAGCTGACGCAAGACGCGGCGCTGGTGGGCGAGTTCAAGACCAGCTACCCCGACGGCTTGCAGGCGAAGAACATCCAGGACGCGATCGCCGTGTTCGAGCGATCCCTGACAACGCCCAACGCGCGCTTCGACAAATACCTGCTCGGCGACAAGACGGCTCTGTCATCCGACGAACAACGCGGCTACCAGTTGTTCAAGACTTACGGCTGCGTCGCCTGCCACCAGGGCATGAACGCCGGCGGCAACATGTTCCAGACCTTCGGCGTGATGGGCGACTACTTCAAACAGCGCGGCAACGTGACCGAAGCCGACCTGGGCCGCTACAACGTGACGAAGAACGAGGCCGATAAACACATGTTCAAGGTCCCGAGTCTGCGCAATGTGGCGCTGACCGCGCCGTACTTCCACGACGGATCGGCCAGGACGCTGAACGACGCGGTCGACGTGATGTTCAAGTACCAGCTCGGACGCGCGGCGTCGGCGCAGGACAAGGAACTGATCGTCAAGTTCTTGCATACGCTCACCGGCGAGTACAAGGGCAAGTCCTTGCAGCCGGCCGACCGCGTGGCCACGCGCCAACCTTGAGCGCAGGGAGAAGCATCATGAAACTGAAAAAACTGAACCCTACTCGGTCCCTCTATGCGTTGGGAGCCTTCGCGCTGTTCGCGCTGCTCGCCATGTTGATCGTGAAGACGCGCACTGTCGACTTCGACGCCCACAATCAAATCATCGGCACGCTGCGCGACCTCAAGCAGGTCGACGCCGAATGGAACGTCGAGGTGCTGCGCGCGAAAACCGGCCTGGCAACCAACTACGACCGGGTGGCGAGCCCGCTGCCGCTGGTCGCTTCGCTCGAATCCGCGCTGCGCGGCCAGACCGGCGCGTTCTGGGAGGACCGCGCGGCGAGCAATGAACGCCTGCTTCCGCTGCTCGACGCCTACAAGCGGGCGATGGACCGCAAGATCGCCGCGATCGAGAGTTTCAAGTCGCAAAACGCCATCCTGCGCAACTCGTCGCGCTTCCTGCCGGTCGCCGCCACCGACCTGGTCGAGGCGACGCGCGTCGGCGCGATTGCCCCCGAGCAAAAGCTGCAAATCGAGCAGGCGTTGCACCATCTGCTGGCCAACACGATGACTTATTCGATGGCACCTGACCAGCCGCTGCGCGAGCGCGTCGACGCAGGAACGCAGACGGTTCGGCAGCTGACGGTTGACGTGCCGTCCGAGGTTCAGGAACGCGCCGTCACGCTCGTCGCGCACGTGAACAAGGTCCTGCAGCAGCAGGAGAGCGGCACCAAGCTGCTCGCCGACTTGGCCGCGCTGCCGACCGCCAAGTCGATCGACGAACTGAGCGACGCGCACTCGCAAGAGCACGAGAAGCTGTTGACCGGCCAACAGGCCTACCGCCAGGCGCTGATCGGCTATTCGGTGTTCCTGTTGTTGCTGCTCGCGTTCGCGGCCTGGCGGCTCTTCAAGGACTACAAGCTGCTGAATCGCACCAACTCGGCGCTGCAAAGGACCAACCTGGAGTTGAAGGAATCGCAGGTGCACCTGGTGCAGGCCGAGAAGATGTCGGCGCTCGGCCAGATGGTGGCCGGCATCGCGCACGAGATCAACACGCCGCTGGCTTATGTCAAGGGGACCTTCAGCGTGCTTAAGGAACAGCTCTCGCCGATGCAATCGCTGACGGCAGGCTGCTATCAGTTCACCCAGAAGATGCGCGAGCCGAACCGCGACAATTCCGCACTGAGCTCGCAGCTTCTCGACGTCGAGAAGAGTGCGAAATTGCTGGTCGAGGAAGGCGTACTGCAGGAGATGGCGACGCTGCTCAAAGACGGCATCCACGGCATCGAGCAGATCTCCGAGATCGTGCTCAACCTGAAGAACTTCAGCCGGCTCGACCGCGCCAAGATTGCCGAATTCTCGGTCCAGGCGGGTCTGGACAATACGCTGCTGCTGGCGCGCAACCTGCTGAAGGGCAAGGTCGATATTCGCAAGGAGTACGGCGACGTTCCGCACATCACGGGCTCGCCGTCGCAGATCAACCAGGTGTTCCTCAACATCATCACCAACGCCGCGCACGCGATGCCCGAGCGCGCCGAGCCGAACGTGATCACGCTGCGCACGGCGCTGCACGACGATCGGACGGTGCGCATCGAAATCCAGGACAACGGCAACGGCATTCCGAAGGACGTGCTGCCGAAAATCTTCGACCCGTTCTTCACGACCAAGCCGAT
>JANOLJ010000312.1:0-2885 GCA_031419715.1 Burkholderiales bacterium | reverse complement strand
CTGCGCGGCAAGACGCTGAATGACGCGTCGATGGCCGAGGCGGCGCGCCTGGCGATGAGCATCTGCGACCCCGCGACCGACCAGCGCGGCGACGCCGAATACCGCACCGCGATGGCCGGCGAAATGACGCAGCGCGCCTTGCGCACGGCGCTGGGGCGCTGCGCGCCCTGAACACGCGCCGCGCGGCCTGAACCCATCGACGCGCCGCGCCCTGAACCCACACCGAGGAGACACCACCACCATGGCCAAAAAACAAGCCGTCTCGTTCAAGCTCAACGGCAAAGCGGTCGACGTGCTCGTCGAGCCGCGCGAACTGCTCATCCATTCCTTGCGCGAAAAGCTTCAGCACACCGGGCCGCACATCGGCTGCGAAACCTCGCACTGCGGCGCCTGTACGGTGGACATGAACGGCATGTCGGTCAAGTCGTGCACGGTGCTCACGGTGCAGTGCGAAGACGCGGAGGTGCTCACCATCGAAGGCTTCGAGCAGGCCGGCGTATTGCACGCGCTGCAGATTGGCTTCACGCAGGAGCATGGCTTGCAGTGCGGCTACTGCACGCCGGGGATGATCACGCGCGCCTACCGGTTGTTGAAGGAGACGCCGAACCCGACGGAAGAAGAGATTCGCTACTGGATGGCGGGCAACCTGTGCCGTTGCACGGGTTACCAGAACATCGTCAAGGCGGTGCAGAGCGCGGCGAAGAAGCTGGCGGCGACGACCGCCTGATTCGTTTCGCCGCCCACGCGACACCTGTTCGACACATCACTGCTCGCCACCAGACTCAGCACGCAAACGGAGACCCGCCATGGCCGCATCCACCGAAGCCCTCGACCGCGAAACCAAACTGCAAGGCATGGGCGTATCGCGCCTGCGCAAGGAAGACGCACGTTTCATTCGCGGGCGCGGCACGTATGTCGATGACATCAAGTTGCCCGGCATGCTGTTCGGCGCGATCGTGCGCAGCCCTTACGCGCATGCACGCATCAAGTCGATCGACAAGGCGAAGGCGCTCGCCGTGCCCGGCGTTGTCGCCGTGTTGACGGCCGACGACCTGAAGCCGGTCAAGCTCGACTGGATGCCCACACTGGGCAGCGATGTGCAGGCGGTGCTCGCCGACAAGAAAGTGTGCTTCCAGATGCAGGAAGTCGCGTTCGTGATCGCGAGTGATCGCTACAGCGCGGCCGACGGCGCGGATGCGGTGGAAGTGGAGTACGAAGAGCTGCAGGCGATCGTCGACCCGCACCAATCGATGGCGAAAGACGCGCCCATCATTCGCGAAGATATCGCCGGCAAAGACGAAGTCGGCCACGGCAAGCGCACGCATCCGAATCACATCTTCACCTGGGATGCGGGCGACAAGGCGGCGACGGACACCGCCTTTGCCAATGCCGCAGTGACGGTGAAGGAGGAAATCCTCAACCCGCGCGTGCACCCCTGCCCGATGGAAACCTGCGGCTGCGTCGCGTCGTTCGACAAGGTGACGGGGCAGTTGACGGTCTACATCACGTCGCAGGCGCCGCATCTGGTGCGCACCGTGGTGGCGATGTTGTCCGGCATTCCCGAGAGCAAGATCCGCATCATCGGCGGTGACATCGGCGGGGGCTTTGGCAACAAGGTGCCGGTGTACCCGGGTTATGTGTGCGCCATCGTCGCCTCCATCGTCACGGGGGTGCCGATCAAGTGGATCGAGTCGCGCATCGAAAATATCTCGACAACCGGTTTTGCGCGCGACTACCACGGTGTGGGCGAACTCGCCGCCGACAAAGACGGCCGCATCAAGGCGCTGCGTTTCACGGCGCTGGCCGACCATGGTGCGTTCAATTCGCATGTGTCGGCGACCAAGTTGCCGGCGGGCCTGTTCAGCATCTGCACGGGGTCGTACGACATCCCGAAGGCGTATTGCCGCGTCGATGCGGTGTACACGAACAAGGCGCCCGGGGGCGTGGCGTATCGCTGCTCGCTGCGCGTCACGGAAGCGGTGTACCTGATCGAACGCATGATCGACATCCTGGCGCAGAAGCTGAACATCGACAAAGCCGAGATTCGTCGGCGCAATTTCGTCAAAGCCGACAAGTTCCCGTACACGACGTCATTGGGGTGGACACTGGACAGCGGCAACTACCAGGTCGCGCTGGAAAAGGTGTTGAAGGCGGTCGACTACGAAGGCCTGCGCAAAGAGCAAGCCGCCAAACGCGCCGATCCGAACAGCCCAACCCTGATGGGCATCGGCATCTGCACCTTCACCGAAATCGTCGGCGCCGGGCCGACCAAGGTCTGCGACATCCTGGGCATCGGCCTATTCGACAGTTGCGACATTCGCGTCAATCCCACCGGCAGCGCGATCGCGCGCCTGGGCACGATGAGCCAGGGCCAGGGCCACGCGACGACTTACGCGCAGATCATCGCCACCGAACTCGGCCTGCCGTCGGAAGAAATCCAGATCGAAGAGGGCGACACCGACAAGGCGCCGTATGGTGCTGGCACCTGGGGTTCGCGCTCCACGCCGGTGGCTGGCGCAGCCGCCGCGATGGCGGCGCGCAAGATCCGCGCGAAGGCGATCAGAATAGCGGCGCATTTGCTGGAAGTGGGCGAGGGTGATCTGGAGTGGGAAGTCGATCGCTACAAGGTGAAAGGCAACCCGTCGCAGAGCAAGACGATGAAGGAGATCGCGTTTGCTTCCTATGCGGCGAGCAACCTGCCGGCCGGCATGGAGCCGGGCCTGGAGGCGGTGGAGTACTACGACCCGCCGAACCTCACCTATCCGTTCGGCGCGTATGTGGCGGTCGTGGACATCGACCGCTTCACCGGCGAGACCAAGGTGCGGCGCTTCTATGCGCTCGATGACTGCGGCACGCGCATCAACCCGATGATCATTGAGGGCCAG
>JANOLJ010000311.1:0-11366 GCA_031419715.1 Burkholderiales bacterium | reverse complement strand
GCCGTCGAACTGATCGTGCGGAACGCCCTTGCCCTTGACCCAGCTGCGATACGCGAATCCATCGCGATCCTGGCGGCCGAACCATTGTTGGCTGCGCAGGTCCTGGGGCTTCTTGCGAGGCTTGGTGCTCATGTGAATGGGTGCTGATCAACAGCTCGGTGGAGGATGTCGTTCATTATGGTCGGAGCCCGCCGCGCCGCAGGCCGGTGCTATCGTTTGTACCGATGAGCGCAACGCCGCCGATCCCCTACCTGACGCGCATACGCGAGTACTACCAGGCGCTGGGCTACGGCGCGCCTTACGAGTGGCCGAGCTTTGCCGACGTGCCGTTCCAGCCGCTGACCAAGCCCATGTCGTTGTGCCGCGTCGCGCTGATCACGACGGCGGCCCCTGACCAGCCCGATAAGGGTGACCAAGGCCCGGGTGCGCCGTACAACGCCGCAGCCAAGTTCTATTCCGTCTATTCGGGCGACGCAGCCAGCGACCCGGACCTGCGCATCTCGCATGTCGCAATCGACCGTGTCCACACACATGCCACTGACATCGGCTCGTATTTCCCATTGCGCGCTTTGCGAAGCGCCGCAACGCAAGGGCGGATCGGCGCCGTCACGCCACGTTTTCACGGCGTGCCGACGAACCGCAGCCAGCGCGCGACGCTCGACGTCGACGGCCCCGAGATCGTCGCGCGCTGCAAGGCTGACGGCGCCGACGCCGCGGTGCTCGTCGCGAATTGCCCGGTGTGCCACCAGAGCGTCGCGTTGACAGCGCGCTTGTTAGAGGCGAGTGGCATCGCCAGCGTAGTGCTGGGCTGCGCGCGCGACATCGTCGAACACATCGGCGTGCCGCGGTATCTCTTTAGCGACTTTCCGCTCGGCAACGCGGCGGGCAAGCCGCACGATGCGCAGTCGCAGCGCGGCACGCTCAAATTGGCGCTGCGCCTGCTCGAATCGGCCACGCAGGCGCGTGGCACGATTCAGTCGCCCCAGTCCTGGAGCGACTCGCCCGACTGGAAACTCGACTACTGCAACGTGCAAAGGCTCAGCGCTGCAGAACTACTGCGGCGCCGCACCGAGTTCGATGCCGGCAAGGCCCAGGCGAAACGGATACGCGACGCGGGCTGACAGACGGAACAGACCGAACGGGCCGCGCCGTCAAAGCCAACCGGCGCGCCGGAACCGCCAATACAGCAAGCCACCCGCGCAGGCGATGATGCCCAGCGCCATCGGGTAGCCGTAAGTCCACTTCAGCTCCGGCATGTGTTCGAAGTTCATGCCCCAGACGCCGGCCAGCGCGGTGGACACGGCGAAGATCGCCGCCCAGGCGGCCAGCCGCTTCGTCGTTTCCGACTCTTCGATCGTCACCATCGACAGGTTCACCTGGATCGCGGTGCCGATGGTTTCGCGGATCGCGTCGATCGAGCCATTGATGCGGATCAGGTGGTCGTGCACGTCGCGAAAATACTCCTGCGTGTTCAGGCACACCGCGGGTACACGCCCGCCGTGCAATTTGCTCGTCACCTCAAGCAGCGGCGCGACGGCATGGCGCAGCACGGTCGCGCGGCGCTTCAGCGTGTACAGGCGTTCGATGTTCAGGCGCGCGGCACGCGGTGTGAAGATTTGCGCTTCGATGTCGTCGAGTTCGGTCTCGATCGCATCGAGCAGCGGAAAGTAGCGGTCCACCACGGCGTCCATCAGCGCGTAGAAAACGAAGCCCGCGCCGTGGCGCAGCAAGTGCGGTTCGCGCTCGCAGCGCTCGCGCACCCCCAGGAAGTTCTGGCTGCTGCCGTTGCGCACCGACAGCACGAAGTTCTGCCCGATGAACACCGCCACTTCGCCAGCGTGCAACTCGCCACCCTCGGCTTCAAGCAGACGCATCACGACAAACACGGTGTCGCCGTACTCCTCGATCTTCGGCCGCTGGTGACCGTGGCGCGCGTCTTCCACCGCGAGTTCATGCAGGTTGAACTCCTGCTGCATTTGCGCCAGTTCGGCGTCGGTCGCGTCGCGCAGCGCGACCCAGACGAAGCAGTCGGGGCGCTTGACCCAGTCGCTGATGTCATCGACCGCAATGTCGGACAGCTTGCGGCCATCCTGGTAGGCGACGCAGTTGATGAGCATGGGTGCGGGTTCCAACAATGAGCGGCGCGGAATCTTCTCACGCCGGGCGGGTTGCGCGGCTGCCGTGCTTTGGCGCGTGCGTCAATCTTTCGGTGCACCTGCTCACACTTGATGCCTTTGTTCGCAAAGCATCAACGCGCCCTCACCGATTGATCTGCGACGGCGTGTAAGGCCGTCGCCAAGTGCGAACTAGTAGACGCCTTGGCCGGGCCCCCAAGCTCGAAGATTCACTACCCCCCGATTTGCGGGATTGCGTCCGACATGAATCGGCTGCGTCCCGTCTCTCGCGGCACTTTGGTCCGGATACGTTGGAGCAGTCATGCAGTTCAGTCTTTCCGAAATGCGCCGCAGATTCGTCGGCTCAGCACCCACGCTGACCGGTATTGCCGCGCCGAGCGGCTGGCGCATTCGTGAAGAAGCCATCATGGGTACCGCCATCCGCGTTGAGTTGTGGAGCGAGGAGCCCGACGAGGGTGAGGCAGCCCTTGACGCCGTGATGGCAGAAATGCACCGCATCGACTGCCTTCTCAGCCCGTATAAAGAGCACTCCGAGCTGTCACGCATCAATCGCGAGGCCGCGCAGCACGCGGTGCCGGTCAGCGCGGAAGTGATGCGGTTGCTGACGCGCGCTGTCGAGTTTTCGCGAATCTCCGAGGGCGCGTTCGATATCACCTATGCCAGCTTGGGCCACCTGTTTGATTACCGCCAAGGCCTGCGGCCGAGCGATGCGGCCGCGGCGCAGGCGCGCGAGGCGATCGGCTGGCGCCACCTGATCCTCGATCCCGCGGCCAGAACGATCCGCTTTGCAATGCAAGGAGTGCGCATCGACCTCGGCGGTTTCGCCAAAGGCCATGCGGTGGACAACTGCATCGCCATCCTTGAGCGACAGGGCATCACCCGGGCAATCGTCGCCGCCGGTGGCGACAGCCGCGTCATCGGCGACCGGCGTGGCCGGCCGTGGACGATCGCGATCCGCGACCCGCGCCGCAGCGACGGCGTCGTCGCCGTGCTGCCGCTGGAGAAAGTGTCGATTTCAACCTCGGGCGACTACGAACGCTACTTCGAAGAGGGCGGCGTGCGCTTCCATCATCTGATCGACCCGCGCACCGGGCAATCGCCCAGCGGCGTGCGCAGCGTGACGATCCTCGCGCCTGACGGACTGACCAGCGAAGCACTGTCGAAGACGGTCTTTGTCTTGGGCGCGAAACGCGGCTTCGAGATCGTCAATTCGCTCCCGGACGTCGATGCCGTGGTCGTCGACGCCGAAGGCGTACTTCGTTTTTCGCCGGGGCTGATGCACGGCGCTTCGGCGCGCCTGCAATGACGCGCCTTGCCGCTTTGGCCATTGACGTTCGGATTCATCAGGAGGCTCAGATGAAACTGCAACCCCATCCCATCACTGATTCGCGCCGCCGTACCCGAGGCGGCGCACTCGCGGCCCTGGCCACCGCGCTGGCGCTCGCCGGCTGCGGCGCTGGCGATAGCTCGCTCGTCGTGGCTGGCGACGTATCGCTCGCCTACGTCAAGCGCTCCAACGCGATGCGCATGAACCCGACCGACGGCACGCCGTTCGCACCGGGCGGCGATCTGATGCTTCGCGAGCGCTCCTCGGCCAGCGCAAGGGAACACAACCTCACCGCAAGGTTCACCCAAGGCACGGGCGATGCGTCGGACCCCGAGGTTTCGTACGACGGCAAGAAGATCGTGTTCTCGATGAGGTGCCCGACGACGAATACCTCGACGATCAAAGATGCGAACAACGTTGACGTACCCGCCTGCAACGGCCGCTGGAACATCTGGGAATACGACATGACGGGCACGGGCCTGACCGACGGAAATTTCCGTCGCGTCACCAGCACGAGCACCGACGACGACGTCGACCCCGCTTACCTACCCAAAGGTCGTGGCTTCGTGTTTTCGTCGAACCGCCAGGCCAAGTCCAGTCCGAACCAGGCCCTCGGCAAAGCCTACAAAGCGCTTGACGAATACGAGCGCGAGGAAGTGCTGAACCTGCACACGCTGACGAAGAACTCGGCGGGCGCGGACGTCATCGAGCAGATTTCCTTCAACCAGAGCCACGACCGCAACCCCGTGGTGCGCCCGGACGGCAACATCATGTTTTCGCGCTGGGAGCACCTGGCCGATCGAAACCGTTTCGCCGTATTCACCGTCAAGCCCGACGGCACCAACATGTTCGTGCTCTATGGCGCGCAGAGCCCCGGCAACAGCTTCCTGCATCCGCGCGACATGGACCCGAGCGGCCCCTACAAAGGCCATCTGTCGAGCTCGCTGATGCCGTTGTCGCGCACGCAAGAAGGCGGCGCGCTGATGTTCATCGACGCGGCGAATTATTCGGAACACAACACGCCGGCGAACACGACGGTTCCGGCCCAGGGCGGCCAGGTGCAAGGCACGCCGCAGGCGCTGAGCACGGGCCGCGGCTTGTCGCTGCTCGGCCGTATCACAACCCCCTACCCACTGTGGGACAACACGAATCGGATCTTGCTGGCGTGGCAGCCGTGTCAGGTGACGCGCGCCGGCGTCGTCGTCGCGTGCAACACCCTGTCCAGTGCAGAGCTGGGCCGGCTGAACGATCAGAACCGCCTCGCCGCCGCTGAAGCCGCCGACGCCGTTCAAGACAACGCCCCCGCGACCTACGCCATCTACATGTTCGACGCGGTGAAGCAGACCTGGCTGATCGTCGCGGCTCCCCCGACGGGCTTCATGTACACCGATCCGGTCGCGATCGCGTCGCGCCCCGAGCCGGCGACGATCGAGCGCACCGATGTCGACGGCATCCTTGCCGGGCAGGGCATGGCCACGATCGAGGTGCGCAGCATCTACGACACCGACGGTTTGAACCGCATGGCGGAACAAATGCTGGTCGCTGCCGATCGGCCGGGTTGCGCGTCGGGTATCGCGGTCACGCCACCGAGCGACGCCATGGACACGCGCCCCTTGGTGGCCGACCTGGCGCGCATCAAGAATCCCGCCGATGCGGCCTACCGTTGCTCGCCGGTGCGCTTTGTGCGAGTGACGCGCGCCGTCGCCCCGCCCAGCGCCTCGATGGGTTTGCGTGAAGCGATCGGCGACACCGAATTCGAGATGCAGCAGATCCTCGGCTATGCCGCAGTCGAACCGGACGGCTCGTTCAAGATCCAGGTGCCGGCCGACACGCCCTTGGCGCTGGCGATCCTCGACACCAAGGGCCGCGCGTTCCAGACCCATACCAACTGGATCCAGGTCCGCCCCGGCGAGCGCCGCACTTGCGACGGTTGCCACAGCCCGCGCCGCGGTGGCTCGTTGAACGGCCCGGCGATGGCGGCGACCGGCATGTCCAGTCCAGCGCTGAATCAGGCCTTGGCGGGGAACCATGCGGTCGGCGAAACCATGGCCGCATTGCGCGCCAAGCTCGACGCCAGCGTCTTGAATCTCATGCCCGACCTGGCCTACACCGACGTCTGGGCGAACACCGCCCAGGCCGGAGTCACGGCGCGGCCTTCGATCGCCGTGCGCTACACCGGCAATGCGAACTCGGCAGACGACCTGCAAACCCTGGTGCCGCAGAACGGTGTCATCAACTATCCGGACCACATCCAACCTTTGTGGGCGCGGCCACGGGGCGGCAACACCTGCACCACCTCGACTTGTCACGACGGTGTCGCCAGGACCGATGGTTTTCGCCCCATCGACCTGCGCCGCGCCTTCGGCGGCCGCAGCAGGTTGAACTCCTACCAGCGCCTCGTCGAAGGCGACCCGGACCTGGACGAGAACGGCACCCCGCTCGTCGACATCGAGGACGGCGTGCCCATCATCCGGCGCCGCGGCGCGCTGGTGAACTCAAGTTCGAACGCCCAGAACACGGCCGGCATCGCGCGCAAGAGTCGCCTGACCGAACTCATGTTCGGCGAAGAACTGCTGGCTCCGGGCCGGGTGCGCGACTACTACCGCGATCACAACACGCCATCGCCCAGGTGGCACTCCACCCTGCTCAACGCCGCCGAGAAACGCTTGTTGGCGGAGTGGATGGATCTTGGCGCGCAGTACTACAACGACCCGTACACCCCCGGCGGTGGTGTGCGATCGATCGGCAGCACGCTGAGCCAGGCGAGCTTCACGACTCAGGTGTTTCCGGTCCTGCAGCAGACTTGCGCGGCGGGTTGCCACCAGGCCATCGGCAACGACCCCACCGCACCCACCGGTGTGTCGTTCGCGCAAAACCGCTACGTCCTGACGGGCAGCGCCGAGGGCGACTACAACGCGACGCTGTCGATGATCTCCGACACCTGCAATGTGGCAGCGAATGCACTGCTGAGCCGGCCTTCCACGCTGCCGCACCCGGCCGGAGCCACCACCCAGACCACGGCGGTGCTGCCGCTGGGCAGCCCGGGCTACACGGCCTTATTCAACTGGATCAGTTCCGCCGGATGCGTGCCATGACGAAGCAGGCTCACGAAAAGCGCACCTGGGCGGCACGGGGCCGGGCCGGCGCGGCATCGATCCTCGCCGCCGCCAGCCTTGCGGGCTGCGGCGGCGGTTCGAACCCCTTCGACAACCCCGACAGCGTGAACAACGCCCCGACAACGGCCGGCCAGACGCTGGCATTCGCCTATTTTCAGAAGTGCATCCAGCCGATATTGCTGGCGAGAAGTTGCGCGGCCTCAGGCTGCCACGACAACAACAGCAGCACGGGCGGCGCACTTCGGCTCAGACCGGGCGCGGCACAGATTGATTTGAGCAATACCGCGATCACCCTCGATGTGATCCGCACCAGCGACATGTACAAGACTTTCGTTTCATCGCAGGCTTCGGCCATCGTCGGCGCTTCCGCGCAAAGCATGCTGCTGCGCAAACCGCTCGTGCAAGGCACGTTGCACGGTGGTGGCGTGATCTTCGGCAACAACCAGGACCCGGATGTCAAGGTGCTGGAGTACTGGATCAATCGTCCCGTGCCGCTCGGACAAGACGAGCTCAGCCCCGCCTCCTACAGCATGTTCACGCCCACGCTGGACCCGGCCAATGCGGCGGCCAGCATCTGCAATACGCAGTGATCCCTTGCTGCACGCTCGCTATCACAGGCCCCATGACATCTTCGAGCGTACCCCTGTGGGCTGGAGCGCGCCTTGCCGTCGGTCTGATCGCATGCTGCGTGCTGCATGGGACCCCCGTGCCAGCGCACGCCTCCGACACCTCGGCGCCGCGCACTGAACGCCTCCAGGTCGCCGACCCCTACCTCGAGTTTCGAACCGGCCCGGGCCGCGGCTATCCGATCTTCTTCGTCGCCGCACGCCAGGAGTGGATCGCGATCGAACTGCGCCACACCGATTGGTACCGGGTGCGCAGCGAAAGCGGCAAGGTCGGCTGGGTGAACCGCGCGCAACTCGAGACCACTCTGACCGAAGCCGGAGGCCAAAAGACGTTTCGCGACATCGTCGTCGATGACTATTTGAAGCACCGCGTTCAACTCGGCGCCGCCTGGGGCCGGTTCAAGTCCGAGCCCATGCTCAAGCTTTACGGCAGCTACAAGCTGTCGGACACGCTGACGACCGAGGCCACTGCGGGCCAGGTGCAGGGCACGTTTTCGGGCACCGACTTCTGGCACCTCAACCTGATGAGCGAGCCGGGGTCCGACCAGCGCCTGTCGCCCTTCTTCGCAGTCGGTGTGGGGCGCTTTCGCAACATACCGAACGCGAGCCTGATCGGCGCCTTGAACACCGACGCCAAGCTTGCCAACGCCTCGTTCGGCCTGCGCTACTACCTGAACGAGCGCTTCATCGTTCGAACCGACTACTCGATCTACACCGCCTTCGTGGGCGACACCCGATCCACCGAGTACCGCGCGGCGACGGTCGGCCTTTCATTCTCTTTCTGACGAGTGAACATGCGACGACTCCCACCCCACACTGGCAGGCGCTTCGGCACCGCCGCCGCGACGTGCGCGCTCGCGCTCGTCTGGACCTGCGCGGCCGCACAGACACCACCGGCGAGCGTCACGCAGCAGCCCGCCAACGAGCAAGTCATCGTGCCGCAGGTCGAGCGCCGCAGCCTGAATCTGCCGAAGTTCCCGTCGAACGACTTCGAGGTCGGCCTGTTCGCCGGCACGTACTCGATGCAGGATTTCGGCTCGAACGCCGTCAGCGGCGTGCGCCTGGGCTACCACATCACGGAAGACTTCTACTTCGAGTCGGCGTATGGCCGCACCAAGGTCAGCGACGAAGCGTTTCGCCAGATTCAACCCGCCGGCATCTTCCCGACGCAGACGGTGAACCTGACGTACTACAACTTCTCGATCGGCTACAACCTGCTCGCTGGCGAGGCCTTCTTCGGCCGCAATACCGCGAAGGCGACCGCCATCTATTTGATCGGCGGCGTCGGCAGCACTAAGTTCAACCAGTTGCGCCGCCAGACCGTCAACTTCGGCTGGGGCGTGCGCTTGATGCTCGCCGACTGGGCTGCGGCCCAAGTTGACCTGCGTGACCATGTGTTCTCGCACGATCTGCTCGGCACCCAGCGCAGCACGCACAACCTCGAGATGAGCGCCGGGCTCGCCTTCTACTTCTAAAGGACGAATCAGCATGTCCTCGTCAGTGTCAACCCGTCATACGCGAACGCGGCGCAACCTGATCGGCGCCGCCGTGGCGCTGGGCACGAGCCTGGGCTCGCGCTTCAGCGCGGCCGCGCTGGCGCCCGCGAGCCTGGCGCCCGACTTCACGCTGCGCAGCATGGACGGGCACAACCTGCGCCTGGGCGAGCAGCGCGGCCGCGTCGTGATGATCAACTTCTGGGCCACCTGGTGCGGCCCGTGCCGCCAGGAGATGCCGCACCTGAACCGGCTGTACGAGAAGTACCGTGCTGCGGGATTTGTGCTGTTTGGCGTGAATGTGGACGACGACGTGCGCAACGTCGCCGCGATCGCCCAGAAGATGAATCTGGCGTTCCCGGTGCTGCCCGACATCGACAAACAGGTCAGCAAGCAATACGACTTGAGCGTCATGCCGTCCACAGTGTTGATCGATCGCGATGGCCGCGTGCGCCATGTGCACCGCGGCTACCGGGAAGGTTTCGAGGACATGTATGAGAAGCAGATACGGGAGCTGTTGAAGCGATGAAACTGCTGCACCATCCCTTGGTCGTTGTCATGATCGCGTGCCTCGCCGCGCTGCTGCTGCTCGGGGGCTGCGCCGTCAAGCCGTGGGTCAAGCCCTATGAACGCGAGCGACTCGCCGACCCGATCATGAAGTCCTCGCGTGACGTGTTGTCGGCGCGCCACCGCGAACATGTGCTCACGGTGCGTGAAGCCGGGCGCGGCGCGAATGGCGTGCAAGGGGGCGGTTGTGGATGCAACTGAGCGCGTGAGCCAACCGCCGTCGCGCCTGGCGCGATCGCTTGGGCGCGTCGCCGAGGCGACGCATTGGATTGGGCGCGCCGCCGGGGCGACGCATTGGCTTGCGCGGCTGGCCGGCGTGCTCGGCACCGCGCTCGGCGCCGCGCCGGCGCATGCCGTGGCTTTGCCCGAGAACAGTGCCGAAGGCATGCTGCATGTGTTCAAGGGCGGTGGCGTCACGGCCAGCGGCCCGGCGCTGCTGGTGCGCAAGAGCCTGGCGGACAGGGTCTCGCTGTCCGGCTCCTACTACGTCGACAGCGTCAGCAATGCATCAATTGATGTTGTCACCACCGCGAGCCCGTTCCGCGAGCGCCGCAACGCCTACGACCTGGGCATGGACTATGTGGTTCGCGATTCGCTGATCAGCGTGTCGACCTCGTACAGCAAGGAGCCCGATTACGTCGCCAGCGCCGTGAACATGGACGTTGCACAGGAAGTGTTCGGCGGCATGACCACTGTCAACCTGGGCTTCACGCGCGCCGCGGATCAGGTGCGCAAAGTCACCGACGCAGCCTTCTACGACGAGGCCAAACACTGGCAATACCGCCTCGGCATCACGCAGGTGCTGAGCCCGAGCTGGCTGATGGGTGCCAGCGTCGAGGCGATTTCCGACTCGGGCTATCTCGGCAACCCGTACCGCGTGGCGCTGATCTTCGGCGCGCCGGTGCCGGAGCGCTACCCACGCACGCGTTCGAGCCGCTCGATCAAACTGCGCGCGGTCGGCGACCTGGGTTCGCGCGACGCGGTGCGCGCCGAGTACCGCTATTTCTACGACAACTGGGACGTTCGAGCCCACACCGTCGAGGCCGGCTACAGCCGCTATGTGGGGTCATCCTGGCTGGCCGACGGCTTCGTGCGGGTGAACGGCCAGAACCAAGCGCTGTTCTACAAAGATGACGCCAGCGCGGCGACGACCTATCTGACGCGCAATCGCCAGCTCAGCACCTTCAACGGATTCAGCCTCGGCGGCAAGTTGTCATACACCTACGAACGCGTGCCCGGCCAGTACGAGATCAAGCTCAACGCCGGCTACGAGTTGATGCGCTTCAAGTACAGCAATTTCACCGATCTGCGCACCGGCGGCGCCTACGCCTTCACCGCGCACGTCATGCAGTTCTACGTGACTGCCACTTACTGAGGATTTGACATGAAGACGATGAACCGAATCTGGAACAGCACCGTGGTGGCGCTGCTCGCGCTGGGCGCGATATCGATGCTGCAAAGTGCGTGGAGCGCCGACGCCCCCGTCGCCAAGCCCGCCAAGCCCGCCGCCGTGGAGGCCAAGGTCGCGACGGCAGCCGGCCTGGACAACCGCGTGCAGGACGTGAAGGGCGACGTGATCCGCCTGAACCGCGACCTGCTCGTGCTTGAGGAAGAGTTGCTTTTCCCGGCGAATACGCAGGTGGCCGTGTTCGTCTCGATGGACGTGGGCAAGCTGTTCTCGCTCGACTCGGTGCAGGTCAAGCTGGACGACAAGGTGGTCTCGAACTATCTGTACACGCCGCTCGAAGTGCAAGCACTGCACCGCGGCGGCGTGCAGCGCATGTATGTGGGCAACCTCAAGTCGGGGGACCACACCCTCACCGCGTTCTTCACCGGCAAGGGCCCGCACGAGCGGGACTACAAGCGCGGCGCCACGCTCAAGTTCGACAAGAACACCGGCGCGAAATACATCGAGCTGCAGATCAAGGATTCCACGGGCAAGTTGCAGCCCGAGTTCGACATCAAGGTCTGGCAGTGAGCCTGGCCATGCGCACTTCGAATCCACATCCCCGCATCCCTCGGCCCGGACTGCGGCGCTCGCTCGCCGCCGTAGCGTTCGCGGCGGCGACTGCCGGGGTGACGCTCGGCGCCAGCAGCACGGC
>JANOLJ010000310.1:0-9464 GCA_031419715.1 Burkholderiales bacterium | reverse complement strand
GCCGCGGCCGATGCGATGGCGGGTGGAGCCGGTAACGACACCTACGTCGTCGACAACGCCGACGACACCACGACCGAAGTTGCCGTCGGCGGCGTGGACACGGTTGAATCGTCGATCGCGTGGACGCTGAGTGCCGAAGTCGAGAACCTGACGCTGACCGGCACGGCAGCGATCAACGGCACGGGCAACTCGCTGGACAACACGCTCGTCGGCAACAGCGGCGCCAACACCCTTGGTGGCGGCGCGGGCAATGACACGCTGGACGGCGGCATCGGCGCCGATACGCTGGACGGCGGCATCGGTGTCGACACGCTGATCGGCGGCCTGGGCAATGACACCTACGTCGTTGAAAACGTCGGCGACACGACGATTGAAACAACTGCGGGTGGCACTGACACAGTTGAAGCCTCAATCAGCTGGGCACTCGGCGCTGAGATTGAGAACTTGACGCTCACCGGCACGAGCGCGACCGGTGGCACGGGCAACAGCCTGACGAACGCGATGCTTGGCAACACCGCCGACAACCGCCTGGACGGCGGAGCCGGCGCTGACTCGATGACAGGTGGAGCGGGCAACGACACTTACGTCGTTGACAACGCAGCTGATGCAACGATTGAAGCAGCAGTGGGCGGAATCGACACCGTGGAGTCTTCGATCGCGTGGACGCTCGGCACGGAAGTCGAGAACCTCACCTTGACGGGCGCAGCCGCAGTCGACGGCACCGGCAACGCGCTGAACAACGTGCTCACGGGCAACGGCGCCGCCAACGCCCTCACCGGCGGCGCGGGAGACGACACCTATGTCGTGGGCGCCGGGGACACGACGATTGAAGCAACAAGCGCCGGCATCGATACAGTGCTTGCTTCGTTGACCTGGACGTTGGCGACGAACCTCGAGAACCTGACGCTGATCGGCAGTGCCGCGATCAACGGCACGGGCAATGCCGGCGCCAATGTGCTGACCGGCAACGCAGGCGACAACGCGCTGAACGGCGGCAGCGGCGCCGACACGATGCTCGGCGGGGCGGGAAACGACGCGTACACGATCGATGATGTGGGCGACATCGTCACCGAGTTTTTCAATGACGGTGTTGACTCGGTCAGCAGCGGCATTTCATACACCTTGGCGGGAAATGTAGAGAACCTGACGTTGACCGGGACCGGGGCGTTCACGGGCACCGGCAACGCGCTCGACAACGTGTTGACCGGCAATGGCGCGAACAACACGCTGAGCGGTGGCGCCGGCAACGACACGCTCGATGGCGGGCTGGGCAGCGACACGATGTCGGGAGGTGCCGGCAATGACGTCTATGTCGTCAATGCGCTGACGGATGTCGTGAGCGAGATCGCCGGCGAGGGCATCGATACGGTCAGGAGCAGCGTCACCTACGCGCTCGCGGCGAACGTCGAGAACCTCACCCTGACCGGTACAGGAACTCTCGGCGCTGGCGGCAACGCGCTGGACAACGTGCTCACGGGCAACGGCGCAAACAACGCGCTCGCCGGCCTGGGCGGCAACGACACGCTCGACGGTGGCCTGGGCAACGACACGATGCTCGGCGGTGGGGGCAACGACACCTATGTCGTCAATGTGGCGACCGACGTAGTGATCGAGTTCGCCAACGAAGGCGTCGACACGGTACTTTCAGCAGTGGCCCTGACGTTGGGCGCCAACGTCGAGAACCTTACGTTGACCGGCACGGCCGCACTCAACGCCACAGGCAACGCGCTGAACAACGTGCTCACCGGCAACTCCGGCATCAACGTTCTCACCGGCGCCGCAGGCGACGACACCTACGACGGCGCGGCCGGCAACGACACCTACAGCGACACCTCGACGACGAGCAACGACACCTATCGCTGGGGCAATGGCTCGGGGCTCGACGCGCTGACTGACTCAGGCGGTGCGCTCGACCATGTCGATCTGTTCGCTGGCATCACATCGAGCCAGTTGCAGTTCGCGCGCAACGGCAACAACCTCGAGCTGAGCCTTGCCGGCAACACCTTGGACAAGCTGACGATCAACAGTTGGTACGTTTCGGCCGCGAACCAGATCGAGGAGTTCCGATTCTCCGACGGCAGCGCGGTGCTGGCCTCGCAGGTGAACTCGCTGGTGAGCGCGATGGCGGCGTTTGCCCCCAGCGCGGCGGCCGGGCCGACGATGACGATACAGCCGGTGCGCGCGGGCTCGGAACTCGTGAACCCGGGGGTGGCGTAGCGGGCCACGGGGCGCTTCGGGCGCTTTCAGTTCGCCACTATCACCTCCGGCCGCAACAGCACCGTGAACCGCGCCCCCTGCGTGCCGTCGTCGCGGTCCATCGCGACGATGTTGCCGCCGTAGCGTTCGACGATGCCTCGGCTGATCCATAGGCCCAGGCCCGTGCCGTCTTTCTTGCGCGTGACAAAGGGCTTGAACAGTTCACGGATCAGCTCCGGCCCCAGGCCGGGACCGGTGTCGGCTACCGTGATCGCCACGCCACCATCGCCGCTGTCGCGCGTGGCCAGCTCCAGCGTGCCGCCGTCGGGCATGGCGTCGATGGCGTTGACGAGCAGGTTCACCAGCACTTGCTGCAATTCCTGGCGGTTGATCGCCGGTTGCAGCGTGGCACGGTCGTCGCGCTTGACCGTGATGTTCGTGCGTGCGAGCAGGTGGCCCACCAGCACCAGACAGTCGTCGAGCAGCGACGCGGTGTCGACGTTCACCACATAGCCGGCAAACTCACCCGGCCGGGCAAATTGCAGCAGCCGCGTGACGATCAGGCGCATGCGTTCGATCTGCTCGTCAACCAGCCGCAACTCGCCGCGCACGCGCTGCGCGTCGCTGCCCAGCAGTTCGCGCACCAGATCGAGGTTGCCCTGGATCACGGCGATCGGGTTGTTCACCTCGTGGGCAATGCTCGCCGTGAGCTGGCCCACGGCGGCGAGTTTTTCGCTGCGCACGAGTTGCTGCTGCGCGGTTTCCAGGTCGTGGGTGCGCTCCACTACCTTGGCGTCAAGCTCGGCGTTCCAGCGCTGCAAGGCGCGTGTCTTGTCGTCGATGTTGTTCAGCAGTTCGTCCAGGTGCGCGGCCAGGCGGCCGATTTCGTCGCCGCTTGCCACGCGCCCGACGCGCGCCGACAAGTCACCGCCTTCCACGCGCTGCATCGTGTTCGTCATGCGTTCCAGCGGCGCGAAGATGGTGCGCGCCAGGCGCATGGACACCGCGGCGGAGGCGATCATCACGGCGAAGAACATCGCGCCGATCGCGACAAGTATGCCCACCTTGAGCAGCGTGAACGGCTGCTCCAGAAAACCGACGTAAAGCATGCCGACTCTTTTGCCCGAGCCGTCGTGCAGCGGCTGGTAGCCCGAGACATACCAGTCGCTGACGACGAAGGCGCGGTCCAGCCAGGTGTTGCCGCGCAGCAGCACTTCGTCATGCACGGTTTTCGAGACGCGCGTGCCAATGGCGCGGTTCGCCGGGTCGTCGCTGAACAGGCGCACGTTGGTGCTGATGCGCACGTCGTCGAGGAACAGCGTGGCCGTGCCGCGGCTGCCGAAAGGCAGCGAACCCTGCGGGTAGACGTTCTCGTTGATGTGGTCGATGAAAGGCAGGTTGCGGTTCAACAGCACGCCGGCTTGCACATGCGCGAGCACGCGCCGCTCGGCATCGAGCACCGGTGCGCTGGACAGCACGACCATGGCGCGGTCTTCCTGCGTGCGTGTACCCG
Organism: Burkholderiales bacterium; assembly: GCA_031419715.1. Taxonomy (GTDB): domain Bacteria; phylum Pseudomonadota; class Gammaproteobacteria; order Burkholderiales; family Burkholderiaceae_C; genus JAEMQF01. Next base: position 5,755 of record JANOLJ010000310.1, on the reverse strand, counting down.
GCGCGGCGTTGCGCGTGGGCACGATGGGCACCGCCACGCGCGGCAGCAAGGCCGGCGCGAGCAGCGCGAGGGCTTGCGGCGCCAGCACTTCGATGCTCGCCAGCGCCCGGCCGTCGGCGCGCGCGGTGGCTCGAAACGGAGCGCTCGCGTTGCCCGGCGCGTCGCGCGCGGCGGGCTGGGGGTTGTCGATGACGAGCAGCGTGCCGTCGGGCGCGCGCAGGTTGATGAAGTCCAGGCCCTCGCGCAGTTTGAATTCGCGCATCAGCGGTGCGAGTGTCTGTGCGCCGTCGCGCGCCAGCGCCTGGTGCAAGACGTGCGAGTCCGCCACGGCGTTGGTGCTCGCGCCTACCTCACCGAGCACGCGGTCGAAGTAGCCGCGCGCCACCGCGAGGTCGGAGCGGATTTTTGTGGTGAGCAATTGGTCGAACGCGGTGTTCAGCCACAGCAGCAAGATCACGCCAAGCAAGGGCAACACCACGAGCAGCGGCACCAGCACCATCGCGAGCAGCTTGGTGCGGATCGGCAGCGTTTGAAAGCGTGGCCACCTCATCGCGGAGGGTTCTGCGCAGTGCTCGCCCACTCAGCCACGCGGCGCTCGAGCGTGCGCCGGGAAATGCCGAGCAATTGCGCGGCGCGCGTCTTGTCGCCCGCCACGGATTCGAGCACCGTCAGGATGTGCTGCTTTTCCAGCGCATGCAGTTCGGTGGGCGCGGCGCTCGTGTGGGGCGCGCGCGCCAGGCCCTGGTACAGGGCGGAGACGTTCAGCGTGCCGAGGATCAGCGAACGCTCAATCAGGTTGCGCAATTCGCGCACATTGCCCGGCCAGTCGTATTGCGCCAGGTAGGCCAACTCCTCGGTGCTGATTTCCATCGGCGGCACGGCAAGCTGCGGCGCGAGGGTGTCGACGAAGTGCTGCACCAGGTCGGGTATGTCTTCCTTGTGCGAGCGCAGCGGCGGCAGGTTGATCTCCACCACTTGCAGCCGGTAGTACAGGTCATTGCGAAAACGCCCGGCGGCCACTTCGGCGCTGAGTGGCCGGTTGCTCGCGGCGACGATGCGCACGTCCACGGGTATCTGCTGTTCGCTGCCCACCGGGCGGATGCGCCGGTCTTCGAGCACGCGTAGCAACGTGGCCTGCAGCGCCAAGGGCAAGTCGCCGATTTCATCGAGGAACAGGGTTCCGCCCTGGGCGTAAACGAACAGGCCGTCGCGGCCCTTGCCTTGGCCCGAGTCCCCGCCTTGGGCCTGACCGAACAGTTCGCTTTCGATCAACTCCGGCGACATCGTCGCGCAATTCACCGGCACGAAGGGCCCGGCGGCGCGCGGGCTGTCGTGGTGCAGCTTGAGTGCGGCGAGCTCCTTGCCGGTGCCCGATTCTCCCGTCAGCAACACCGTGCTGTTGACCGCGGCGACGCGCTTGAGCGCGGCTTGCAAACCCTGGATCGCCGCCGATCGGCCGATCAACGCTCCGGCTGGCGGCGTGCGTTGCAGCCAGGCGCGGCGCAGCACCCAGTTCTCGCGGCGCAGGCTCGCGCGCTCCAGGCCGTGTTTTACGGCGTTCAGAATTTGCGTCACCCGAAACGGCTTGAGGATGAAGTCGCTCGCACCGGCGCGCAACGCTTCGATTGCGGTATCGAGGTCGGCGAAGGCAGTGATGAGGACCACTTCACCGGCGTAGCCCTGAGCGCGAAGTTCGCGCAGCCAGACGATGCCGCTTTTGCCCGGCAGCGTGATGTCCAGGATCAGCAGGTCAAAGCGGTGCAGCCGCACCAGCGCGTCGGCGGATTCGGCGTCAGCCGCGCATTGCACCAGGCCGCAGCGCGGGATCAGCGTCTTCTCGAGGAAGTTGCGCATGCCCGCTTCGTCGTCGACGATCAGGATGCTCGCCAGCGGCCAGTCAATGTGGGGCGGCGCAGGGCGAGGCGCGGCAGTGGGGGTGCTCATGGGTTCGGCGGCAACGGTGCGGTGGCTGCGGCATCCGCAACTTGGTGACTGTGGCACAGCGGCAGGTCCGACATGCCTTGCCGCGAGTTGCCCCGGCGACTGGTAGCTCCATCGACTAGGGACTTACCCTAGGCCGAGACTCGTCGGCCACGACAATTTGTCGTCGACAACGCCGCAAGCGGCCACGTTTTCAAGGGCCGGCTCCGAGGATGCGCGACGCACGCCCAGCGACAAATTGTCGCGATGCACTCATGCTCAGTTTTGAATCGATGCGTTCGGGCGACTCCCAGTTGTATCGCGAGTCAAGCAGGGTCAGAATCCGCGCGGCGCAGCCCTGAACATATGCACAGTCTTTCATTCGGCTGCAACCGCACGATCCTTCTTTGGAGACGTCCATGAATTCGTTGAAGAGCAAGCTTTCACGTCGAGTGGTGTTTTCCGGCGCTGCGGCAACCGGTGCGTTGGCCGTCGTTGCGGCAGTGCTGCCGGGCAAACCGCTTGAAGTGGCCGCGTCCAAACCCACCGTTGACGCGGACAAGACCGCCGGCTACCAGGAAACGCCGCACGTCCTGCACTACTACCGCACGGCGCGGATCTGACCCAAGGAGTTCCCATGCTGCTCACGCGCAAATCTTCATCGACCGGCGGCACATCGTCGTCGGCTCTGGTCGCCAGCCTGGCCCGCGGTGTCTCGCGAGCCATTCCCACGATGGACCGGCGTGCGTTTCTGCGCCGCTCCGGGCTCGGTGTGGGCGCGGGCATCGCCGTCTCGCAACTGACGTTGGTGAAACGCGCCGAAGCCGCAAAAGACTCGGTGGCCGGCACGGGCAAAGGCAAGATTGAAGTCAAGCGCACGGTGTGCGGCCACTGCTCGGTGGGTTGCGCGGTCGATGCGGTTGTTGAAAACGGCGTCTGGGTGCGCCAGGAGCCGGTGTTCGACTCGCCCATCAATCTGGGCGCGCATTGCGCCAAGGGTGCGGCGCTGCGCGAAAACGGCCACGGCGAGTACCGGCTCAAGTACCCGATGAAGCTGGTGAACGGCAAGTACCAGAAGATCTCGTGGGACCAGGCACTCGACGAAATCAGCGCGAAGATGCTCGAACTGCGCAAGGAAAGCGGCCCGGATTCGATGTTCATCGTCGGCTCCTCGAAGCACAACAACGAGCAGGCCTATCTGCTGCGCAAGTGGGTCAGCCTGTGGGGCACGAACAATTGCGACCACCAGGCGCGCATTTGTCACTCCACCACGGTCGCCGGTGTGGCCAATACCTGGGGCTACGGTGCGATGACGAATTCATACAACGATATGCAGAACGCGAAAGCGGCGCTGTACATCGGTTCGAACGCGGCCGAAGCGCACCCGGTGTCGCTGCTGCACATGCTGCACGCCAAGGAAACTGGCACGAAGATGATCGTCGTCGATCCGCGCTTCACGCGCACGGCGGCCAAGGCCGACGACTATGTGCGCATCCGCTCGGGCTCCGACATTCCGTTCCTGTTCGGCGTCACGTACCACGTCTTCAAGAACGGCTGGGAAGACAAGAAATACTTGAACGATCGCGTCTACGGCATGGAGAAGGTGCGCGACGAGATCATGGCGAACTGGACGCCCGACAAGGTGTTCGAGGCCTGCGGCGTTGACGAAGCCACCTGCCTGAAGGTCGCCAAGACGATGGCGGAAAACCGCCCCAGCACGATTGTGTGGTGCATGGGCCAGACCCAACACACGACCGGCAACGCGGTGGTTCGGGCGTCGTGCATCTTGCAGTTGGCGCTGGGCAACATCGGCGTGTCTGGCGGCGGCGCGAACATATTCCGCGGCCACGACAACGTGCAGGGCGCGACGGACGTCGGCCCCAACCCCGACTCGCTGCCCGGCTACTACGGCCTGCCCGAAGGCGCGTTCAAGCACTTCGCCGCGGCCTGGGGCGTCGACTTCGAGTGGATCAAGGGCCGCTATGCACCGGGCATGATGAGCAAGCCGGGCATGACGGTGTCGCGCTGGATCGACGGCGTGCTTGAGAAAAACGAACTGATCGACCAAGACAGCAACCTGCGTGGCATGTTCTTCTGGGGCCACGCGCCGAACTCGCAAAGCCGCGGCCTGGAAATGAAGTCCGCGATGGACAAGCTCGACCTGCTGGTCGTGATTGACCCGTATCCGTCGGCCACCGCGGCGATGGCGGCGATGCCGAGCAAAGACCAGAACGCCAAGCGCGGCGTCTACCTGCTGCCGGCGACCACGCAGTTCGAAACCTCGGGCTCGGTGACGGCGAGCAACCGCTCGCTCCAGTGGCGCGAGAAAGTGATCGAGCCGCTTTGGGACAGCCGCACCGACCACATGATCATGTACCAGCTCGCGCAGAAGCTCGGCTTCGACAAGGAGCTGATGGCCAAGACCAAGCTGGTCAAGGGCGCGCGCGGCATGGATGAACCCGAGGTCGAATCGATCCTCAAGGAAATCAACCGCAGCGTCTGGACTATCGGCTATACCGGCCAGAGCCCGGAGCGCCTGAAGGCGCACATGCGCAACATGAACGTCTTCGACGTGAAGACGCTGCGCGCCAAAGGCGGGATCGACAAGGAAACCGGCTACAAGCTCGACGGCGATTATTTCGGCCTGCCGTGGCCGTGTTACGGCACACCCGAGATGCGCCACCCCGGCTCGCCGAACCTCTACGACACGAGCAAGCACGTCATGGAAGGCGGCGGCAACTTCCGAGCGAACTTCGGCGTGGAGCGCGAAGGCGTGAACCTGCTCGCCGAAGACGGCTCGCATTCGAAGGGTGCCGACATTCAGACCGGCTACCCCGAGTTCGACCACCTGCTGCTGAAGAAACTCGGCTGGTGGGACGATCTCACGGAAGACGAGAAGAAGGCGGCAGCCGGCAAGAACTGGAAGACGGATTCATCGGGCGGCATCATCCGCGTGGCGATGCAGGTCCATGGCTGCCACCCCTTCGGCAACGCGAAGGCCAGGGCGGTCGTCTGGAACTTCCCGGATCCGATTCCGAAACACCGCGAGCCGCTGTATTCGACCCGGCCCGACCTGGTGGACAAATACCCGACGCATGACGACCGCAAGGCCTTCTGGCGCCTGCCCACGCTGTTCAAGACAGTGCAGCAGAAGAACAAGGACATCGGCAAGACCTACCCGCTGATCATGACCTCGGGGCGCCTGGTCGAGTACGAGGGCGGCGGCGAGGAAACCCGCTCCAACCCCTGGCTGGCCGAGCTGCAGCAAGACATGTTCGTCGAGATCAACCCGAAGTCGGCGAACGACCGCGGCATCCGCAACGGCGAATTCGTCTGGGTGCGCACCCCGGCGATGGAACCCGTGCCGGAGTTCAAGGGCATCCGTGTCAAGGCCCTCGTCACCGAGCGCGTAGACGCCGAGACGGTGTTCCTGCCGTTCCACTTCTCGGGGCGCTGGGGCGGCATCGATATGTTGCCGTACTACCCTGCCGGCGCGGCACCGGTGGTGCGCGGCGAGGCGGTGAACACGGCAACGACCTATGGCTATGACAGCGTGACGATGATGCAAGAGACCAAGACCACGGTGTGCCAGATCACCAAGGCCTGAGCGTCGGCAACCATCCCGCAGAACATCTCAGCAGAACACCTCAGCAGAACACCAGGAGAATCACATGGCTCGAATGAAATTCATCTGTGATGCGGAGCGCTGCATCGAATGCAATGGCTGCGTCACCGCGTGCAAGGCCGAACACGACGTGCCCTGGGGCGTGAACCGGCGCCGCGTGGTCACGCTGAACGACGGCATTGCGGGCGAGAAGTCGATCTCGGTGGCGTG
>JANOLJ010000309.1:0-1592 GCA_031419715.1 Burkholderiales bacterium | reverse complement strand
CGGATGCCTTGGCGCAATCCGCCGATGCGATGGACGAGGCATTCGCCACCTTCATGATCGAGGGCCTGGATTTCCCCGAACCGAGCAAGCCCCGGCGCCGCGAACGGCTGGTCTCGCCCCCGGCTGAAACCATGGCCAAAGCGGCCTTGTACGTCACGATGCGCGAGGCCGGCATCAGCAAGATGCAACTGGCCAAGCAACTCGGCGTGGACGAGAAAGAGATGCGCCGCCTGCTCGACCCGCTCTACGCCTCCAAGTTGCCGCGCATCGCGCAGGTGATTGCCTTGCTCGGGCATCGGCTGGTGATCGGGTTGGAGCCGGCATGAGGGACCGGCCGCGTCCTGCGTCCTAGTACGCCTGGATCAACACGTCCGCCGGCACGCCCAGTTCCTCGTGCAGCACCCGCACCTGTTCCAGCGACAGACGCCGTTTGCGGCGCAGGATGTCATGCACCCGCTGGCGCGAGCCGAGCATGCGCTGCAGGTCCGCACTGCTCAATCCGCGCTGGTCGATCGCGAACTCGATCGCCGACACCGGGTCGGGCGGCGGCACGGCGTGGTGCTCGGCTTCGTAGCGGTCGCACATCAGCATCAACAGCCCGAACTCGGTGTCATCGGCCGTGCCTGCCTTGGGCGGGTGGTCGAAGAACCGGGCCAGACGGGCGAGCGCGCGCTTGTAGCTGGCCTCGTTTTTCACCAGTTCGATGTCGACGGTCTGCTTTGCCATGCTGTCCTCAGGTCTGGTCGACCGTCGCTGCATCGATCCGGTCGTACGCGGCGTGTATTCCAAAAAACTCGACGTAGCCGGCCCGGTGCCGGTACTCGAACGATACGACGAGCCGGTACGCATTGCCCGCGATGTTGAAGACGATCCGGTTGCCGGCGACGACCGATGCTTTCGGGAACTGCCGCTTCACATCCTCGGGCGAAACCCAATCGGCGCGGCTGGCCTCGGCGTACCACGCGCGAAGCGCATCACGCGCCGCGGCGTGCCGCATACCATGGCGCTCGATAGCGCTGCGATTGAAGATTCGCACGGGTGAATTGCGTCACCGAAACGGTGACAAGCGGTTGGCGCGATCGGTGCGTTCAGCGGACTACCCGCGCCGCCGCGTTTGCGTTGTCGTCCGCGGCGCGGCTGCGTGAGCGCGGCTGCACGCAGATGGTGTCGCCGGCAAAGGCCTCGCGCCAGACGAAGCCCTGGCGGCAGGTGTCGGGTCCGTAGGGGCCGCCGCCGGGCTGGCGGTGCGCCGCAGCCTGGGAGTTCTCGAGCGCGGTATTGGAACGCACCGCGGGCGTGACGCAGACCCGGTCGGCCGGCGTCGCGGCGCGCCACACGTAGCCGGTGATGCAGGTGCCGGGCGGCGGGCGCGGTTCGGGCCTGGGCAGCGAGCTCGAACCGGCCTCGCGGGCGCGTCGTTCGATTTCGGCCCGTCGCTCTAGTTCGGCCTGGCGCGCCTGCGCCGCGGCGAGTTGGGCCGCCATCTGGCGCGCCGCCTCGGCGGCCCGGACCTGCTCGGCGGCGCGGACTTCGGCATCCCGCTTGGCCTGCTCGGCGGCGCGGACTTCGGCATCCCGCTTGGCCTGCTCGGC
>JANOLJ010000308.1:0-10717 GCA_031419715.1 Burkholderiales bacterium | reverse complement strand
CGAGCCGCGGTTCGCACCGGTGAAAGCCACAGCGCAGACCACGCCATCTCGATTGACGATGGTTCCCCACATTTCGAGTCCGAAGCCTCCATTCGAGGCGTTTTGCGCAAAGTTCAGCTGCTGCTTGAGTGCCGCGTGGTTTGGCAACTGTTTGCAGTCAAAGTCCGACTGAGCGTAGGCCGACGCGCCCAACGTCATCGCCGCCGCCACCGCGACCTGTGTGTATCCGAAATTCATAAGGATCCCCCAAAAGACTTTCCGAAACGGCCGAACTGCGCGAAGCTCCGTAACCAGTCGCCGTGCCGTCCGGCAACGCGTCGGCGAAACCTGTGGCTGCGAAGGCGGCAGGGCGACCTCGGGAGGTACGTCTGTGCCACGGCTCAAGAATGAACCGCACCAGCGAGCCAGTCCTGATGGTCCGGAGAAATTTTGACGAAGAAGTTCCGATCCAAATGAAATTCCCAAAGTGCCGTGTGGCTGGAAAGCGCCTGGTGCGCTCGGCCATTGAGCAGCAGCCGGAAGTCCAGGGTCAAGCCTGAAGCGACCCGGGTCTTGCGTCGGCGTTGTAAGCCAGCACCCGTGAATTCCGAGGGGAAGGGGCTTGTCAGTCGGACGTTTAGGACCGACACTCGCCGCGTGACGGGGCATGAGTTCATCCGCAAGCTGAGAGCCTTGGGTAAATCCCGGCGCGTGGCGGTGACGCTGAACGCGGCGCGTGGCAAAGGCAGCCACCAAACGCTCTACTTCGGAACTGCGTTCACGATCATTCGCAATCCGAAAGACGAACTCAAGACAGGAACGATGCACGCGATGTGCGTGCAACTCGGCTTCAGAGCCATTGACTTGTGAAGGACACCCATGCATAGCTTTCATTACCCGGTTCTCTTGAGCCCCGCGGCGGAGGGGGGATTTGTCGTCACTTGTCGCGACCTGCCGCAACTCATCACCCAAGGTGACGACAGGTCGCATGCCTTGGATCAAGCCGTCGACGCGATGGACGAGGTCTTCGCGGCCTATATGCTCGGCGGGTTGGCACTGCCCGAAGCCAGCAAGGCCAAGCGCAAGGAATATGCAGTCTCGCCTCCCGCGGAGACGGTGGCCAAGGCGGCTTTGTACGTTGCCATGCGCGAGGCCGGAATCACCAAGGTGGAATTGGCGAGGCAGTTGGGCGTCGACGAGAAGGAGGTCCGCCGCTTGCTCGACCCGCACTATGGCTCGAAGCTGCCGCGAATTGCTCAAGCGATACGCTTGTTGGGTCAGCGCTTGGTGATTGGTCTCGAACCGGCATGACTTGGCCGGTCGCCGGCCGGCGGTTTGCGCGTGGCCACTATCTGGCCTCGCCTGACCCAAGCGTCGGACCTGCTCCGACGAGGCGCAATGTGCGCCGATCATGCATCGCCTGGGCGCTGCCGCCTCGGCCGAGCGCCGCGTCGCCCAAGAACTCTTCGATCAGCCGCATCACGAGCCCAAACGCCGGCTCTCCGGGCAGCGGCACATGGTTCGCGCTTTTGAATTGCTCAAGCTGCGCGTCGGGGATGCCGGCGGCGATGAGCCGGCCTTCTTCGAAGGGGATCAGCGCATCGTCCGGGTTGTGCAGCACCAGCGTTGGGCACTGCACCAGCGGCAGATCGGCGATTGCGTTGTAGTTGCAGTTCATGCGGTGCAGCGTCGCCGCGTCTTGCGGCGAGCAAGCCACGCGCTGCAGTTGGTTGTAGGCATCTTGCTGTTCCGGCGTGGCGCCGGGGAACGCCTGCGATGTCCAGACCTGGCGAAACGCCGAATTGGCATTGCCCCAACCGTCTTCGAGCACCTTGCAAAAGGCCATCACACTTTCGAGCGTTCGCGATTGTTCGCCGCGCTGCGACGCGCCGCGCGCCAACCCTCCGATCGTCACGAGCTTGGTGACGCGCTGCGGGTGCCGCGCCGCGTAGCGAATCGCGATCGCACCGCCCTGCGAGCGGCCGAGCAAGGCAAAGCGCTCGAGCCCGGCGGCGTCGACCACGGCCTCCAGGTCGCGCACCTCGTCGTCGAGCGTGGCCATCGGAACCCCGCGGTCCGGCGGGTTTCCTTCGCCGCGGCACGGTGGCGCCGCTGTGCGCGCACTGTCACCGGTATCAGCGTCGATGATAGGGGGAGCCCTGCCGCCGCGCCAGAGCAGAGCGTCAACCCGCACTCGAACCGAGGTTGCCGGACGTGCGAGCCGGGCCTGCGCAGCGCCTGGCGCCCGCGCTCATTTGTCTTGCAGGAACGCCGTCAAGGTGCGCGTGAATCCTTCCACGTCTTCGCCCGGCCACATGTGCTTCGCCTTGGGCGCGACGATGAGCCGCGTGCCGCGTACGCAGCGCGCGGCCGCATCGGCGACGACCCTGAAGAAAGGCCGCACCAGCTCGCCGCGCACGACTGCCACCGGCGGCTCGATCCGCCCGAGATCGGCGCAAGTGAGCGGCGGGGCCTGGTCGGCCATCAGCGCCGGCATCGTCGGCGCGCTGTCGAGCATGATGGCGCGCCCCGCGCCGGGCAGGGCATCGAAGTAACCTGGGCGCTCGCCCACCGCGTCGATGAGGCGGCGTACCGCGGCGGCGTTGTCGCCCGCCTGCACCGCTTGGACGACCGGCCCGAACATGGCGCCAGCGTCGTCGCCGAGCGCCTTCAGATCGGCGGGGTCGGTGACATAGCTGGGCACAGCGGGCTCGAAGACGAATGCGCTGCGAATCAGTTCGGGATGCTTGAAGGCGACGTTGAGCGCGACGTGCCCACTGTAGGAACATGCCACCACATGCACCGGCCCGGCGCCCAGGCCGCGGATGAATGCCGCCAGGTCGTCGGAATGGGTTTGTACGCCGAACTTGGGCCCGTCCTTGTTCCATGGCTCGGTGCCGAAGTAGCGCTGGGTGTAGGCGATAGCGCGATAGCGGCCCGGTGGCTGGCTCGACAAAGCCTCGCGCTGGCGCTCCCAGGTGCGGTGGTCAGACACCGCGCCGTGCACGAACACCACAGGCGTGCCCCGGCCCTGCTCGATGTAGGGCAGGCGTGCGCCGTCCACCGGCATGTACTTGACGTGCGAGGCTGGGTTGTACGGCATGGACTGACACGCGAGGAGCGAGACGATGCTCGCGGCGATCAGGACGCCTGTGGATCGTTTCGGCATTTCGGTCTCCTTGTGCGAATCGCGTTGCGGCCGAGTGGCCGGGCCAGGCACCCGGCACCCGGCTGGTTTGGGCGACGATGCGGCAAGCGCCGACGAATGTCCTGACAGCGCGCTGAAATCCTGCTGAATGATTTCTGAATCGTGCTTTGCTGTTGCCTTGCTGCTGGGTCGTACGGCGCTTGCGTGAACCTGCCTCATTCGCCACGGCGGTGAAGTTGCCAGCGCGCTGTCTGACCCAGGCACGGACGCGAGATAATTCGCCTATGGCCCCGCCCCTTGAGCCCCGCCTCGCCGCCCAGCGCATCGCAATCGCAGGTCTATGCCAGACGCATGGCGTGGCCGCGCTCGACGTCTTCGGCTCGGCGGCGGATGGTCGATTCGATCCTGAGCGAAGCGACTACGACTTCATCGCCCGCTTCGCGCCGCGCGAAGGCGACTCCTTGGCGCGGCGCTACGTCGCTTTCAGCGAGGCGCTCGAAGCGCTGCTCGGGCGGCACGTCGACGTGATGACCGACCATCCGATCGCCAACCCCTACCTGCGCGCCGCCGTTGCTGCATCGCGCCGCGAGTTCTATGTCGAGCCGGCTGCCCAAGCATCTGCATGACGCGCTCACTGCGGCGTGCCAGGCCATGGAGTTCGTGGGCAGCTTGGACGCCGCAGGATATGCGGTTAGCGCACTGGTGCGTTCCGCAGTTGAGCGACAACTGGAAATCCTTGGCGAAGCCTGCCGCCGCGCGCTGGACGAGGATCCAGCTTTGCGCGACCGAATTCCCGAAGCGCCGCTCGCCGTAGCCCTGCGCAACCGCATCATCCACGGGTACGACCGCGTCGAGCATGCGATCGTGTTCGAGACGGTGAAGCGGGATTTGCCCTTCCTGGCGCAGCGACTGAAAGCGGAGTTGGCCCAGTACCCGGTGCCTTGAATGCGGTAGGCCCTTCGCGAACAGGAGTCGCAACAACCCAAGCATTCCTTCATTCGAGGCGGATGCCGGCATCGGCGATGAGCTTGCCCCAGCGCGCGTGTTCGGCGCGGACATAGGCGGCGAACTGTTCGGGCGTATCGCCGCCAACTTCGGCGCCGGTGGCGACGATCGCCTCGCGCACATCCGCGAGGTTGAGAATCTTCACGATGGCGCGGTTCAGGAGCTTCACGATCTCTGGCGTCGTGCCACTTGGAACCGCGATACCCTGCCAGCCAAAGAGCTGGATCTCAGGGTAGCCCAACTCCTGGAACGTCGGTACGTCGGGCAGAACGGTGAGGCGATGCGCAAGACGTGTCGCGCAACTCCAGCGGCTCGAAGCGCAACACATGGCCTGCGATGTCGATGGCGTTCACTTCATCGTTGCTGCTCATGCTCGTCGCTCCATACAGCAGCTCGGCTCTGCCGGCCCATCATCGGCCGGGCCAGCGGATTCGTGCAATCGTGGATTGCACTGCTCTCCCGCCTTCAGCGCCGCGATGACACCACGATCCCCGCGACGATCAGCGCAAACGCCACGCCGTGATACCACTGCGGCAGTTCGCCCAGCAGCCCGGCCGACAGCAGCGCGGCGAACACTGGCGTGAGGTTGCTGAAGAACGCCGCTGCCGCCGGCCCGGCCTGCGCGACGCCCAATCCCCAGCAGCGGTAAGCGACGAGCGACGGCCCGACGGCGACGAACAGCAGCGCCGCCATCAGACCCGTGCTCCATTGGATGGGCAGGGGCGCGACCTGCCACTCCACGCCGGCCGCCAAGCTGGCCCACAGCATGCCGAACAGCACCTGCACGAGCAGGAACTCGGCCCAGTTCCAGTCGGGTCGCAGCGCGCCGCTCATCGACTTCGGCGGCCGCGCGAGCTGCCAGCTGTACAGCGCCCACAGCGCCACGGCGATCAGGATGTAGACATCGCCAGCGACGAAGCGGATGTGCAGCAGCGTCTCCACGCTGCCTCGTGCCAGCACCAGCAGCACGCCGGCCACCGACAACGCGGCGCCTGCCCATTGGCCGAGCTTGACGGTCTCGCCGTAGAGCAGCGCGCCGAACACCAACATCCACACCGGAGCGCTCGACGCGATCAGCGTCACATTGATCGGCGTGCTCGTCTGCAACGCCAGGTATTGCAGCGCGTTGTAGCTGCCCACGCCGAGAAACCCAAGCAAAGCGAAATGGCGCCAGCGGCTGGCGATGAGCCCGGGTCTGCGCAACACGCGCCAACCCAGCGGCAACAGCAGCACGAGCGCGAACCACCAGCGCATGGCATTGAGCAGCAGCGGCGGCACACTGCCCACCAGCGCGCGGCCGACGACGGCGTTGCCGGCCCACATCAACGGCGGCAGGCTCATCAGAAAGGCCAGGCGCCAGGTGAGCGGGCTTTTCATCGTGCGGCCTCGCCAGGCATGGCCGCGCCGCAGTTCCAGCATTGCTCGAACGGGCCGTCGATCACTTCATGGCAGCCCGCGCAGGCCCAGTGGCGATGCGGTGGGTGGCGCAGTTCGTTCAACAAGCTGCGCGCGCGCTCAAGCTGATCGTCGTCCGTCACCCACAGCTCGGGCAGCGTCTGGTCGGGCGGCACTTCGCCAGCGATGCCACTCGCGTACTGGCGCTGCACGGTGGTGGCCACGCCGGCACCCGTGAGCAGATCGGCCCACAGCGTCGCAAGGGCCAAATTCGGGGCACTGATCAATCGTTTCATGGAGTCGGTGAGAATCGCTGCGCGCAGGCGCACGCGTGCCGGCACCATACCGCAACATTCACAGCCCGCCTTGAACCCCGGCGTGCGCTGGTTTCACAGCACCCAAGGAGACCCCATGACCCAAATGAGCCCGACGATCCGCATCGACCAGGTTGGTGGACCGGAGATGATGAAACTCGTTGACCTGCCCGTCGGCGAGCCCGGTGCCGGCGAGATTCGCATTCGGCATCACGCTTGCGGCCTGAACTTCATCGACGTGTATCAGCGCACGGGGCTGTACCCGCTGCCCTTGCCGCTGGCGCTGGGCATGGAAGGCGCAGGCGTTGTTGAAGCCGTGGGTGCCGGTGTGACGCACTTGAAGGTGGGTGACCGCGCCGCCTACGCGAGCAACCCGCCGGGCAGCTACAGCGCCTTGCGCGTGATGCCGGCCAAGACGGTGTGCAAGCTGCCGGAGGCGATTTCCTTCGACACCGGCGCGGCGATGATGCTCAAGGGCCTGACGACGCAATACCTGTTGCGCAAGACCTTGCCGCAAGCCGGCTTGCAGGCCGGAGACTTCATCCTGTTTCACGCCGCCGCCGGTGGCGTGGGTCTGATCGCCTGCCAATGGGCGAACGCGCTGGGCTATCAGTTGATCGGCACGGCGGGCTCCGACGAAAAATGCGCATTGGCGCGCGAACACGGCGCGGCGCACACGATCAACTACAAGCGCGAAGACTTCGCCGCGCGCGTCAAGGAAATCACTGGCGGCGCGGGTGTCAAGGTCGTGTATGACAGCATCGGCAAAGACACCTGGGACAAGTCGCTCGAATGCCTGCGCCCGTTCGGCTTGATGGCGAGTTTCGGCAGCGCCTCCGGGCCGGTGCCGCCGTTCTCGATTGCCGCGCTCGGCGCCAAGGGCTCGCTCTACGTGACGCGCGCCACGCTGTTCACCCACATCGCGACGCGCGAAGCGACGCAAGCAATGGCCGACGACCTGTTCACGATGGTCACGAGTGGCAAGGTGAAGATTCGCATCGACCAGCGTCATGCGCTGAAAGATGTGGCTCAAGCGCACCGCGACCTTGAAGCGCGCAAGACCACAGGCTGCAGCATCCTCATTCCCTGAAGGCTGCGTGGGCGGCCGGCGTGCAGTTGCCGCGCCGGCCTTATGCGGGGCCAGGTGCGCCGACCGCCTCGCGATAGGCATGCCATGAGGCATGGCCCAGCACAGGCCCGACGATCAGCAGCCCGGCAAAACCGGGCAGCATCGCGAGCACGACGAGCAGCGTCAACGTCGCGCCCCAGAGCAACATCACGCCGGGCTGGCTCAGGCATAACCGGATGCTCGTCAGGCCGGCGGTGATGGCGTCGGTCTGGCGGTCCAGGATCATCGGCATCGCGACCACGCTGACGGCGAAGATCAGCCCGGCGAACACCCCACCCACCGCCAGGTAGATGACGATGAACGCCAGGTTCTGCGGGTCGAGCAGGGCGAGCAGCGTACCTTTGAAGTCGGGCAGGCCGTCGAAGCTGACGGCAAACACGACGAGTGAAGCGCGGCCCCACAGCATCTCGAGAATCAACAGCACGCCGCCGAAGATCGCCAACGTGCCGGTGCGTGTCTTCCATGCGACCAGCGATGCGCCGAGCGACACTGCGGCACCGCGTTCCAGGCGCCGGCTCACGTCGTACAGGCCCAGGCACAGAAAAGGCCCGAGCAACAGGAAGCCGGCGGACAACGCGAGTGTGTATGCCGGTGCGCTTCGGAACAGCCACAACAGCAGCCAGCCCATGCCCGCAAAGCTCGCGCCGTAAAACAAGCCGATCCGCGGCGTGCGCCGGAAGTCGCCCCAGCCCAGATGCAGCCAGCGCAGCACCGAGCTTGCGCGGAGGCTTCGCAAAGGGACGATCAGGGTGTCGTGTTCGGCGCTGTCGCCAGGCTTGTCAACACGAGGTGGTGCCGGCCCGCCAGCGGGTGTGTTGTCCATGCCTCACGGTGTAGCGCAAGTCGGTGCGCGAGGGCAATCCGGCGTCGCCCGGGGGCGGCGTCGGCTTGACTCACGCGGGTTCGCGTTTGAATGACGGGGATCCGCCGCTTCATACCCTTTGGCGTTCAATCGCATAGGGCAGTCGAACTGCGAGTGTTCGCTTTCGGCCCGTTGCTGACGGTCGATGTTGAACCGGTCCCCGTTCATTGCTGCAACGCCTTTGTCTTTGAAGCTGACTCGGCGCGCCAGCGCCGCTCGAACTCTGCCAGGGCGATGTAGCCCAACGCAGAATGGCGGCGTTCGGTATTGTAGTAACCGATGTACTCGACAATCGCTTGGCCGGCCTGCTCGCGAGTCTCGAAATGCTCGTCGTGCACGCACTCGACTTTCAACGTGCCGTTGACCGACTCCATCGGTGCGTTGTCCCAACAGTCGCCCTTGCGGCTCATCGACACCGTGATGCCCAGCGCTTCAAGTTTGTCGCGGTAGTCGTTGGCCGCGTATTGCGAACCCCGGTCTGAGTGGTGCACCAGGCCTGCGCCGGGATGGCGCCAACCCAGCGCAACGTCCGTCTCACTCATCGCCCAGCCCATCAGCTTGCGTGCGTACAGGTCCAGCACCAGCGCCACGTACAGCCAGCCCTCGTCGGTGGGAACATAGGTCATGTCGGCCAACCATTTCTGGTTCGGCGAAGTCGATTGGAAGTCGCGCTGCAACACGTTGGACGCTACCGGTTGCGCATGCTTGGAGTCGGTGGTCACCACCCGAAAGCGCCTGCGCTTGTGACTTTCCAACCCGTGTTCGCGCATCAGGCGTCCGATGCGCTTATGGTTGACCGGCTGGCCCAGCACCTCCCCGATCTCGGGCGTCATGCGTCAACGCCCGTAGCGCCCTCGATGCTTGCGCTGGCCCTGGCGAATCTGCTCGACCAAGTGCTCGTTGTCCTGGGCGCGCCGCGAAGGCTCGCGTGCACCCAGTTGGCCAGCGTCTTGTTCGACATCTCCAGCGAGCGCGCAACCGCCGCCATGCCACGCCCACCTTGAATCACTTGCTTGACCGCTGCGTCCCGAAATTCAGCCGTGTACTTCCGATCCGATCCTGCTTTCATATGTCCTCCAAGAAGTCAAAACTAACAGACTTCGTGGCGTCCGTTTTTGGGGGACCGGTTCACCCCGGCCTGAACGTGCCCGCGGCGTACAAGGATCTCGCCACCTCGAACAAGTAGGCGCTCGAAGTGGCGCAAGCGGCATCTGACGAACGCATGCACCCGGGCCGGTTGGCCGAGACGGTCGAGCACGCTGCGCCCGTCCAGACCCCATCGCTTAGTTGGGCGCAGCGTCAATCTCCCTTGAAGCCAGCGGCCTTGACGATCGGCGCCCGGTGCTCCCGCATGCGCGTTTCCTGAGCCGTCACCGCGGCTGCGGTGGTGACGACCTCGACATGGTGAAAGCTCAGGGCGTGGCGCATGCGGGAATTGTGAGCCGAAAGCGCGCCGTGATCGCTGCTGCGCAGCCGACATGCCCGAAACCTGCTCGCGCCTATGGCAACTGCGATTGTTCGCGGCACGCTGCCACGAACGGACCAGCGCGGCCGCAACCTGCCGACGGCGACGACACGAACGATCGGGACTCAGCAGCCGACGAGGCGCCTTCGCGTACCTGCGCCCTCGTACCTGCTCTGGCATACTTGGCTCCTCAATGCAACGGGGTATGCCATGGATGTCGCCGATGTCACTTTGGCCGCGCGCGGCCAGATCGTCATCCCCAAGGAAGCACGCGACGCGCTCGGACTCAAGCCCGGCGCTCGACTGAGTGTGCGCGTCGAAGGCAGTCGACTGCTCATTGAAAAGCGCGTGTCGCTCGATCTGAGCCGCTGGATCGGCAAGGCGGTGGACGACGGTTTGACGACTGCACAAGCGCTGACCGAGCTGCGCGGGCGCCCCGTGCCCCGGAAAGCGGGTGTCGCCGATGCGTCGCCGCCTGCCGCGCGCAAGCGCCCTGCCGGCAAGGGCAAGACACGGCGGTCATGAAGACCGCCGTCGATTCCAGTGTCTTGTTCGACATCGTCAAGGGCGCGCCTGGCGCCGCGCAGGCGCAGACCGCGCTGGAGACCGCGCTGGCGAGCGGCAGCCTGTGCGCATGTGCCGTGGTCTTTGCCGAGTTGGGCCGCTACTTCACTCGCGACAGTGCCTTGCTGGAATTCCTGTCCGATTGCCACATCGATCACGACCCCATGTCGCTGGACACTGCCGTCGGTGCCGCGCGAATCATGCGCACCTACGCCCGCAACGCGGGGCCGCGCGAACGGGTTGCGCCAGACTTCTTGATCGGTGCGCATGCCATGCACCAGGCCGATGCTTTGCTGACCACGGACGGCGCCTTCTTCCGCCACTACTTCAAAGGTCTGACGGTCGTGACGCCGCGTGCCGCGCGCTGATCAGATGAGCCCACACCCTCCGTTCGTTGACCACTTGCGCAGGCGCGCTGCTGTCTTGTGCCTGCTCGGTGGCGTCGCGCTGGCTGCGGCGGGCTGCGCTTCCAGCGCAAGCTGCGACAAGCTCTGGGCCGCGTCGCCGCAGTTCTCCACCGAGGGCTGCGTGTTCCAGAACCTGCAGAACCCAAAGGCACAGCCTTCGCAGCCGGCCTGGAAAATCTGGTCGCGCTTTCTGGAACCCGCCCCGCTGGGCACGACGCCGGTCGATGCGATTCCCGTGCGCAAGCTTGACCGGGCGATGCTCGACGCGCTCGACGCATCCGCCAACCACATCGTGCGGCTCGGACATTCGTCGCACCTGCTCAAGCTGCGCGGCAAGTTCTGGCTCATCGATCCGGTGTTCGGTGAGCGCGTCTCTCCCTTCAGCTTTGCCGGCCCGAAGCGTTTTCACCCGCCACCGTTGGCTCTGACCGACTTGCCGCCGATTGAGG
>JANOLJ010000307.1:0-1866 GCA_031419715.1 Burkholderiales bacterium | reverse complement strand
GGATCATGTCGACATCGGCACGCCGCTCGGGCTGGACACCGACCTCGGCGCCAAGCTCTCCGGCTCGCGCTTCACGTTTCTGCGCGGCCCGGTGGCGCGGCTGCACCGGGCGCTCGCCCAGTTCATGCTTGACGTGCAGACCCATGAACACGGCTACACCGTGTGCTATACGCCGTACATCGTGAACCGCGAAATTCTTGAGGGCACGAGCCAGTTGCCGAAGTTCAAGGACCAGATGTTCTGGGTCTACCGCGGTGAAGAAGGCGAGGGCGGGCAGGCGGTGGCGGGGGGCGGTGAGCAGTACCTGATTTCCACCAGCGAAATTCCGCTCACGAACACGGTGCGCGACAGCGTGCTCGCCGAGAGCGCATTGCCGATCAAGCTCACCGCGCACAGCCCGTGTTTTCGCAGCGAGGCCGGCAGCGGCGGGCGCGACACACGCGGCATGATCCGCCAACATCAATTCGACAAGGTTGAGATGGTGCAGATCGTGCATCCGGACAAAAGCTACGACGCGCTTGAGGAAATGACGCGCCACGCCGAGGCGATATTGCAAAAACTCGGCCTGGCGTACCGAGTTGTGCAGTTGTGCAGCGGCGATCTCGGCTTCGCTTCGACCAAGACCTACGACCTGGAAGTCTGGCTGCCGGCGCAAAACACCTACCGCGAAATCAGTTCGTGTTCCAACTGCGAGGCATTCCAGGCGCGGCGCATGCAAGCGCGCTTCAAAGACGCACAGGGTCGCAATCAGCTCGTGCACACGCTCAACGGCTCGGGTCTGGCGGTGGGCCGCACGCTGGTGGCGGTGCTCGAGAACTATCAACAATCCAACGGTTCGGTGACGATACCCACGGTGCTGCGCCCCTACTTCGGCGGTCGCGAGGTGTTGACGCCATGACGCCGAACCAGAACGCCGAGCGCTTGCTGCGCGCCTACGACAACGCGACACGCCTGGCGTTGCCTTCGGCCGACGACGTGGCCTTCGACCTCGCGCGCGGCTACGAAGTGGCAGACCTGCTGCGCACGCGGCGCCTGGCGCGCGGCGAGCGCCACTTGGGCTACAAGATCGGCTTCACGAACCGCACGATCTGGCCGCGCTATGGCGTGTTCGGTCCGATCTGGGGGCCGATATGGAATACCACGACGACGCTGCTCGACACGGCGCAGTGCGAGGTGGCGCTGCGCGGCCTGGTGCAACCGCGCCTGGAACCCGAGATCGCTTTCGCTTTCGCCGCACCGCCGCGCGCGGGAATGAGCGAAGCCGATCTCGCCAACTGCATCGACTGGGTGGCGCACAGTTTCGAAGTCGTGCACACGCATTTCGACGACTGGCGCTTCCAGGCGGCCGACACAGTGGCTGACTTCGCGCTGCATGGCCGATTGATCGTCGGCCCCCGGGTCCCGATGAGCCGCTTCAGCGCACCCGGCACCGAACTTGCGGCGCTGAAGGTCGAACTGCTTCGCGACGGAACCGTGATCGACGAAGGGCGCGGAGCCAACGTGCTCGACGGCCCACTGACCGCGCTGCGCATCTGGGTCGATGCGATGCTGGCCCAGCCCCACGGTTGGCCGATCGAAGCCGGCCACATCGTCACCACCGGCACACTCACAGATGCCGCACCGCTGCTGCCCGGCCAGTTGTGGACGACGCGACTGAGTGAGCCTCGGCTGTCGGGCCTGCGACTGCGCACGCTGCCGTGAACACAATGCTCAGCCCGATATGGCTGCGATAGAATCCGCCCCCTGGCAGCGCGACCCGCCAGGCGCCGAAAACGACAGGAGAGGTGGCAGAGTGGTCGAATGTACCTGACTCGAAATCAGGCGTACCGCAAGGTACCGTGGGTTCGAATCCCACCCTCTCCGCCA
>JANOLJ010000306.1:0-1918 GCA_031419715.1 Burkholderiales bacterium | reverse complement strand
GCTCCCTCCCCCACTGGGGGAGGGCGGGGGTGGGGGCTTCGGCCGTGGCACAGTCCCCCATCCCGACCTTCCCCCAGAGGGGGAAGGAGCCGATCTCCACGCGCGAGACGGCTTTTGTTTCTCATGAGCGAGCGGGTTTGTACGGACGTGCACTGGCATGTCGGGAGGCCTGCGCGGCAACCTGAACTCAGAACGCCGGACCAGCAGCATGGTGCTGGAAGGTGCGCCACGCTCTCCCAAAAACCATGATCTCTTCTTGCCGAAGCTTCGCAATCAAATGGCTGGCGTTTGGCGCCTTTGCTTTGGTGACTTTCATTTGGCGCAGCAAATGAAAGTTACTCGCCCGCCGGGGCGAATTCCCGGCATCGGCCTCACGCCAGTGACAACAAGCCACAAGAATACAACCGAAAACGAACTCACGACCCGCGGTAGGTCGAGTACGCCCACGGGCTGGCGAGCAGCGGGACGTGGTAGTGCCCGGCGGCGTCGGCGATGCCGAAGTCGAGTTGAACGTCCTCGATGAAGGCCGGTTCGGGCAGGGCGACGCCGCGGGCGCGGAAATACGCCGCGACGCAGAAGACCAGCCGGTAGCGGCCGACCGCCATGGCCTGCGCGTCGAGCAGCGCGCCACCGCCGAAGCGGCCGTCGGCGTCGAGCGTGAAAGCGCGCAGTTCGCGCGCCGCCCCGGCCTCGACGCGCGACAGCCTGACCGCCATGCCGGCGGCCGGGCAGCCGTGCATGGTGTCGAGGACATGGGTGCTGAGATGGCCCATCGGAGTGCTTTCAGGATTCGTGACGACGCAGGCGCGTGCCGGATTTTCGTCCACAAGACCGATGCCGCCGCGGCGAGCGCGGTGCGCCGAGAATACGCGGCCGGTAACACGGATTGCGACTCGACGTACTACACTGCGCCCATGTCCCCTGCCGCCAGCCACCTGACCCTGCGCCTGACCCGCGAAGACGCGCTGCTGATCGAGCGGCTGCGCGCCCAAACCGGGATGAGCAAGACCGACATCGTGAAGCACGCCTTGCGCAACCTGGCCGACAGCCCGGCCGCGACGCCGCGCGCCACGCCCGGGCTGTTCGCGTTGGGCGACGGCCGTTTCGGCCAGCATGGCGATGCGTCGCGGCAATCGGCCGAACTGAAGGCCGTGGTGCGCCGGCGGGTGCTGGCGAAACGCGCGGCATGAACGCGGCGGGGCGCCGGGTGGCGTTGGCCGACAGCGGGCCCCTGGCTGCATTGTTCAACCGGCGCGACAAGCACCACCGGCGGGCGCTGGATTTCTTCAGCGCAAACGATGCACGCCTCGGTCTGTCCACCACCTGGGAAGTGGTTTCGGAAGTGATGTACTTTCTCGACTTCAGCGCCGCGGCCCAGTGCGACTTCCTGGAGTGGTTGCATGCCGGACATGCAAACGGCCTGCTGCAGATCGCCGCTCTGGAACCGGCCGACCTGCCCGCGCTGGCCGCCTTGATACGCAAATACGCGGACCGTCCCATGGACCTGGCCGATGCCTCGCTGGTCTGGCTGGCCGAAAAGACCGGGGTCACCGATATCGTCACCCTCGACCGGGCCGATTTCGCGGTCTACCGCACCAGCAAACGCAAGGCGTTCAAAAACATCTTCGGCCCGGCCGGCGTATTTCGCGAGTCCCGATGAGCCCCCCTTATCCGCGCGACCTGAAAGGCCATGGCCGACACCCGCCGCATGCTGCCTGGCCGGGCGTTGGGCGCATAGCGGTCCCCTTCGGCCGGAACATCGAGGAAGGCGGCGAGAACGCGGTGCTGCACGGCGACGTCGGCAGCGAACAGTTCCTGTCGGAGATGGCCAACCCGCCCGCCTACCCGGCGCGCCATCTCAGCATGGAAAGCATCTACGAGTACGGATCGCGCGCCGGGGTGTGGCGGCTCTTGCGCG
>JANOLJ010000305.1:0-2824 GCA_031419715.1 Burkholderiales bacterium | reverse complement strand
TGAAGACCGCCATCAACGGCACGTACCATGCGTTCGATTTCGCCAAGTACGCTCATCGCTATCTCGCAGAAGCACAGTACCGATTCAACCGGCGATTCGATCTGCGTTCGATCTTGCCGCGCCTGGTGCGTGCGGCCAGCGCCACCGCGCCGCGCAATCGGGTGTCCATGCGGATGGCTGAGGCTGGTTGCTAATCAGGTATTCCGATAGGCTGCCGCATCCACTGAAAGATGCCTTATGGAAGACATAGGTGCCACTCCCGCTCAACTGCGCGACGCTGCCGCGAAAGATGTGCGCGCGGCTCAACACTTGATCGACGGGGGGTTTCTGGATCAGGCGGCCTACTTGGCCGGACACGCAGTCGAGATGGCGATCAAGGCGCGATATTGCGTCCTGAATGGCTACCCCAGGCTTACTCGCGCCGCTGTTCGACGGCTTGAGCAGGGAGATCGCCACAACCTTGACCGCCTACTAACGCATGCAGATGGCATGCAGGTCGTGCGAGCACGCTTCGCCGCGATTGACTGGTCTGCTGTGAAGTCCTGGGGCAATAAAGATCGTTATCGGGCGCGTGGGCTCGTCTCACTCGCAACTGCGCAAGCTCGAGTTGATCAATCAGACACCGTAATCAGTACGCTCGCGCAGTTCGAATTAAATCGTTGCTTGTCGAACTACGCTCGACAGAGCGTGGCTAGTGGCACCATCAGCGCTCTTGCGTTCATTCGCAACAGCCGAGGCGACTTGTTCGACATTCTCATCGCTTCGAATTACCTGGACGCCGTTCGCGGGCCTACTTTCAGGAGTGCGTTCATTGGCAGCATTGCTGCTCTCGTGCCGCCTGATCTGAGGGACCTTATCGGCAGATACGAATACATGAACGCGGAGCACCCACGCGCTAATTTGATCTACCACTTGGCCGCCATGAATCCCGGAGTGTTTAGCGTGACAGACAGCATCCTCGTCGGTAGTCCGAACATGCCGCAGGTCAGGTTTTGTGGCCTCATTCATGCAGCACGAATCAAAACGATCGGTCTTGATCAATTTCACGAAGCGTTCGTGTTGGTCGCCGTCTCACCATAGCCCAATGCCAAGTGCACGTCGGCCGGCTTGATGTCGGTGTACCTGCGCAACATCGCCCACGTCTTATGTCCGGTCAGCAGGGCCACGCGGGGGATGTCCAGGCCCATGCGGAAAAACTCAGCCGTGGCGCGGTGTCGGATGTCGTGGAAGTGCAGGTCGATGATCGGTGGCTTCACTGCCTTGCAGCCGCGAGTGAACGCCGCAGACACCGACGCGGCTCGCGCATCGAAGATGGCGCCATCCTCGCGACCTTTGATGAGCGGCTCGATGATCGCCCAAGCATCGGGCAGCAGTGGCACCGTCTGGTCATTGCCTTGCTTGTTGCGCGGGTCCTTACGGTCGCGAATCACCACAGTACGCGCGGCCCGGTCAACGTCGCCCACCTGCAACTGGCAAATCTCGTCCTGGCGCATGCCGCTGGCGAGCGCGAAGCGGCACAGGGTCACCATGTCAATGCGCTGGCGTGGGTTAGCCTGCCAATAGGCGTACAGGCGCCGCAGTTCATCGTCTGAAGGCTCGCGCTCGCGCTGGCGGCTGCGCGTCTCCAGGCCGCGATGCTTGAGGCTGCCGCGGGCCTCTAGCGCCAGGCCGTCGGGGATGTCCAGGTGCCGCGCGTGCCTGCCCCACTTGAGCACGGCCGACAGAAACGAAAGGTCGCCTGCGATCGTGACGCCGCCGGCGCCGTCTTCAATGCGCCGGTCGATGAAGTCGCGCAGCACCACGGCATTCAAGCTCGATAGCCGCACCTTGCCGAGCCGCGCCCGCAACATTGCCAGCGTCGCGGCCTTGGTCTTGCCGGGCAGCTTGGCGATCGTCTCGCCGTACTTGTCGATCAGGTCGGCGAGCGTGGCGCCCTTCGGGACCGGGGCGAACCCGCCGGCAGCGATGTGGTGGGCCTGGCTCTCGATGCCGGCGCCCCAGTCTTTCGCCTCGCGCTTGGTCGGAAAAGTGGCCGCTCTGTAGATCCCACCGCGGCGAACTTGGACGCGCCACTTACCACTGGGCAGCTGTGAGAATGAGGGCATGTGCAGTTGCTCGTGTGCGATTTGTGTGCGTCCGAACGTGCACCGTTCGTACCCCAATCAAATACCGCGTGTGCGCCTCGTGTGCACTTTTCTTTGCACACCACCGTTTATGGTTAGTGGTCAGTAACGTGGAAAGCATGCAAATACAAGGCTTTTCACCATGGAGATTGAGCGTTGCGCCGATGATGGACTGGACCGATCGGCACTGCCGCTACTTCCACCGCCTGATCACGCGCCGCGCCCGGCTCTACACCGAGATGGTGACCACCGGCGCCCTGCTGCACGGCGATGTGCCGCGCCACCTCGACTACAGCGACGCTGAGCACCCGGTGGCCTTGCAACTCGGCGGCAGCGAGCGCGACGACTTGGCCGCGTGTGCGCGGCTGGCAGCGAAGTGGGGCTACGACGAGGTCAACCTCAACTGCGGTTGCCCGAGCGAGCGCGTCCAGCGTGGTTCGTTCGGCGCCTGCCTGATGGCCGAGCCGGCCCTGGTGGCCGATTGCGTGGCGGCAATGCGCGATGCGGTCGATCTGCCGGTGACCGTCAAGCACCGCACCGGCATCGAACGAGAAGAGAGCTACGACTTCGTTCGCGACTTCGTCGGCCGCGTGGCCGAAGCGGGCTGCGGCGTCTTCATCGTCCACGCACGCAATGCGTGGTTGAAGGGCCTGTCGCAGAAAGAGAACCGCGAAGTGCCGCCGCTGCGACATGACTTTGTC
>JANOLJ010000304.1:0-6978 GCA_031419715.1 Burkholderiales bacterium | reverse complement strand
CCCATCCCGCCACCGGCCTGGCCCTGCCGCCCACCGCACCGCCGTCGGCACGGGCGATGTTTGCACTGCTGCGCCGGTTGCGGGTGGGCACCCTGGACGTGCAACTGCCCGACGGCCAGCAGTTGCGTTTTGGCAGCGGTGTCACCGGCGAGCCGCATGCGGCGGTGCGGTTGCACAACTGGCAGGTCTGCGGCGCGGCGCGGCGCTGCGCGCCGGCGATATCGGCTTCGCCGAAACATTCATCGCCGGCGACTGGGCCGCCAACGATCTGGTGGCCCTGCTCAACCGCAACTCGCGCGCCGGCAGCAAGCGCAACATCCACGCCCACTACGACCTGGGCAACGCCTTCTACGCGCTGTGGCTCGACCCGTCGATGAGTTACTCCAGCGCCTGGTTCGAG
Source organism: Burkholderiales bacterium (assembly GCA_031419715.1). Classification (GTDB taxonomy): domain Bacteria; phylum Pseudomonadota; class Gammaproteobacteria; order Burkholderiales; family Burkholderiaceae_C; genus JAEMQF01. Next base: position 6,578 of record JANOLJ010000304.1, on the reverse strand, counting down.
GGCGACCCCACGCGAGGGCTCGCCGCCGCACAGCACGCGAAGGTGCGCCGCGCGCTCGAGCAAGCCGGTGTGGCCAGCGGCTCGCGCGTGCTGGAGATCGGCTGCGGCTGGGGTGGCCTGGCTGAATCGGTGGCGCGCGACTTCGGCGCCCACGTCACCGGCGTGACGCTGTCGCGCGAACAGCTTGACTGGGCGAACCGGCGCGTCGCCGCGGCCGGCGTGGGCGCGCATTGCGACTTGCGCCTTCAGGACTATCGCGACCTCGGCGCCGAGTTCGAGGCCCAGCCGTTCGACGCCATCGTCTCGATCGAAATGTTCGAAGCCGTGGGGCGCGAATACTGGGACAGCTATTTCGACATGCTGCGGCGCTGCCTCAAACCCGGTGGTCGCGCCTGCATCCAGAGCATCACGATCCGCGACGACCTGTTCGACCGCTATGTGCGTTCTACCGACTTCATCCAGCAGTACATCTTCCCCGGCGGCCTGCTTCCCAGCGTCGCGCAGTTCGAAGCCCAGGCGCGACGTTTTGGCTTCCAGGTTGAACGCCGCTTGGAGTTCGGCCTGGACTACGCCGAGACGCTGCGCCGCTGGCGAACCGACTTCCTCCAGCGCGCGCCCCAGGTGCGAGAACTCGGGTTCGATGAGCGCTTCATGCGCATCTGGAAGTTCTATCTGAGCTACTGCGAAGCCGCCTTCATGCAGCGCAACACCGACGTCGTGCAGTTCACGCTGCGGCGCGACTGATGTTCGAGATGCTGTGCCCCGCGGGCCTGCGGCGGCGTGACGTCTGCGCTGCCGGCCTAGGCCTGCTCGCCGCGCCCGGGTTCGCCGCCGAACCCTCTGCGAGCGCGGCGGGGTCGGCAGGATCGGCGAGTGCGGTGGCGCCCCCCAGCGAAGTCGCCGACCACATCGCCTCACCGCGCTTGCAAGGCAGCGGCAGGCTGCGCTTTTTCGGCCTGCTGGTGTATGAGGCACGCCTGTGGGTCGATGCCGGCTTCAGCGCGCAACGCTACGAAGAGCACGCGTTCGCCCTCGAACTGCTATACGCACGCAAGCTTGAGGGCGCGCAGATCGCGCAGCGCTCGATCGTCGAAATGCGCCGCGCGGGCAACGTCACAGACCTGCAGGCCCAGGCCTGGCAGACAGCGATGACGAACGCGTTCCCGAACGTTGTGGCCTCCGACCGCTTGACTGGCGTGTACGTCCCCGGCGCGGCGACGCGCTTCTTCCACAACGGCCGACCCACCGCCGCCGTGCCGGACCCGCTGTTCGGCCGCGTGTTCTTCGGCATCTGGCTTGCCACCACCACGTCGGAGCCCGACCTGCGCCGGAAGTTGATCGGGCCACTTTCACCAGCAAATGTGGCTCTGCCACTTTGCTGGATCCCCACGGGGGACGGGCGCCGCGAGGCGGCGTCCTTGGGGTGCTCATGAGCAACGCCGCCTTGACCGCACCTGCGCTCGGCCCTGCCGACACGGTTCTTCCCAACGCCTGGGCGGGCCTGCGCTACGGCGCGCTGGGCTTTCCGCTCGCCTTTCTCGCGCTGCCGCTTTATGTGGTGCTGCCAAGCCACTATGCCGCCAACTTCGGCATGTCACTCACCGTTCTCGGCTTCGTGTTGCTCGCTACGCGCGCGCTCGACGCTCTGGCTGATCCCTTCATCGGCCGCGCCGTGGACCGGGTGTTCGCGCACTCGGTGCGCTGGGCTTGGTGGTTGGGCGCGGTCGCCGCGGCGGTGGTTGCCGCAGGCTTCGCGGCGCTGTTCTTTCCGCAAGTCGGCGCGACGTCAATGACAGCGCTGCTCGTCTGGCTGGTGGTCGGTTTGTTGGTGACCTACCTCGCCTTCAGCGTGCTCACCGTGATGCACCAGGCCTGGGGCGCGCGGCTCGGTGGCGATTCGGTGCAGCGTTCGCGCGTCGTCGCCTGGCGCGAAGGCTGCGGGCTGTTGGGCGTACTCGCCGCCGCCGTGCTGCCATCGCAACTTGGCATGGGTGCGGCCAGCGCGGTGCTCGCCGCGGCGCTGGGAGTTGGCATGGTGTTGTTGGCGTTTGCGCCGCGTGCGCCGTCGCGCAGCGGGCAAACCCCCGGGCACTGGGCCTTGCCGTGGCGCAGCGCATCGTTTCGCTCGCTGCTCGCGGTCTTCATGCTGAACGGCATCGCCAGCGCGGTGCCGGCCACCTTGGTACTGTTCTTCGTGCGCGACCGGCTGCAGGCGCCGGACTCAGAAGCGCTGTTCCTCGGTGCGTATTTCGCGGCTGCGGCGATGTCGATTCCTGTGTGGATACGCGCCGTGCGCCGCTTCGGCCTGGCGCGCGCCTGGCTCGGCGCGATGGGGCTGGCCGTCGCCGCATTCGCTTGGGTGCTCACCTTGGGCGCGGGAGACACGGCCGGCTTTCTCGCGGTCTGCATCGCCAGCGGCATCGCGCTCGGCGCTGACTTGACGATCCCCGGCGCGCTGCTCACCGGAGTCATCCAGCGCAGCGGGCACGGCGCGGCGGCGGAAGGCGTGTACGTGGGCTGGTGGAACTCGGCGACGAAGCTCAATCTCGGCCTGGCCGCGGGTGCGGCGTTGCCCTTGTTGGCGCTGGCGGGCTACGTGCCAGGGCAGCGCGACGCGCAGGCCTTGCAGGCGCTGAGCCTGGCCTATGTGGCCGTGCCGTGTGCACTGAAACTCATCGCCGCGGCGCTGCTGTGGCGTGGCTGGATCGCAAAGGGAGAACCGGAATGAACGCTCACGCGATGAACCCGTGTATGTCAACCCCCAGCCGCGGAGTACCGCGTCCGCCACCCGCAGGGGCGAGCAACTGTCTTCGCAGCAGCCGGGCGACAGTTGCTCTCCCGCTGCAGCCCGCGCCGCAGCGCGCGCGCGGCGCTGCGCGCTTTTCACGCCGCGCCGCCGTCTGCGCCGCGACCTTGTTCGCGGCCTTCGCTCTGGCGGGCTGCGCCGGCCCTCAAATCGCCGACTATGCGGCGCAGCGCCCGATGTTCGATTTCAAAAAGTACTTCAGCGGCAAGCTCATCGCCCACGGCATGGCGAGCGACCGCGCCGGCAAGGTGCAGCGCCGCTTCGTCGTGACGATGGATTGCACCTGGGTCGGCGACATGGGCACGCTGGACGAGCACTTCGTCTATGACGACGGCGAGAAGCAGCAGCGCATCTGGCGCGTGCGCCAACTGCCCGACGGCACGCTCACCGGCACGGCCGACGACGTGGTGGGCGAGGCGCGCGGCGCCACGGCCGGCGCGGCGTTCCGCTGGCAGTACACGCTCAAGCTGCCCGCGCGCGGCAGCGTCTACGAAGTGCAGTTCGACGACTGGATTCACCTCATCGACGAACGCACCGCGCTCAACAAGGCGGTCATCACCAAGTTCGGCGTGCGCGTCGGCGACGTGCTGTTGTCGTTCACCAAGCTGTGATGCGATGGCGCTGAACCCCGTCATCGTCAACTGGCGCGACCGCGTCGTCTGGATCGTCGGCGCGTCGTCGGGCATCGGCCGCGCCACCGCGGAGAAACTGCACGCCCAGGGTGCCGTGGTCGTGGTGTCGGCGCGCAATGTGAACGCGCTGGCCAGCTTCGTCGCCGCCCATCCGGGCAGCCACGCCATGCCGCTGGACGTGTGCGACCGCGACGCCCTCGCCGCCGCCGCGCGCCGCGTGCTGGCCCTGCGCGGACAGCTCGATCTGGTGCTGTACTGCGCTGGCCACTATCGCACGATGCGCGCCGCCGACTTCGACCTCGCTGACGCGCTGCTGCATATGCAGATCAACTACAACGGTGCGCTGCACCTGCTTGACGCGGTGCTGCCGATGCTGCTGGCGCAGGGGCACGGCCACCTCAGCCTGGTGGCCAGCGTCGCGGGTTACCGCGGCCTGCCCAATGCCTTGGCCTACGGCCCGTCGAAGGCCGCGCTGCAGCACCTGGCCGAGACGCTTTATCTCGACCTGCGGCGCACCGGCATCGGCGTGTCGGTGGTCAACCCGGGGTTTGTGTCAACACCGCTGACCGCCGGCAACCGCTTCAGCATGCCAGCGCTGCTGAGCCCGGAGCAGGCCGCGCAGGCCATCATTCACGGCTGGGAGAAAGGGCGCTTCGACATCCACTTTCCGAAACGCTTTACGCTGTGGCTCAAGCTGATGCGGCATCTGCCACACAGCATGTACTTCGCCGCGGTGCAGCGCGCGACCGGCACATGATTGCGCCCATGCAAGTCAGCAGTGGCGCGGGCCCGGCAGGCGCCACGGATTCGCACACCGCCAGGGCAATCGCGTTCTATGAGGCCCTGACACCGGCGACGCTGACACGGCTCGACGCAATCTACACCGAAGACGCGCGCTTCATCGATCCGTTCAACGACGTGTCGGGCGTGGCGGCGATTCACCAGATCTTCGAACACATGTTCGAGACGCTCGATGCACCGCGCTTCCAGGTCGTGCTCAGCGTTACCGAGGGCGACAACTGCTTTTTGCTGTGGAACTTCCGGTTTCGGCGCAAGGGCGGGCGCGCCACCTCGCTCGTGCACGGCTCGACGCATGTGCGCTTCGCCGCCGATGGGCGCATCGCCTGGCACCGCGACTACTGGGATCCGGCGCGCGAGCTGTATGAAACCGTGCCGCTGCTCGGCGCGCTGATGCGCTGGCTGCGGCACAAGCTGTCGGCTTCGGCTTGAGTCCACTTGATCGCCGAAATGACTCAGCCTCGCTCTCACCCTCACCCCTACCCTCTCCCGCGAGCGGGAGAGGGGGCGATGCGCGGCGACCGGCAGTCTTGCGCCAATGGACTTCGATAGCAACCGCGCCTTAGCCCGCGCCCTCGTCTGGTTCCGCCGCGACCTGCGCAGCACCGACCACGCGGCGTTGCACCACGCGCTGGGCGCCGCGCGGCAGGTCTGGTGCGTGTTCGTCTACGACCGCGAAATCCTCGCGCCACTGCCGCGCGCCGATCGCCGCCTGGAGTTCATTCATGCCAGCGTCGCCGACCTGAACCGGCAACTCCAGCGCCTCGGCGCGAGCCATGGGCAAACCCAGGTACGCCTCATCGTTCGCGATGGCCTGGCCTGGCAAGAGATTCCCCGATTGGCAAGGGCGCTGGACGTGCAGGCGGTCTACTACAACCATGACGACGACCCCGGCGCGTTAAACCGCGACACCCAGGTGCGCGATGCATTGCGCGATGCCGGTGTGGCCACGCACAGCTTCAAGGACCATGTGATCTTCGAGCGCAGCGAGGTCCTCAGCGCCACCGGCACACCCTATGCCGTGTTCACGCCGTATAAGAACGCGTGGTTGAAGAAACTCGAACCGTGCTTTCTGAAAGCGCATCCGGTGCAGGCGGATGCCGCCCACCTCGCGCCCGTCACGCCCGAGATGGCGCCACCACCGCCCTCACTTGAGCAGCTTGGCTTCGAGCCGACCGATCTGGATGCGCTTGGAATCCGCGGCGGCAGCGACGCCGCGAAACAACTGCTGGACGACTTCCTGCAGCGCATCGACGACTATGCGGACGCACGCGACTTTCCGGCGCGCAATGGGTCAAGTCAGCTCTCGGTGCATCTGCGCTTCGGCACGGTGTCGGTGCGCGAACTGGCGCGCGCCGCGTGGCAGCGCATGCAGCACCGCTCCGAGGCTGCCGCTCACGGCGCGAAGACCTGGCTGTCGGAGCTGATCTGGCGCGACTTCTACCACCAGGTCTTGCACCACCATCCGCATGTCGTCGGCTCAAACTTCAAACGCGAATTCGACGCGGTGCAATGGGAACAGGGGCCATCCGCCGAGGCGCTGTTCTCGGCGTGGTGCGAGGGCCGCACCGGCTACCCGCTGGTGGACGCGGCGATGGCGCAGATCAACCGAACCGGCATGATGCACAACCGCCTGCGCATGGTCACGGCGAGCTTTCTCGTGAAGGACCTGGGGCTGGATTGGCGCTGGGGCGAACGCTACTTCGCGCAGCACCTGAACGACTTCGACCTGGCCGCGAACAACGGCGGCTGGCAATGGGCAGCGTCCACCGGCTGCGACGCGCAGCCCTGGTTTCGCATCTTCAATCCGGTGCGTCAAAGCGAGAGGTTCGATCCTGACGGCACGTTCATCCGCCGCTATCTGCCGCAACTCGCTGCGTTGCCGGATGCGGCGATCCACGCACCGTGGACGGCACGACCCATCGACCTGACGAGTGCTGGCGTCGTGCTCGGCAAGACCTACCCGACGCCAGTGGTGCAACACGAGCAGGCACGTCTCAAGACCCTGGCACGCTTCAAGGTCGTCAGGTCATCCTGATGGTCGTGGCGAAGTAGCTAGGATGAAACTTGTACGCGGCGACGTGCGGCAAGCCTCCAGGGGGAGTTGACTGCTTTCGGCCCTTTGCTGACCTTGAAACGTCTGGCTCGCGCGCGGTCGGTGGCGCGGCGCGGCAAGCGGCACCCGGCGGGGGCTCATGCTGGGGCGGTCGGCGCTGCGCGCCGACTCCACTGTGCTGCTCGGCCTGGGGTCGCGCCGCTGAACTCGCTGCGTTCGCTGCGCTCTCTCCGCTCAAACAGACGCGGCGAGTCAGTTTTGGATGCGCGCTGGCGCGCGCCGACCC
>JANOLJ010000303.1:0-39336 GCA_031419715.1 Burkholderiales bacterium | reverse complement strand
CTACCACGTGAGCGCGGTGGGCGACGGCGTCGCGGCCTTGCACGAGCAGGCGTCGCAGCCGCGCGAATTGCTCATCCTGGACCTGATGATGCCGGGCAAGGACGGCCTGGAGGTCTGCAAGGCGCTGCGTGCGCAGGGCAGCGCCACGCCCATCCTCATGCTCACCGCCAAGTCCACCGAGCTCGACCGCGTGCTCGGCCTGGAACTCGGCGCTGACGACTACCTGACCAAACCGTTTTCGCTGGCCGAACTGCTGGCGCGCGTCAAGGCGCTGCTGCGCCGTGCCGACCTGTTGCGCGCCGCGCAGGCCAGCGCCAGCGGCCCGGTGCAGCGCCTGCACAACGGCGATCTGGAAATCTTGCCCGTGAAGCGCCAGGTGAAGCGGCGCGGTGAAACGCTGGAGTTCACCGCGCTCGAGTTCGATCTGCTGCTGCACTTTGCGTCGCACCCCGGTCATGTGTTTTCCCGCGCGCAGTTGCTCGACGCCGTGTGGGGCTACAGCCACGACGGCTACGAACACACCGTCACGACCCACATCAACCGGCTGCGCGCCAAGATCGAATCCGACCCGATGCGCCCGCAAATCATCCTGACGGTGCGTGGTGCGGGCTACAAGATGCGCGAGGCGCCAACGTGAAGGCCTGCCGGCAGAATCGTCGGGCGCCGGGCAGATGACGGTTCGGCTGCGGCTCGCGCTGACCATCGTCGCCACCGGGCTGATCACCGCGCTGCTGGTGATCGCGACGGTGATCTATGCGTTTCAGCGGTTCGAGCGCGAATCCACGTTTCAACGCGCGAACGCCTTTCTGGCACGCATCGCGATGAAGGTGGACATCCTTGACCTGCAAGAACGCCAGCCGCGGGAACTCAATACCTGGATGCGCAGCGTGATGCTCTACGAGCCCGACAGCCAGCTCTATTTGCTTGATGCAATCGGCACCGTCCTGTCCAGCACCGGACAAGTGAGCTTGGCCCCTGGGTTCAAAGTGGCGCTCGCGCCGGTGCAGGCCGCGGCCGGTGGCGCCACCGGCCCACTCGCCATGCCCTATGTGATGGGCGACGACCCGGAACGCATGGCGCTGGACGCGGTGATCGCGGCCCGGCCGCTGCGCCGCGCCGTGAGCGACGGCAACCAGGCGGTGTCGGGCTACCTGTACCACGTGTCGCGCCGGCAGGGCCTGCCGGATTCGGGATGGGACGTGCTGCGCAACAGTTTTGCCTTTCCGGTGCTGTTGCTGATATTGGGAATCGTCGCCCTGACGACGGGGTTGGCGGCGGCAATGATCGCTGCGGTGACGCGGCCGCTGCAACGCCTGACCGCGGCCGTGGCGGGAGTTTCCCTGGTGGGCCTGGAACGCGGTGCTGACCCCGGGCTGGACGCGCCCGCCAACGTGCCCGGCGCGGGCCAGCAGGCGCACCATCGCGACGAATTCGGCCAACTCGGCCACGCCTTCGAGATGATGTTGTCGACGGTACGCAAGCAATGGGAGGCGCTGCGGCGCCTGGATCACTTTCGCCGCGAAGGCGTGAGCAACCTCTCGCACGACCTGCGCTCGCCGCTGACAGCCACGGTGGGCTGCCTGGAAACGCTGGAAGGGCGGTGGTCGCAGGGCTCGCCCGCGGTGCCGACAAGTGACGACAGGCACCTCGTCGAGGTGGCGCTGCGCAATGCGCGCAACGCGGCGCGCCTGGTGCATTCGCTGGGCGATCTGGCGAAGCTTGACGAGCCCGAGTTCAAGTTGCGCCGCGAAGTTGTTGACGTGAGCGAATTGCTCGACGACATCGGCCTGCGCTTCACGCAACGTGCGGGGCAACAGGGCATCACGCTCACGGTGCGGCACTGCGCCCCGGCGACCAGCGACGCCGAGGCGCCGCTGCCACCGTTCGCCGCGGTGGATGTGGAGCTGTTCGAGCGCGCGATCGCGAACCTGATCGACAACGCCCTCAAGTTCTGCGGGCCAGGCGCGCACATCGAGTTGACGGCGCGGCATGTCGCGAACCACGTCGAAGTTCAGGTGCACGACACCGGCCCAGGCATTGCGAACGCGGACCAGCCTCGGCTCTTCGACCGCCTGTACCAAAGCCGCACCAGTGCCACGCCCGCCACGGCCGAGGGCGGCAAGGGTCTGGGCCTGGCGATCGTCAAGCGCATCGTGGAGCTGCATGGCGGCACGGTGGTGCTGACCAGCGCGCCTGGAAGCGGCACCGAGGTGGTGATTTCCTTGGCCAGTGCGGGCGCTTGCCAGATCATTCATGCGCTGACGACAGACTGACCGGACGCCCGAGTTCGACGCCGGTCGCTCGGCGCAGGGTTGCCTTTCCCGAGTGCGGGGCGGCATTGTCGGCAAGACGAGTATCGAACTCACGGCGACAGTCGCTGTTGGCGGCGTGCCGCAGTGGCCCAGGCGTCAGTCATCACCCAGGTTCCACAACAGCCTTGCATCGACCAGTAGCCTGTAGCGGGCGCGCAGGGCATCGCTGCGCGCCGCGATGGCGGCAGCGCCGGCTTCCATGGCCTGGCGCCGCACCAGCAGCAGCGCATGAAGGTCGGACTCGCCCAGGCTGAAGGCGCGCTGCATCAAGCGTGCGCCTTCGCGCGAGGCGGCGGCCGATTCCTCAGCCAACTGCCAGCGTTCGAAACTGCTCGTGGCTTCACTCACCTGGGTCGCGACCTGGACGTCGAGATCCCGCCGCTGGCGTTCGACTCCGGCACGCGCGACTTCCACTTGCGCCAGCGCCTCGCGAGCGCTCTGGTCACGATAGCTGCCGCCAAGCGGGATGCTGAGACTCAGGCCCACGACACGCTCGCTGCGGAACGCCTCCGACGACGTGAAGACGCCCAGCGTTGGGTCCGGCAATCGATCGGCGCGCGACCTCTCGGCGATCAGTTCCGCCTTGCGCAAGGCCTGCTGAGCGGCGTGCAGCATCTTGCTGCCGGCCGCGACCTGCTCACGCCACTGGCCTTCATCGCGCTCCAGAAGCGCCGGATCGGACAAGCTCCGCGGGTCGAGCGGCAACTGCGGGAACCTGACCCGCAGCGTCGCGTGCGCCTTCGCTTCGGCCGCCGCCGTCAGACTGGCCTGACGCTGCGCCTCGGCCAAGTCTGCCTTGGCGACGTTGAGTTCGAGCACCGCGGCATCGCCGGCCTTGCGGCGCGTCTCCACGGCCTTGACGTTGGCCTGCGCGAATCCCACCTGCTCCAGCAAGCCCTCGCGCGCCTGCCGGGCGGTGAGCCAGTCGAGCCAATGATCGAGCAGCAAACGCGCGGCTTCGTTGCGCGCCGCGCCGAACAGCGAGCGCGCCTGGAGCAAGCCGACATCGCCCAGCTCGCGGTCCAATGCGGCCTTGCCGCCGATGCGGATCGTGCGCTCCACTTGCAGCAGCCATTCGTTCGAGGTGCCACTGGCGTCGACGCGCCGCCGTTGTGCCGTGGTGCTCACCGTCCACTCGTGCGGAGAAACGCTCAGCATCGCGGCCGAATGGGTCGCGCCCTGCAGGGCATGCCGCGCCTGATTCACCGCAGGGTCCTGATCGATCGCGGCGACGGCTTGTTCGGTGCCCGGCAGGTCGGCCGGTGGCGGCACGCCCGCGGCGCGCAGGTGCAGGGGGGTGTAAAGGGCCAGCGCCATGCCGGCGGCTGCGATCCAGTGTTTCATTCGATCTCTCCTTCGGCGGCCAGAGGCAACACCCAGTAGCGCAGGCCGGTGCCGGAGAAAGACCCGCGCAGTGTTTCCAGCAACCGTGCCATTTCCTCTTCGGTCGCGAGGATCTGGACCATCACCGAGCGGCTGCGCCCCATGACCTGCTCGTCGCTGGCCATGCGCCCGTGCGCCGTGCCATGGCTGAAGGTCGGCGTGCTGGTGAAGATCTCCTCGCCCGCAGTCAGCAACAGGGTGTCGAGCAGCTTCTCCTCGATCTCGGGGGGGCACACCAGTGTCAGGCAGAACTTAGACATGGCTCAGCTCCACGCGGGCAGCTGCCGCCTCGGGTTTCGGGTGCGCGAATCGCAGGTACAGGATCGGCAGCAGGATCAGCGTCAGCGCGGTCGCGGTGATCAGCCCGCCGATCACGACGATGGCCAGCGGCCGCTGGATCTCCGAGCCGGGCCCGCTGGCGAACAGCAGCGGAATCAGGCCGAAGGCGGTGATCGCCGCGGTCATCAGCACCGGCCGCAGCCGCCGCTTGGCGCCCTGCGTGACGCTGTCCAGCAGCGACAAGCCCTCGGCATGCAACTGGTTGAAGTAGCTCACCAGCACCACGCCGTTGAGCACGGCGATTCCCAGCAGCGCGATGAAGCCGACCGACGCCGGCACCGAGAGGTACTCGCCGGTGGCCCACAGCGCGACGATGCCGCCGACCAGCGCGAACGGAATGTTGGACAGCACCAACAGCGCCTGGCGCACCGAGCCGAAAGTCGAGAACAGGATGACGAAGATGAAGCCCAGCGAGATCGGCACCACCAGCGCCAGCCGGGCTGCGGCGCGCTGCTGGTTCTCGAACTGGCCGCCCCAGGCGATGCGGTAACCGGTGGGAAGCTTCACGCCCTGCGCCACCTTGGCACGCGCGTCCTCGACGAAGCCGACCAGGTCGCGGCCGGTGACGTTGGCGATGACGACGCTGTAGCGGCTGCCCAGTTCGCGCTCGATCTTCACCGGGCCGCTGGCGCGCTCCAGCTTCGCCAGCGACTGCAGCGCGACGCTCTGGCCGTCGGCCGCGGTGATGCGCAGCGCCGCGAAATCGGCCGGCGAGACGCGCACCGCGTCGGGCCCGCGCAGCAGGATCGGAATGCGCCGGCTGCCGTCGATCACGGTGCGGGCGCGCTGGCCTTCGACCTGCACGCGCAACGCATCCTGCACGTCTTCGACCGACAGGCCGTAGCGGCCGGCGGCGAGCCGGTCCACCAGCACGCGCAGGTACTGCACGCCGTCGTTCTCGACCGTGTAGACGTCCTGGTTGCCCGGCACTTCTTTCAACAGCTTCTCGATCTGGCCAGCCAGGTCGTTGAGCGCGGCCAGGTCCGGGCCAAACACCTTGATCGCGACGTCGCCGCGCACGCCGATGATCATCTCCGACACGCGCATGTCGATCGGCTGGGTGAAGCTGTACGCGACGCCTGGAAGTTGGTCGAGCACGCCGCGGATCTTGTCCATCAACTCTTCCTTGCTCTGGACCTGCCAGCTCTCGCGCGGCTTGAGCACCAGGAAGGTGTCGGTCTGGTTCAGGCCCATCGGATCGAGGCCGATTTCGTCCGCGCCGGCGCGCGCCACGATGCCCGTGATCTCCGGAATGTTCTGCATCAACGCCTGGTGGATCTTCAGGTCCAGCTCGGCCGTCTGCTCCAGACTGACCGACGGCAGCTTCTCGATGCCGACGATGATGTCGCCCTCGTCCATGGTCGGCATGAAGGTCTTGCCGACCAGGAAGTACACGCCCGCGGCCCCCGCCAACATCGATGCGGCCAGCGCGAACACGATCTTCTGCCGCTTCAACGCGAAGGCCAGCGTCGGCTCGTACAGCCGCAGCAACTGGCGCGGCAGCCAGGGGTCCGTGTGGCTGACCTTCCTCAGCAGGTACGACGCCAGCACCGGGATGACGGTGAGCGACAGCAGCAGTGAGCTGACGAGCGCGAACACGATCGTCAGCGCCACCGGGACGAAGAACTTGCCCTCCAGCCCCTGCAGCGTGAGCAGCGGCAGGAACACGACGATGATGATGAGCATGCCCGCCGCCACCGGCGCGGCCACTTCGCGCACGGCGCGGAACACCACATGCAGGCGCGGCAGCTTTTGCGTGGCTTTGTCGTGGCCCATGTGCTGCACCACGTTCTCCACCACCACGACGGCGGCGTCCACCAGCATGCCCAAGGCGACGGCCAGGCCGCCCAGGCTCATCAGGTTCGCCGACATGCCCGTCATGCGCATCAGGATGAAGGTGGCCAGCGCCGAAAGCGGCAACACCATCGCCACTGTGATAGCGGCGCGCAGGTTGCCGAGAAATGCCCCCAGCAGCACCAGCACCAGCACGGTCGCTTCCAGCAACGCCTTTGACACCGTGCCCACCGCCTTCTCGACCAGGCTGGCGCGGTTGTAAAAAACCTTGATTTCGACGCCCTGGGGCAGTGTCGGCTTGAGGTCCGCGAGCTTTTGTGTCACGCCTTCGACCACCTTGCGCGCGTTCGCGCCGGCCAGTCCCAACACCAGGCCCTGCACGGCTTCGCCGCGGCCGTCCTGGGTAACCACGCCGTAGCGCGTGACGCTACCTTCGCGCACCTGCGCCACGTCGCCCAGGCGCACGGCCAGCCCCCTGTCGGACTTGACGACGATGGCGCGCAAGTCGTCTTGGTTGCGGATGCTGCCCTCGGTGCGCACCAGCAGCACTTCGTCGCCTTCACCCAGCCGGCCGGCGCCGTCGTTGCGGTTGTTCGCTTCGATGGCGGTCTTGATCTGCGCCGTGGACAACCCCACCGCAGCGAGCTTGACGGGGTCGGGCAGCACTTCATAGCTGCGCACCTTGCCGCCCAGGGCGTTGACGTCGGCCACGCCGACAACCGAGCGCAGCGCCGGGCGGATCACCCAGTCGAGCAGGTCGCGTCGATCTTCCAGCGACAAGCCTTCGCCCTCGACGGTGAACATGAACATCTCGCCCAGCGGCGTGGTGATCGGCGCCATGCCGCCGCTGATGCCACCCGGCAGGTCGGCGCTGATGCCGGCCATGCGCTCCGCCACCTGCTGGCGTGCCCAATAGATGTCGGTGCCGTCGTCGAAGTCCACGGTCACGTCGACCAGACCGTACTTCGAGACCGAGCGCAGCATGCGCTGCTTCGGGATACCGAGCATCTCGACCTCGATGGGCAGTGCGATGCGGCTTTCGATCTCCTCGGGCGTCATGCCCGGCGCCTTCATGATGATCTTGACCTGCGTGCTCGACACGTCCGGAAAGGCGTCGATCGGCAAGTCGTTGAACGCCAGCCAGCCAGCACCCGTGAGCAGCAAAGTGGCCAGCAGCACGAACAGGCGCTGCGCCAGCGCGAATTGAACCAGGCGGGTCAGCATCTCAATTGCTCCCGCCCTTGCCGAGCCAGGCCGCCTTGAGCGCGATGACCGACGTCACCGCGATCTCCTGGCCGGCGCGCAGCGCACCCTTGATCCGCAGCGCCTGGCCCGCGCTGTCGAGCACCGTCACGGGCGTGGCGACGAAGCCCTTCTCGGTGCGCACGAAGACATAAGCTTTGTCGTCTTGCCGAACCACCGAGGGCACGGGCACGGGCCAGCCACTTTCGGCGCCGACAAAGGGTACGCGCACCTGCACAAACTCGCCCAGCCGCAGCGCCTGGGCGCCGCGCGTGACCTGGGCGCGCAGCAGCACGCTCTGGCTGTCGCTGACCGTCGCGCCGAAGCCCAGCGGCGTCGCGCTCAGCTCCCGGTCGACCCCGGTGACCTTCGCGCCCTTGGTTGCCACCTGCGTCTGGCGGTCCACCGGAATCTGGATGTCGAGCCACAGCTTGCGCGTGTCCGCGATGTGGATCAGTGCGTCAGCGCTCTGGGTGCGCAGGCCCGGCTTGGCGTTGAGCTTGACCACCACGCCGGGCGAGCGTGCGTGCAGCAGCAGCGACTCCTGCATCGCACCGCCTTCGGCGACGCGCTGGATCACAGCGGCGTCCAGCCCCATCAGGCGCAGCGCCGCCTCGCTTTGGCGCTGGCGCGCCTGGTCCTCGGCAGCCAGCGACTCGGCTTCCTGGACGCGCCGCTCGGCCACGATACCCTCCGCGAACAGCAAGCGCTCGCGCTGCAGCGTCTTCTGCGACAGGCGGGCCTTGGAGGCGGCCTCGCTCAGCTTGAGCTGGAGTTCACCGAGCTCCGGGCTGACGAGCCGCACCAGAGGCTGACCCGCCTTGACGCTGTCGTTCTCGCCGACCAGCAGTTGGTCGACCACACCCACCATGGGTGCACTGACAACATACTCCTGGCCGGGCGGCAACACCACGCGCGCCGGGAAGGTGAGGCCGTCGATCTGCGCAGGCTGCTCGAGGCGCTGCAATCGAACGCCGAGCGCCTGCATCTGACTTGGCGTGACGGAGAAATCGGCGGACGTCTGCGCGGCGGCGCCGGACAGGAAAAACAGGATGGGGGCACAGCGCAGCAGCGCGTGCCGATTGAGGCGATAAGACATGAAGACTCCACAAGAGGCCGGCTCGCCACTGGATTGGGCGAAGCGCTGAATAGACGGTGGGGCGACTGTTCAGGCGTGCGACGGCGGCGCACGGCCGGCGGGCGGCAGGCTTCTGTGGATTGGGTGGGGCGGCGCAGCGGGAGCAGCCCAGGACGGCTTGCCACAGGGCTCGACTCTTGGGCATGGCAAGGCCCGCGCGGCTCCCATGGCCGGCGGTTCCGTATCGGCTTGGCCCGACGATGAGCTGTCTGGATCGAAGGCGCGCGATCCGGCGCGCAGCGCCGTGATCGAGTGGAAGAGGCTCGGCTCGTCGTCGTCCTCGATATGCGCGCCGATGGGCTGTGAATCAACGTGGTGCGTGTGGATGGCGCTGCCATCGACGCCGGAGTCATGGTGGTGGCGGTGCAGTGATGAGCCGACCTGGTCGAGCGCCAGCAGCAGAACCAACAGCCAGCGCAGGAAACAGGCCGCCGACCGCGCCACGCCTTGAATCGGCGAGGTACGACGGTGCGGTTGCAGGACGTGGCTCATGGGTCGATCGGTTCTTGCGTGGAGGGATGGGGCTGACTGTCGTTCAGAGGTACTTGGTGATGTCCTTGAACCCGTTCATGGCCTGGCGAACGGACTTCGGCTGCCCCTGCATGGCGTCGTCCAGGCAGTGGTCGAGGTGCTCGTGAACCAGGGTGCGCTTGGCGGCGGCAACCGCGCGTTCGACCGCCAGCAACTGCTGCGCGATGTCGACACACTCGCGATTCGACTCGACCATCGAAATCACATTCAGCAGGTGCCCGCTCGCTCGCTTCAAGCGTTTCGCGACGCTCTCGTATCCAGCGTGTTGCTGAGTCTCGCCCATGCGGCATATCCTACCCTAGAGGATACGATGCCGCGCTTCGATCGCCCCCCGGGTTCGTGGGTTGCTTCACGATGGCGGCGCCGCGCAGGCGCAGCGCATTGACGATCACCGACACCGAGCTCAGGCTCATTGCCAGCGCGGCGATCATCGGCGACAGCAGCCAGCCGGTGAACGGATACAGCACACCGGCGGCGAGCGGCACCCCCAGCGCGTTGTAGACGAAGGCGAAGGCCAGGTTCTGCTTCATGTTCGCGATGGTCGCGACGGAGAGCGCGCGCGCCGTGGCGATACCG
Organism: Burkholderiales bacterium; assembly: GCA_031419715.1. GTDB lineage: Bacteria > Pseudomonadota > Gammaproteobacteria > Burkholderiales > Burkholderiaceae_C > JAEMQF01. Next base: position 30,021 of record JANOLJ010000303.1, on the reverse strand, counting down.
CGCAGGTCGCCCTTGATCAGCGTGAGCTGGGCGCTGTTCATCGCCACATCGGTGCCAGTGCCCATCGCGATGCCCACATCCGCCTTGGCCAGGGCCGGTGCGTCGTTGATGCCGTCGCCGGCCATCGCGACCACACGGCCTTCTCGTTGCAGCTTCTCGACCAGCGCCAGCTTGTCCGCCGGTTTGACCTCGCCGTGTACCTCGGCTATGCCCAACTGCTCCGCCACGGCGCGTGCGGTGGTGAGGCCGTCGCCGGTGGCCATCACGATGCGCAGCCCCGCCTTGCGCAGGGCGGCCAGCGCATCGGGAGTCGTCGCCTTGATCGGGTCGGACACGGCGAGCAGGCCGGCAAGTTGCTGGCCCACCGCCAGGTGCATCACGCTCGCGCCTTGCGCGCGCAAGGCCTCGGCCTGCGTCGCCAGCGGCGCCACATCGACGCCGAGCTGCCGCATCAATGCCGTGTTGCCCAGCGCAAGGGCCTTGCTTGCAACCCTGCCCTGCACGCCGATGCCCGAGGCGGAATCGAAATGTTCGGGCTTGTCGAGTTGCAACTGCTGCTCGCGCGCCGCAGCGACGATCGCCGCGGCCAGCGGATGCTCGCTGCCCTGGTCCAGACTCGCCGCCAGTCGCAACACCTCGGTCTCGGTGAATCCCGCGCTGGCCACGGCGCGTTCGAACGCGGGCCGCCCAATGGTCAGGGTGCCGGTCTTGTCGACGATCAAGGTGTCAACCCGGCGCAGGTTCTCGATGGCCGCGGCGTCGCGGAACAGCACGCCATGGGTCGCGCCGCGCCCGGTGGCAACCATGATCGACATCGGCGTGGCCAGGCCCAGCGCGCAAGGGCAGGCGATGATCAGCACCGCCACCGCGTTGATCAGGCCGTAGACCCAGCTCGATTCATTCGCCGATGCCGGCCCGAAGAAGCCCCAGCCGAAGAAGGTCAGCAGCGCGATGCCGATGACACCGACGACAAAGTAGCCCGCCACCGTGTCGGCCAAGCGCTGCATCGGCGCGCGTGAGCGCTGCGCCTGCGCGACCATCTGCACGATCTGCGCGAGCACGGTCGCAGACCCCACATGCTGCGAGCGCATCACGAGCGCGCCGCGGGTGTTCAGCGTGGCGCCGATCAGCTTGTCTCCGGCGCGTTTCGTCACCGGCAGCGGCTCGCCTGTGAGCATCGACTCGTCCAGCGCACTGCTGCCCTCAACGACGACACCATCCACCGGCACTTTCTCGCCCGGACGCACGCGCAACAGATCGCCGACGTGCACATGCGTGAGCGGCACATCCGCCTCGCTGCCATCGCCTTCGATGCGGCGTGCCGTCTTCGGCGCCAGGCCGAGCAGCGATTTGATCGCCGCGGAAGTCTGCGAGCGCGCCTTCAGCTCGAAGATCTGCCCGAGCAGCGTCAGCGAAATAATGACGGCGGTGGCCTCGAAGTACACCGCGACGCGGCCCATCGAGACGAAGGACGCCGGAAACAGCTGCGGCGCAAACGTGGCGACTACGCTGTAGAGGAATGCCGCACCCGTGCCCAGGCCGATCAGCGTCCACATGTTCGGGCTGCGATTCACGATCGATGTCGCGCCGCGCACGAAAAAAGGCCAACCGGCCCACAGCGCAATCGGCAGCGTGAGCACGAGTTCGATCCAGCTTTGCGCCGCCATTTCGAACCAGCCGAGGCGGTGGCCGAACATGGCGAGCACCGTCACGGCCGCGGTCAGTGGCAGCGTCCACCAGAAGCGCCGTTGGAAGTTCACGAGCTCCGGGTTCTCAGCCTCTTCCAGTTCGGGCAGCAGCGGCTCAAGCGACATGCCGCACTTCGGGCAATCGCCTGGGTGGTCTTGCCGGATCTCCGGGTGCATCGGGCAGGTGTAGATCGTGCCTGGCGTCGGCTCGGCACTTGGCGCGACCGCCGTTTGAATCGCCGGCCCGGGCTGGAGGAACCTCAAGGGCTCGGCGGCGAACTTCGCCTTGCACTTCGCGCCGCAGAAGTAGTAGGGACGGCCGGCGTGCTCAATGCGATGCGGCGACTGTTCGGTGACCGTCATGCCGCACACCGGATCCTTCAATGCCGGCGCGGCGCCACTTGCCAGCACGGCAACCGGTGGCCCCGCGTGCGGTGCTCCGATCATCGCCACCTTGACCGGCGTTTGCGGCTGAGCTGGCGTCACTTGGCGCTCTGGATCTCGGTCACGGTGTACTTGCCGGCGTCGTTGATCGCCTTGAACTTGACCTTGTCACCCGGCTGGAGCTTGTCGAGCATGGCCTTTTCTTTGACGACGAACACCATCGTCATCGCCGGCATGTCCAGGCTCTTGATCTCAGCGTGCTTGAGCGTGAGCTTGCCTGCTTCCTTGTCGATCTTGCGCACTTCGGCGTCGGTCATGTCGGCGCTGCCGGCGGCTTGCAGCGGTATGGCGATGATGATGGCGATTGCGGCGATCACGGTGCTGATGCGAGTGTTCATGTGGAGATCTCTTTCGTTCGTGAGTGTGGGTGGAAGTGGGGCCATGGCGTTGCTCATTGCTTCTGACCGGAGCGCCCGTCGCCTGGGGCCGCGGCGAGCACCTTGACCTTGCCGACCATGCCCGCCTGGTAGTGGCCGGCGATCAGGCAGGCGAAGTCGAAGTCGCCAGCGCGGTTGAAGGTCCAGACGATCTCGCCCGTCTTGCCCGGCGCGACATGCGCCATATAGGGTTCGTCGTGTTCCATCGTCGGGAACTTGAGCATCAGCGCGGCGTGTTCGTCGTTCTCCGCCTTCGTGCCGATCACGAACTCATGCATCACCTTGCCGTCGTTGCGCACCTTGAAGCGCAGCGTCTCGCCCTGCCGGACTTCGATGAATTCCGGCGAGAAGCGCATCGTGTCGAGCATCTTGACGTCGATGGTCCGCTTCACTGCCTTCGCATCGCCGGCGATTCCCCAGTCTTTTTGTTCCTTCTTCACCGGCGCGGCCTTTTTGGCATGGCCCTCGTCGCCATGGGCGAGTGTGAGTCCGGCCGCTGCGGTGAGCGTCGCGAACATTGCCGCCTTCAGCAGGGTGGCGAATTGATTCATGGTGGCGCCTTTCGTGGAGCCGCGACTTGCGGCGTGGTTGGATTGAGAGACATGTCGCTGCCCGGCGGTCGCCGCGTGCAGCTGCCCGGCAAGGTGCCCACCGCGATGTAGGCACTGCCCCACAGTGCCGTGTGCACCATGCTCAGGGCAGCGCCACGCTTTTCCAACAACCGCCACGGGCGGTCGAGGTTTTTGTAGGTTGTCATGTACCGGCGTGCGCGCACCATGTTGAACAGGTTGACCGGCCAGCCCCAGATCCAAGGCAGCGTCTTCATACCGAGCAAGACGATGCGCGCGCCCGGCCGGGCGCAGTCGATCAAGCGCCCGATGGCCGCGGGCGACTGCAACACGTCATGCGTGTAGCTACACAGGATGGCGTCGGCCGCGGGGCCATCTCGCAGCGACTCGACCGCGGATTCGACGATCTCGACCGACTCGCCGACACCTGCCGTGTCGACCCGCCTGCGCGCGAGCGATGCCATCGCCGGGCTCATCTCGACACCGACGACACGACCCGCGGGCCCCACGCGTTGCGCGAGCAACACCAGCGTCGGGCCGGTGCCGCACGCGATGTCGAACACGGTCTCGCCTGCGCCTGGCGCCAGCTCGGCGACGGCCCGGTGCCGCAACGCCTCGATGCGCTTGCAGGTGCTGTCGTATCCCTCGGCCAGGCTGGAATAGTTTTGCAGCGCCCGTGCGGCGTCGGGCCGGGGCCGCAGGTTCGCAAGTATCGGCATCACCATCGCTCTGCCCGTCAGTGTTTGTGCTGGCTGGAATCGGCGCTCGGCTTGCGCACCGTGACTTCGGCGTCGATCTTCGGCCGTGCCAGCGGCGGCATCGAACCCGTGCCTTCGGCCTTGAAGCGCGCCGGGTCGGGCAGCGCACCAGTCCATTCATAAGCCACTTCTCCGGGCGGGTGCTTGTACCAGCCCGGGTCGCTGTAGTCGCCCGGTTTCTGGTCTTTCCGCACCTTCACGACGCTGAACATGCCACCCATTCCGACCGCGCCGAACGGGCCGGTGCCGGTCATCATCGCCGCGGTGTTGTCGGGCAGCGGCATCTCCATTTCCGTCATGTCCTTCATGCCGCGCTCGCCCATCACCATGTAGTCGGGGATGAGTTGCGTGATCTGCTTGGCGACTTCGCGGTGGTCCACGCCGATCATCGTGGGCACGTTGTGGCCCATCGCGTTCATCGTGTGGTGGCTCTTGTGGCAGTGGAAGGCCCAGTCGCCGGGTTCGTCAGCGAGGAAGTCGATCTGCCGCATCTGGCCCACCGCGATGTCGGTCGTCACCTCGTACTGGCGGCTGCTCTTCGGTGTCGGCCCGCCGTCGGTGCCGGTGACGAGGAATTCGTGGCCGTGCAGGTGGATCGGGTGGTTCGTCATCGTCAGGTTGCCGATGCGGATGCGCACCTTGTCGTTCAGCCGCACGTTCAGCGAGTCGATGCCGGGGAAGATGCGGCTGTTCCAGCTCCACAGGTTGAAGTCGAGCATCGTCATGATCTTGGGCGTGGCGCTGCCGGGGTCGATGTCATACGCGTTCAGCAGGAACACGAAGTCGCGATCCACGTCGTCGATGAGCGGGTGTTTGTTCTTGGGATGGGTAATCCAGAAGCCCATCATCCCCATCGCCATCTGCACCATTTCGTCGGCGTGCGGGTGGTACATGAACGTCCCCGGACGGCGCGCGACGAACTCGTAGACGTAAGTTTTGCCGGGCGGGATGCCGGGCTGGTTCAGGCCGGTCACACCGTCCATGCCGTTGGGCAGGCGCTGACCATGCCAGTGGATGCTGGTCAGCTCGCCCAAGCGGTTAGTGACAAAGAGGCGCACCCGGTCGCCTTCCACCACTTCGATCGTCGGCCCCGGGCTCTGGCCGTTATAGCCCCACAGGTGCGCCTTGAAGCCGGGTGTCATTTCGCGCACCACGGGTTCGGCGACGAGGTGGAATTCCTTGACGCCGCTGTTCATGCGCCAAGGCAGCGTCCAGCCGTTCAGTGTGACCACCGGGTTGTAGGGGCGGCCGGTGCTCGGCACGAGCGGCGGCATGGTGTCGGGTTTCATCTGGATCACGGGTTCGGGCAGCGCGGCCATGGCCACTTTGCTGACCGATGCGGCAGCCGCAGCCGCGGTAACGGCGCTGGCGCCGGCCATGAAATTACGTCGGGAAACCATGGGTTGTTCCTTGCGGTTCAATGTGCCGCGCCGCCGGGCTCGGCGGTGATCGCGGGGCCCGAGGGTACGCCCAGGCTGGGCTTGCCGATGAGCGCCATGTCGAGATCGGAGCGCGCGATCCAGAAGTCGCGCAGCGATTCGATGGCGTTGTTCACGCTGGCGATCTGCGCGCGCGCGTCGGCGAGCAGTTCGAACACGCCGATCAGCATGCCGTTGTAGCGCAGCAGGTTCTCCTCGGCGATGCGCTGGCGCAGCGGCACGATCTCGTCGCGATGGTGGCGCGCGATCTCAAACGCCGAGCGGTACGCGGTGTAGGCCTCGCGCACTTCGGAGCGCGCATTGATCGCGGTCTCGGCGGCGCGGTGCACGCTTTGCATGTACACGCCTTGGGCGCGTGCAATGCGCGCGTCGCCCCAATCGAAAAGCGGCAGCTCGACGCCGATCTCCCAGCCGCGCCGGGGCGGCGCCTCATTGGACGTATCGCGAACGATGCCGAGTTCCAGCACGTTGACGAAGCGCGTGGCCCGCGTCAGGCCCAGGTTCTTCGCCGTCTGTTCGGCGGCGAGCTTGGCGCCTTGCACGTCCAGGCGCTGCGCCAGCGCCACGGCTTCAATGTCGGGTTGGTCGAGCGGCTCTTTGGGCAGGTCAGGCAGGCGCTCAAGCAAGGCGAACTGGGTCTGCGCACCCCATACGCCGAGCAGCCGGGTCAGGCGTTCGCGCGCCGAAGACCGGGCCTGCTCGGCACGGGCCAGGTTCAGCGCCGCATCGGCGTAGAAGCTCTGCTCCCGGGCGCGCTGCAGCTTGTTGAAGTTGCCGACCTGCTCCATGCGCCGCGCCAGCTCGGCGCTGGCTTGCGCGGCGCGCTGCACTTGCTGCATGTAGCGCACCGTCTCGACCGCCCCCAGCGCATTGAAATACGCCTTGCGCGTATCCGCGGCGAGCGACAGCATGCTCATCGTGACCATGGCTTTCGTCTGCTCGAAGCGCCGCGCTTCCATCGGGCCGATCAACGGCAGCGCGAGCAAGCGCGCGAGGTTGAAGTGAAAGCCGCGTTCCAGTTCGATTTCATCGCCGCGCGTCAATCGCGCGAAGCTGAACCCCGGATTGGGCAGCCGGCCGGCTTGCACGACCTCGGCCTCCGTGATGCCGAGTTCCTGGAACGTGGCTTGCAGGCCGCGGTTGTTCAGCAACGCGACCTGGACGGCGTCGTCCACCGTCAGCGGCTTGGCCAGCAGCTCCGCGACCCGCTGGGCGATGGCGTCGCGGTCGGCGTCGGAGCGGGCCCAGCGCACGTCTTTGTCCAGGCGTGCCTTGGCGGTCTGTTCCACCGCGGCGAAGCCACCATCCGGGCTGAACGATGCGCAACCCGCGAGCAGCAGCACGCAGAGCACCAGCGTGATCGCCGGCAAACCTGCGACCCGCCGCTTGCGGCCCGGAGAGTAGGAAATCTTCATGACCGCGTCCCTACTGCGACTTGTGGCCACCATGGCCTGGTGCCGCGGGCGGCTTGCCTGCCTCTTTCGGCGGCTGCGCTTGCGACGGCTGTGCTTTCGGCGGCTGCGCTTTCGGCGCCTGCGTTGGCGGCGCCTGCGTGAGCGGCACTTGCTCGCCGGGTGCGTCGGCCTGCTGCGCTTCACGCGCATAGGCACGCCAACCGCCGATGCGGTTCACCGTGTCGTTCGCCTCGCGCCAGGCTATCGGCTTGGCCTCGCCATAGGGCCGAAAGCGCGCGAGCGAAGACTCGTAGACGAGCGCCGGAACCTTGGCTTTCGGGTCCAGCGGGTCCTGCGGATTGGCGATGCAGATGACGGGTTGAAACGCCGCGCCGACCACGGCAACGCCCAATGCGGCTGGCGCAAGCCAGCGCGAAACTGAACTGAACATGATGGTCCCCTCGTGAGAGTTCGATCGTTCCCGCGCCGCCCACGGGGCGCGGGAAAGGAACCTGTGCGCACAGGCGCGTGTCAGGACACGCGCTCAGCGCGCCGGCTACACGAGGCGGATTCGGGGAGGGCGCTCCAGCCCGTCGACAGAGAACTTGTCCACCGACGGCACGACGGAGTCGAACACCGTGGCAGCGAACTCCGGCAGGGCCAGCACCTCAAGGGCGCTGACCAGTGCCACCGACGAGTGGCATGACGCGCAGGCGCTGCACTTGTGCGCATCGGCCTGCATCGGGTCGGTCGGCGCAGCCTCATCCGCCGACACCGCGGCAACACCTTGAAGGTGCAGGCCCGCGGGTTGCTGGGCCACGGAGCCCTCAGCGTGCTGTGCCGCGTGATCGTGTTCGCCGTTCGAGGCGGCGGCGTGATGCACCGCGCCGGCTTGATGACTCGGGCCGCAAAAGGCCATCGTCACCGCGGCAGCGGTCTGCGCGGGAACCGCGAGCACCAGCAGCCAAATCAACAAAGTTCTGATCAACCCCGACATGGCGCGACTCTAACGCAATCCGTTGCGCTGTGTCGCTCCCGCCACGCAAACCGGTGGCGTGCATGGAGAATCGAGAGCAATGTTGACTGGAACCTCTGCATGAGCCAGCTCTTTTCCCCCTGGGCCCTGGGCGATCTGCGCCTGCCCAATCGCATCGTCATCGCGCCGATGTGCCAATACTCAGCGCAAGACGGCTGCGCCACCGACTGGCACTTGATCCATCTCGGGCACCTGGCGCTGTCCGGCGCCGGGATGTTGATCCTTGAGGCGACGGCCGTCGCCGCGCAGGGTCGTATCACGCCAGGTTGCTTGGGCCTGTATTCGGATGCGAATGAAGCAGCGCTCGATCACGCGCTCCAAAGCGTGCGCAAACATTCACCCATCACGCTGGCGATCCAGCTCGCCCACGCCGGGCGCAAGGGTTCGAGCCATGCGCCGTGGGACGGCGGGTTGCAGATCCGACTCGGTGAACCGCTGGCCTGGCTCACCGAGTCGGCGTCCGCGCTGCCGCACGCCGCAGGCGAAGATGCGCCGACCGCGTTGGACCTCGATGGCCTGAAACGCGTGCGCAATGACTTCGTTGTCGCTGCGCGGCGCGCGGCGAGGCTGGGGCTGGATGGCATCGAACTGCACGGTGCGCATGGCTACTTGCTGCACCAGTTCCTCTCGCCCATCGCAAACCAGCGCACCGACGCTTACGGCGGCAGCCTGCAAAACCGCATGCGCTTTCCGCTCGAAGTGTTCGACGCGGTGCGCGAGGCCTTTCCTGCGGCGAAGCCGGTGTGGATGCGCCTCTCCGCGACCGACTGGGTGGAAGGCGGCTGGGACATCGAAGGCACGCTGGAGATGTCCGCCGCATTGAAAGCGCGGGGCTGCGCGGCGATTCACATCAGCACCGGCGGCGTGGCGGCAACCCAGGCCATCAAGCCGGCTCCGGGGTTTCAGGTGCCGTTCGCGCAACAGGTGAAGGCGAACATTGGTCTGCCGACGATTGCCGTGGGTCTGATTACCGAGGCCGAGCAGGCCGAGGCCATCATCGCCACGGCCCAAGCCGACGCCGTGGCGCTGGCGCGCGCGATGCTCGCCAACCCGCGCTGGCCGTGGCACGCTGCGGAAAAGCTCGGTGCCAAAGTGACCGCGCCGAAACAGTATTGGCGCGCGGCGCTCGACCCCAAGGCGTTGTTCGAGGGCCTGCGGCACGGGATGCGCTGAAGCGATTCGCATTCGATTGCATAGAAATCGCGGTGTGCCATCGGACCGTGGCAATCTGCCGATGGTCTGTTTGCCGATGTTCTGGCGGCCGGTGGTCTGACGGCCGGTGGTCTGGTGGTCGATGGTCTGGTGGACGGTCGTCTGGCTGCCTGCTGCCGTCGTGGCTGCAGGGCGACGGCGGCGCCCCCGTTCTCCGGTCCACGCTCGCGGGGCAGCGTCGCAGACTGCGATCCGCGGCCGCGTCAACACCGTTTCGCCCTGCTCGCGTTGAGGACACCGCGAATCGGACCTGCGCCCGGGGGCACCACCGCCGCCCTGTTTCAACCTCGGGTGGCATGCCACGCCGTGCCCTGCCACCCGGGTGTCGGGGCTGGCGGTTTGGGGTACGGGCGTAGGCACCATTCGCGGTGTCCTCGACCTGCGCACGAGAACACGGTGTTGATGGCGCCACTGCCGCGGGCCAAATCCGGTGCCCCGCGAGCGTGGGCCGGAGAACGTACCCCAGGCCGACTGCCACGCTGCTCGACATCTGCACGCAGCGAGCAACGAAGGTCAGCAAAGGTCCGAGAGCGAACGGGCCCCACTCGCCTATCGCAAGCGATTGCACGCCGATCGGTAGGAGTGCGGCACCGGCGCGCGCCGCCTCGAAGTGTCAGCGCAGTGCGAACACGCCCTCGGTGGCACGCGGGGTCGGGCTCGGCGCGCCTTGCACGGCGCGCTGTGGTGTTGCTGCGGGTTGCACCGGGGTCGAATCGGCGCGCCGCATGCGCAAGGTTGGGAGGACGGCCTCGATGCCCGCCATGATCGCCGCTGGCGCCGTACCGTCACCCGGCACCGCTCCGGTCAACGCACCATAGGTGGTCGCCGCGAACAAGATGCTCAACAGATGCAGGCGCACGGTGGTCATGTCGATCTCCCTGAGTTACTGGGAGTTTCGGCACCCATGGCATTTGGCATAAGCCCGAACAGCGGTACATATTGACGCCAAATGTCACGCCATGCGGCAATTCACCTCATGCGTCGCCCGCTTTGCGTGGCTTGCCGCGCTGGGGTGGAAAGAACCACCAAGTGGCGATCACGGCCAAAGCGAACAGCGAGTACGCGACGACAAACACCCAGGCTGGAGCGTCGTAGTACAGCAGACGCTGCAACCAGTGTTCGATGAAGCTGCCGGTGTAAGTGCCGGCACCCGCCTGGGCGCGCAGCCACATCTCAAGCGTGGTGAGCGGGCAGACGATGCCGAGCCACGACTCGGCGACGACGATGCCGATGGTTGCGAGGTGCGTCAGGCGCAACCACCAGGCGTTCACCCATGGCCAGCGCCGCCAGTTGCCGATGAGGATCAGCGCGAGCCCGCCGACGACGAACAACACGATGCCCACGTGCAGCGCGAGCACCGCGTCGGCAAGCCGTTGATAGGGCAGATCGGGGTGCATGTTGGTTCCGACCGCGATGCGTTGAACCGGGCCCGAAGGGTGGGCCGTGGGCGGCGTCAGGCTTTCGACGCTTTCGACGTTTTAGCCGCCTTCACCACCTTCACCACCTTTACCACCTTCACCACTTTCGCGACTTTCCCGACCTTCCCAACTTTCGCTACTTTCGACTTCCTCGGCGCACGCGCCGCGCGCTCCTCTTGTTGGGCGCGCAGCGCCAGACCTTCGGCGCGCTTGGCCTTCGTCGCGTCGCGCTTGTATTGCAGCTCGCCCTGCTTGCGGATGCGGATCGCCTTTTCCAGCGCAATCTCGTAGCGTTGCATCGTGAAAGTGGTTTCGCTGGCGATGTAAACGCTGCGGCTGCGCGTGCGCGCGCCGACTTGTGGCAGCGACACCGAGAAACTGCACTGGCGTGCCTTGGAGCCGGCACGCCGACGAATGATGGGGCCGGAAATTCCAACCGGCAGATCGCTCGTCTTGGTTTTGTTCGGCTGCCTTTGCAGCAGAGACGGCGCCGGCAGCTTGGCAATTCGCACCAGCAACTCTTCCGTCGCGCGCGCCAACGAATCTTTCGCGCCCGCGGGGCCATCGGAGAACATCTTGGTTCCGCCGTAGCGAAGCTGCCAGCCGTGCGTGGCGCGATGGTCGATGCGCTGGATGCACTGCGGCACGTCGAAGCGCCGGCCGTTGTAGATAGTGGCTTTGCGAGTTTTCATGAAGCCCTCTGCGAAACGAATCGGTGCAACGCTGTTGCGGGTGAGCGTGGTGCGGGTTCAGTTCTTCAAACGCGCGCCCACCAGCACGATGCACACCGCCGCGGCGCAGACCACGCCGACAACGGTGACATAGCTTCCATACGTGACGAAGCCGAACCTGCGCAAGGTGTGACTGACAAACGTTTTCGTGCAATGCGGGCAGCGCACCGTGAACTTGCGGGCGCGGCGCTGGCTTGGCCACTCCCAGCCGAACAAATGGCGCTCCAGGCTGCTCAGCGTGCCGTCGAGCGAGCCGCGAACGAAGTGCTGCTGGGGATCAAGTTCCTTCGCGCAATGCGGGCAAGTGTCCAAACGATTGAGCTACCCGTTGAAATGAGCGGCAGTGCCGCGATTCAATCGTCCTTGCAGGACGTGACTTGAAATTCTGCTTGGTGGCGTGGCGGCTGCCCCAGGGTCAGGCCGTGGAGGTGACGCGCCGAACGGCGCGTCCACCCAAAGGCGCCCTAGGGCGCCAAAGGTTTAAACCGGGCGAATGTTGGAAGCCTGCAGGCCCTTTTGGCCCTGCGTCACTTCGAATTCCACCTTCTGGTTCTCAGCCAGCGTCTTGAAGCCGCTGCCCTTGATTTCGCTGAAGTGGGCAAACAAATCCTTGCTGCCGTCGTCCGGCGCAATGAAACCAAAACCCTTGCCTTCATTGAACCATTTCACTGTACCTGTCGCCATTGAAAACTCCTAGAGATGACGATGATGCGCGAGCACATGCCCACGCAGTGCAAAGACACGCACGAGATCACCGAACAGAGATTCAACCTGTCTTGCCGGGCATGCCGGCAAGCACTGGGGAGGACTACAAAACGACGGTCTTATGGATGACTAGCGGGGCGGATCATACTCGCAATCGACGCATCACCCGTTTGCCGTCGATTCCAAGGCCTTTGCGGCCAGCGCCATGAAGCGATCGACATGCGCCGAATCAAGCCAGCGCACCACGACCACGGCGTCATGTTCGGGTTCGATCCACACATAGTGGCCGCCCGCGCCGAACATGAAACTGCTGCGTGGCGACGCCTGCGGGAAGCTGCGCTGCTGCGGATTGAGCCACGTCAACCAGCCGTAGAACGGCGCGATCGCGCAGGGCCTGTGCATGCGTGCGATCCACTCCCGGGTGATCAACTGCTGCGTGCCATGGCGGCCGCCTGCGAGCACGAGCTGGCCGATGCGCGCCTGGTCGCGCGCCGAGATCGACACTCCCGCACCCCAGTGCGAGCCGCCGGGTACGCTTTGCACGCGCAGGCCCGCAAGCTGGACCCAGGCGTCGTCGTAGCCCGCCCAGCGCCAGGTGCTGCTCGCGCCCAGCGGTTGCATGATGGCTCGCGCAAACACCTCCGGCAGCGGCTGGCCGAACAAGTGCAGCAGCGCGAGCGACAGTTGATTGATGCGAACGTCGTTGTATTCCCAGAATGTGCCCGGCATCTGCAGCGGCCGGGCGTCGCCCTTGCGGCCGAGCTGCGGGCGCGGGTCGTGCGAGACCTTGCGATAGCGGTCCACGGTGTCGGGCAGGCCGAAGCTGCTGCCCTCCCACTCGCTGGTCTGTTCGAGCAGATGCGTCCAGGTGATCGCACGGTTATGCGCGGAATCGAAGCCGATTCCCGGCACCCTGGTCACCACGGGTTCGTCCGGATCGGGCAGCAGGCCCTGGGCATTCGCCACCCCGGCAAGCAGCGCGAGGTAGGTCTTGGCGACGCTGAAGGTCAGGTCGGAGCGGTCGGGTTCGCCCCAGGCCAGCACTTCCACGCCGCTGCGCAGCACCACGCCCGACACGCCGCCGCGCGCATGCACGGGGCCACGCAGGCGGTTGAACGGCGGGATGTCGTCGTGGTGGATGCCCCAACGTGAACTTTCACTATGCAGGTCGACGCGCGGATCCCGCGGCCACGCCACTTCGTGTGCGTTTGCGAAGGTGACGCAGTCCTGCCAGGCGGGTGGGATAGCTGTCATCGGGCAACCGTCGGTCGTGTGCCCAGTCGGTTCACTTCATGCCACCGCGCACCCAGGCCAGCGTGTCGTCCAGCGCGCGCTCGGTGCACTCGAGCATGCTGGCGATCTCGGCCTCGCTGATGATGAGCGGCGGCGAGAACGCGATGATGTCGCCGCCGAGCGCGCGCGTGATCAAGCCATGCGCCTGGGCGCGGCGCACGAAATAGGCGCCGACGCCGTGCTGCGGCGCGAACGGCTTGTGCGCGACCTTGTCTTCCGACAATTCGAGCGCGCCGATCAACCCCAGGCCCCGCACCTCGCCCACCAGTTCGTGGCCGGCGAAACGCCGCAAGCCGCGTTGCAGGCGCGGCGCCACCTCATTCACATGGCCGATCACGTTGTCGGCTTCGTAAATGCGTAAGGTCTCCAGCGCCACCGCGCACGCCAGCGGATGGCCGCTGTAGGTGTAGCCGTGGCCGAAGGTTCCCACAGCAGCGCTGGCGTCGGCCACCACCTGGTAGATCGCATCGGTGACATACAGCGCCGACATCGGCACGTAGGCGGCCGTGAGCATCTTCGCCACCGTGATCATGTCGGGCTGCAAGTTGTAGACGTTCGTGCCGAAGGGCTGGCCCAGGCGCCCGAAACCGGTGATCACCTCATCGGCGATGAACAGGATGTCGTGCTTCTTCAGGATCGCCTGCACCCGCTCGAAGTAACCCGCGGGCGGAATGATCACGCCGCCCGCGCCCTGCACCGGCTCGGCGATGAACGCGGCAATCGTGTCGGCGCCCTCGCGCGCGATCGTGTCTTCGAGTTCTTTCGCCAGCCGCTCGACGAACCGCGCTTCGCTTTCGTCCTTCAGCGCGCCGAGGTAGTAGTGCGGTGCACTGACACGCAGCACGCCGGGCAGCGGCAGGTCGAAGTGCTGGTGCATGCTGGGCAGGCCGGACAGCGACGCGGCGGCCGCCGTCACGCCGTGGTAGCCCTTCTGCCGGCCGATGATTTTTTTCTTGTTCGGCCGGCCGCGCGCGTTGTTGTAGTAGCGCACCAGCTTGAACGCCGTGTCGTTGGATTCCGAACCTGAATTCGCGAAGAGCACTCGGGCCATCGGCACTGGCGCGATGGCGATGAGTTTCTCCACCAGTTCCGTCACCGGCCCAGGCACCTTGCCAGAAAACGAGTGGTAATAGGGCAGCACCTGCATCTGGCGCTGCGCCGCCGCGACCAGGCGCGCTTCGGAGAAGCCGAGTGACGCGCACCACAGGCCGGCCATGCCTTCGATGTATTTGTTGCCTTGCTCGTCGAACACATGCACGCCTTCGCCGCGCACGATCACCAGCGGCCCTTCCTTCTCGAGTTGGCGCAGTTGTGTGTAGGGGTGCAGATGGAAGGTCCGGTCGCGCTGCGCGGCGGGGGTGACGGTGCTCGTGCTTGGGTTCATGGCTGGGCCTCGGTGAATTGTCGATTCGGCACATCCCCTGGCGGACTGCTGGTATGCGCGAGCCTGTCAGAAACGCGCGCGCCGATCAGTTTCGCAACGCCGCGCGCTTGCCAATCTCGCTCTTCGCAATCGCATTGCGGTGCACCTCGTCGGGCCCATCGACGATGCGCACCGTGCGCTGGTGCGCATACGCTTCAGCAAGCCAGAAGTCGCCGCTCACGCCCGCGGCACCGTGCGCCTGGATCGCCCAGTCCACGACCTTGCAGCTCACATTCGGCGCGACCACCTTGATCATCGCAATCTCGGCGCGCGCCGCCTTGTTGCCCGCCACGTCCATCATGTGCGCCGCGTTCAGCGTGAGCAGTCGCGCCTGGTCGATCATGCAGCGGCTCTCCGCGATGCGCTCATGCCAGATCGATTGTTCGGAGAGCAGCTTGCCGAAGGCGCTGCGCGTCATGAGGCGGTCGATCATCATCTCCAGCGCGCGTTCCGCCGCACCGATGGAGCGCATGCAGTGGTGGATGCGCCCGGGCCCCAGGCGCCCTTGCGCGATCTCGAAGCCGCGGCCTTCGCCGAGCAGGATGTTCGCCGCGGGAATGCGCACGTTGTCGAGCACCACCTCCATGTGGCCGTGCGGCGCGTCGTCGTAGCCGAACACGCTCAAGGGGCGCAGCACCGTCACGCCGGGGGCGTCGCGCGGAATCAGCACCATGCTTTGCTGGCTGTGGCGCGGCGCCTGCGGATCAGTCTTGCCCATCACGATGAAGATCTTGCAGCGCGGGCTGCCGGCGCCCGAGCTGAACCACTTGGTGCCGTTCACGATGTAGTGCTCGCCATCGCGCTGGATGCTGCACTGGATGTTCGTCGCGTCGGATGACGCGACGGCAGGCTCCGTCATCAGAAACGCCGAGCGAATTTCGCCCGCCAGCAACGGCTCGAGCCACTGCGCCTTTTGCGCGTCGGTGCCGTAGCGCTCAAAAGTTTCCATGTTGCCGGTGTCGGGCGCCGAACAATTGAAGACTTCGCTCGACCAGGTCACGCGGCCCATCACTTCGCACAGCGGCGCGTAGTCGAGGTTGGAGATGCCGCCGTTGCCCTTGTAGGCGTGTGGCAGGAACATGTTCCACAAGCCGGCGGCGCGCGCCTTGACCTTGAGTTCGTCGATCAGTTTCACCGGCTGCCACGGGTTGCCGGCGCGCCGAAAGGCGTCCATCTCCTCGTGGTGGCGTGCTTCGTTCGGATAGATGTGCGCGGCGAAAAAAGCGTTCAGACGCGCGAGCAGGTCGGTAGTCTTGGGTGAATATTCGGTGAGCATCGGTGGTCTCCAGGGTGGTTGGTTTTTGATCAGTCGCGCGGCTCGCGGGCCCGCACCGAAAGGCTTTGCGTGGCCATGCCGATCAGGCCGTCGGCATCAAACAAGTTGGACGCGGCCATGCCGCAACCATCGGGGCCAATGTGGGTTCGGGCGTCGACGCACACCCACTCGCCGCGCGGCCGGCGCAGCAGGTTGACCGTCAGGTCCGAGTTCACGAAGACGTATTTCTTGAAGTCGAGTATGGCGCTGATGCCGTTGCCGGAGTCGGCGGCGACCGCGACGCGCTGGTAGACGCTCGGCGCGTCGCCTTCGACGAGTGCGTGGCGCAGGCGGAACCAGATGGCGCACGGGCCGTTGAACATGCTGCCGCTGGCGACGCGGGTCTCGACCAGATCGGCGTAGCCGACATGTTTTCCGGCGAAAGGAAATGTGCCTTCCGGCGAATCCTGCGGGCCTCGCGGCACACGCGGCGGAGTGTGGCCAGGAGGATCCACCGGCCGGGCTTCGGGCAGCACGACATTGCTCTCGCGCTGCGCGAGCGCGGTGAAGCGCGCCACTTCCTTGTCACCGGCGCGCAGGCTCGCCGAGTAGTGGCCGGCGTTGCGGCCGGCGTAGTCGGTGGCCACGTCCACTCTCAATTCGCCGATTGGCACCGGGCGCAGCAGATTCGCGGTGAGCCGCGAGATATGCGTCAGGCCATGCTCCAGCGCGGCAGCTTCGATGGCGCGGCACACCAGCGCGATCGGCGGGCCGGCGTGCTGATGCTCGGGGTGCCACGGGCCGCGCGTGAGTGCGCTGGCCCCGTAGTGATGGGCATCGATCGCCGTAAAGGCGCCGGGCGGTATCGACTTGGTCATTGCGAGGTCATTGTCGGATGCGGGCGTCGGTCGCAGTCTAATGCGCCACCCCGGCGCCAACCCCGGCACCAATCCAGGCACCAACCCCGGCGCCAGCCGCACCTGCAGCGACATTCGCGCCGACACGCGCTATCGTGCGCTTCTGCCATCGCGACAGCCGCGCCCGCCATGCCCAAGATCCTGCGCTACACCTTGCTCTCGGTTCGTGACCTGCTGGTCACCGTCGGGCCGTTCTTACTGCTCGCCGTGGCGCTGCTCGCGCTGGCGTACTGGGTGCTGGACCCGACACCGCCGAAGCACGTGGTGCTCGCGACCGGCCAGGACCAGGGTGCGTACGCCGAGTTCGGCAAGCGCTATGCGGCCTATCTGAAGCTGCACGGCATTCGCGTCGAACTGCGCGCCACCCAAGGAGCCGCGGAAAACCTGGCACTGCTGCGCGACACCGACTCCAAGGTCGATCTCGCCTTTGTGCAAGGCGGTGGCGATGTGCAGCGCGATGTGGACGACGTCGCCAACGAGGGCCTGATGGCGCTGGGCAGCCTGTTCCACGAACCGGTGTGGCTGTTCTACCGCGAAGATTCGGCGCGGCGCCTGGTGAAAGGCCCCACCCTGGCCTCGCTCGCGCAATTGCCAGGCTGGAAGGTCAACATCGGCGCGCCCGGCAGTGGCACGCCGCTGTTGATGCAGCGCCTGCTGGAGGCGAACAGCATCGAGCGCAAGACGCTCACGCTGCTGGAGCAACCGCAAACTCCCGCCGTCGTGGCGCTGCTCGGCGGCGAGATCGACGCACTGGTGTTCGCCTCGGCGCCGGAATCGCTGATGGTGCAGATGCTGCTGCGCACGCCCGGCGTGAAACTGTTCGACTTTGCCCAGGCCGAGGCCTACTCAAGGCGCTTCGCCTTTATGAGCCCGGTGCTGCTGCCGCGCGGCATCGTCGATCTCGCGCACGATATGCCGGGTGCCGACGTGCACCTCGTCGCGCCCACCGCGGCGCTGGTGGCCAAGGAAGGCACGCATCCGGCCGTCGTGCAACTGTTCGTGCAGGCAGCGCAACACATCCACGGCGACGCGGGCTGGTTCCACCGCAAGGGCGACTTCCCGAGCGCGGCGCACACCGAAATACCGCTCGCAAAAGAGGCCGAGCGCTTCTACAAGAGTGGCGCGCCGCTGCTGCAACGCTATCTGCCGTTCTGGCTGGCGAACCTGATCGACCGCATGTGGGTCGTGCTGGCGTCGATCATCGTGATCCTGCTGCCGCTGTCGCGCGTGGTGCCGCCGCTCTACCAGTTCCGCGTGCGCTCGCGCATCTTCCGCTGGTATGCGCAATTGCGCGGCGTCGAAAATTCCTTCGGCGAACGCGGCCCGGACGAGCTGCTGCGTGAACTGGCGGAGATCGAAGAGCGTGTCGAGCGTGTCGCCGTGCCGCTGAGCTACGCCGACGAGTTGTATTCGCTGCGCAGCCACATCCAGATGGTGCGCGGCAAGCTGCTCGCGCTGCCCCCCGTCCCTGGCGCAGGCGGCGCCGGCCCGGCGTGACGGCGCCCACGCCGCGCGTGCTCATCATCGGCTGCGGCTTCGGCGGCCTGGAGGCCGTGCGCGCGCTGTCGAAAGCGCCGGTCGAGATCACCCTGATCGACCGCACCAACCACCACCTGTTCCAGCCGCTGCTGTACCAGGTGGCCACCGCGGGCTTGAGCGCACCGGCGATCAGCGCGCCGATCCGCCACACCTTGCGCACCGAAATGCAACGCGGCAATCTAACGATCCTGCAGGCTGAAGTCACGGCGATCGACGCAGCCGCTTCGCAGATCTCGCTCGACGACGGTGAGCACATAGTCTTCGATCACCTGATCGTCGCCGCGGGCGCGACGCACAGCTATTTCGGCAACGATCACTGGGCACGTTTCGCGCCGGGGCTGAAGACGCTGGCCGACGCTTTTGACATCCGCGCGAAGGTGATCGGCGCGTTCGAACACGCCGAGCGCTGCGCTGACGCCGCCCAACGCGAGGCCTGGATGACTTTTGTCGTCATCGGCGGCGGGCCGACGGGCGTCGAGATGGCCGGCACGATGAGCGAGATCGCACAGCACACGCTGAAGGATGAATTCCGCCGCATCGATACGCGGCGCGCCCGCGTCGTGCTGGTCGAGGGCTCGGGCCGGGTGCTCGGCAACTTTGTGCCGGCGCAGTCGGCGCAGGCGCGCGAGCAGCTCACCCGCATCGGTGTGGATGTTCGCACCGGCTGCAAAGTGACCGGGATCGACGCGCAAGGCGTGACCTGCGAAGTGCGCGAAGATGCGGCGTCCCCCACCACGCTGCGGCTGGACAGCCACACCGTGATCTGGGCCGCTGGCGTCGCCGGCTCGGCGCTGGGCCGCAGCCTCGCGCTCAGCAGCGGCGCCGAACTTGACCGCGCCGGGCGCATCATCGTGCAGCCCGACCTGAGTTTGCGCGGCCATCCGAACATCGCCGTGATCGGCGACCTCGCAGCGGCGAAGAGTCACAAGCCCGGTCACAAGCCCGGTCACAAGCCCGGCCAGGCTCGCGGCGAGCCGCGCGCCGTGCCCGGTGTCAGCCCGGCCGCAAAACAGATGGGCCGCTGCGCCGCAGCCAATCTCGTGCGACGCCTGCGCGGCAAGCCGACGCGGGCGTTTCACTACATCGACTACGGCAACCTCGCCACCATCGGCCGCAAATCGGCGGTCGTCGACCTCGCTGTGCCGGGCCTCGGCGCCCTGCGTTTCTCCGGCCTGCTCGCGTGGCTGTTCTGGCTGTTCGCGCACATCTACTTCCTCATCGGCTTTCGCAATCGCCTGATCGTGATGCTCGAATGGGCCTGGGCCTACTTCACTTTCGAGCGCAGCGCGAGGGTGGTGGCACAGCCCGCGCCACGCGCCGACACCTAGAATCCTCAGCGGCCACCAAGCCACTCGACCGGAGCCACTCATGGACACCCGCACCTCCCCGTTTCGCTTGCGAATTGAAAAGGTCCGTGACGCGTTGCGGGCCCAAGACCTGGCCGCAGTGCTCGTGCCGTCTAGCGACCCACATCTTTCCGAGTATCTGCCCGAGCGCTGGCAAGGACGGCAGTGGCTGTCGGGCTTCACCGGCTCGATGGGCACGCTGGTGGTGACGCAGGACAAGGCCGCGCTGTTCGCCGACAGCCGCTATTGGGAGCAAGCCGCGCTTGAGCTTGCCGGCAGCGGCATCGAACTCGTGAAAATTTCCAGCGCCGCGGCGACTCACCATATCGACTGGCTCGCGAACCATGTCGCGCGCGGCGCCGCGGTCGGCGTCGATGGCAGCGTACTCGGTCTGGCGGCGGCACAACTGCTGCGCACCCGGCTCGACCAGGCCGGCGTGTTGCTGCGCACCGACTTCGACGTGCTCACCCACGTCTGGCCCGAGCGCCCAGGCCTGCCGGCGCAGCCGGTGTATGAGCACCTCGCGCCGCACGCAGCGCTGCCGCGCGGCGCCAAGCTCACGCAGGTGCGCGAAGCGATGGCACGGCACGGCGCGACGCACCACTTCATCTCGACGGTAGACGATATCGCTTGGCTGTTCAACCTGCGCGGCGCCGACGTGAGCTACAACCCGGTGTTCCTGGCGCACGCGCTGCTCGACACGAGCAACACGACCCTCTTCGTGGCCGTTGGCAAGATCAGTTCCGGGTTGTGCGCCACGCTTGCACGCGACAACATTCGAGTCGCACCGTATGAACAGGCCGGCAGCGCGCTGGCCGGCTTGCCCGACAACGCCACGCTGCTGATCGACCCGCGACGCATCACGTTCAGCCTGCGCGCGAACGCAAGCGTCAAGGCCATCGAGGCGATCAACCCGAGCACGCTGTTGAAGAGCCGCAAGAGCGAAGCCGAGGCTGCGCACATTCGCGCCGCGATGGCACAAGACGGCGCCGCATGCTGCGAGTTCTATGCGTGGTTTGAAGCCGCGCTCGCCACGGGCGAACGGCTCACCGAACTGACGGTGGATGAGCACTTGAGCGCTGCGCGCGCCAGGCGGAACAACTTCGTGGGCTTGAGCTTCAACACGATCGCCGGCTTCAACGGCAACGGCGCGATGCCGCACTACCGCGCCACGGCCGAGTCACATGCGCGCATCGAAGGCGATGGACTCTTGCTCATCGACTCGGGCGGCCAGTACCTCGGCGGCACGACCGACATCACGCGCGTCTGGCCGATCGGCAGCGTCAGCGCCGCGCAAAAGCGCGACTACACGCTCGTGCTCAAGGGCACCATGGCGCTGAGCCGCACGCGTTTCCCGCGCGGCACGCTGTCGCCGATGCTCGACGCGATCGCGCGCGCACCGCTTTGGGAGCACGGCCTGGACTTCGGCCATGGCACGGGCCACGGTGTGGGTTACTTTCTGAACGTGCATGAGGGGCCGCAGAGCATCTCGAAAGCGATTCCCGAGCCGCACATGGCGATGGAGCCGGGCATGATCACGAGTGTCGAGCCCGGCCTGTACCGCAGCGGCCAGTGGGGCATACGCATAGAGAATCTGGTGCTGAACGTGCCCGCCGCATTGACTGCAAGCGGCAGCGAGTTCGGCGACTTTCTCGAGTTCGAAACGCTGACGATGTGTCCGATCGACACGCACTGCATCGATCGCTCGCTGTTGCGCCAGGACGAAGTTGACTGGCTCAACGGTTATCACGCCACGGTGCGCGCGCGCCTCCGACCGCTCGTCACCGGGCCCGCGCTGGCGTGGCTGTTGCAGCGCACCGACCCGATCTGAGAGGCTGGTGATGCCGCGAAAGACCGCCGCCATCATCGGCGCCGGCCACAACGGCTTGGTGTGCGCGTTCTATCTCGCGCGCGCTGGCTTCGATGTCACGCTCATCGAGCGCCGCGGCGTCGTCGGCGGCGCGGCGGTGACGGAAGAATTTCACCCCGGGTTTCGCAATTCCGTCGCGAGCTACACCGTCAGCCTGCTCGCGCCCCAGGTGATCGCCGACATGCGCTTGCATGACCTGGGTCTGCGCATCCTGGAGCGGCCCATCTCCAACTTCCTGCCGGTGGACGACGCGAACTATCTCAAACTCGGCGGCGGCCTGGCGCGCACCCAGGCCGAAGTCGCCAAGTTCTCGGTGCGCGACGCGCAGCAACTGCCGGCGTATCAAGACATGTTGGAGGGCGTGGCCGACGTGCTGCGCGAGTTGTCGCTGCAAACGCCGCCCGACATGAGCACCTTGTCGGGCACGCTGGCGCGCGGCCTGCGGCAAGGGCGAAAGTTCGCGCGGCTGAGCATCGAGCAGCGCCGCGATTTGCTCGCGCTGTTCGTGAAGAGCGCGCGCGACGTGCTTGATGGCTGGTTCGAATCCGACCCCATCAAGGCCGCCTATGGTTTCGATTCCGTCGTCGGCCACTACGCCAGCCCCGACTCCCCCGGCTCGGCCTACGTGCTGCTGCACCACTGCTTCGGCGGCGTGAACGGGAACAAGGGCATCTGGGGCCACGCGGTGGGCGGCATGGGCGCGATCACACTTGCGATGGCGCGCGCCTGCGAGCAGTTGGGCGTGAAATTCGTGCTCGACAGCGCGGTGGCTCAGGTCAAGGTGGCGAATGGCCGCGCATCGGGCGTACTGCTTGCCGACGGCCGCGAGGTCGATGCCGATGTCGTGGTGTCGAACCTGAACCCACGGCTGTTGTTCGACAAGCTCGTGCCGGCGAGTGAGCTCACCCGCGGCTTCAGAACCGCGATGCAGCGCCACCGCAGCGACTCCGGCACGCTGCGCATGAACGTCGCGCTGTCGGAGTTGCCCGACTTCACCTGCCTGCCCGGGCGCAGCATCGCCGAACACCATGCCAGCGGCATCGTCTTCGCGCCGTCGCTCGACTACATGGACCGCGCGTTCCACGCCGCGCGCAAAGACGGCTGGTCGCGTGAACCCATCGTCGAAATGCTGATCCCGAGTTGTGTGGACAACAGCCTGGCCCCAGCGGGCGCGCATGTCGCGAGCCTGTTCTGCCAGCAGTTCGCCTACGACCTGCCGAGCGGGCGCAGCTGGGACGACGAGCGCGAGTCCGCTGCCGACGCGGTGATCGACACCGTGACACGCTACGCGCCGAATTTCAAACGCAGCGTGATCGCGCGCAGCGTGCTCACGCCGCTCGACCTGGAGCGCAAGTTCGGCCTGCACCGCGGCGACATCATGCATGGCGTGATGAGCCTGGACCAGTTGTGGGCGGCGCGCCCGGTGCTCGGCCACGGCGACTATCGCGCGCCGATCCGCAATCTCTACATGTGCGGTGCGGGCTCGCACCCAGGCGGCGGAGTCTCAGGGATGCCCGGCCACAACGCGGCGCACGAGATCGTGTCCGACCACAGTTGGCGCGGTGCGATCGGCCGCGGCCTCGGAATGCGCTGACGCGCCGAACGTGCTGGCGCGGGCGCATCACGCGCCCGGAGCATCCCATGAAAACAACCAGTCTGCCCTGGCACGAGCGGCTGCGATCCGCCGCGCATTCGGCTCGTCCGTCTGCGCCACCCAGTCTTGCGCCTGCGCGGGCGTGCGGCCGAACGCCTCATGCCGGCGCAGCAGGCGCTCGACGCGCAGCGCGTCGTTGCCGTCCACATACCAAGTCTCGTCGAGCAGCGCCGCCACTGGGCCCCAGCCGTCTTGCGGGTCGAGCAGATAGTTGCCTTCCGTGATCACGAGACGGGTGGCCGGCAGCACGGCGATCGCGCTGCCGACAGGTTCTTCGAGGTCGCGCCGAAACAGCGGCGCATAGACGCTGCCCTCGTCAACGCGTTGCCGCCGCAAGCGGCGCAGCAGTTCTACATAGCCTACGCTGTCAAAGGTGTCGGGCGCGCCCTTGCGGTTCGCGCGCGCTAGGCGCCGCAACTCCACGTTCGCGAGGTGAAAGCCATCCATCGGCACGACCTGCGCGACCTCGCGGTAGGCGTCTAGCAAGACCTCGGCAAGCGTGGACTTCCCGGCACCTGGCGGGCCGACCAGCCCGAGCAGCCGGCGTTGGCCCGTTCCGAGCAGCGCATCGACTCGGGCGCGCGCGGCAGTCGGCAGAACGGGCGGTGGTGATGCGGTGCTCATGATGGCGTGTGCCCAGTATCCGCGACAGCGGGGATCCGGCCCCGCCCGCCGCCCGTCCGCCAGCCATGCAGGTCAACCGTCGCTTCGCGCGTTTCGTCGCAACCCGCTTTCTCCGGGCCAGCGCGACTTCTAGAGTGCAGCCATTCGCCGCTCATCACCTGACGATTTTTCACAGGAACTCATCATGTTCGATCGCATATTCGCCCCCGTCCTGGTCTTCCTCGTATTGATCGCCGCGACGCTGGCCGTCGCCTCGGCGTGGTTCGACTCACGATCTTCCGTTCAGACGGTCCGCCTGCCCGAGGTTCAGGTCGAGATGGTCCGGCTCCCGAGAGTCGAAGTGGTGGCAAAGCGTGCGGCGACGCCTTTGCACATCACGATGACAGACACGACCGGCAGCAGTGACGCAGACGACGCGGCAGCGCGCCGCGTGCGGTAACTTGAGGTTTCGCGGGCAGCAGCGCCGCCCGCGAAACGCGCGAGACTCAGCTGCGCTGCATCGACGCGCGCAGCGCCTCGGTCAGCAGCGCCAGGCTGTCCTGCAAGTGGGCACGGCTTTCGATCGACAACTTGGGATTGGCGCTGGCGCGCTTGAGTTGCGCCTGCAATTCCGTGGCATGCAGCCGCGCCAGGCTCAGCGCGTCGGGCGGCAGGCCAGGGTAGCCGCGGATCAGTAAGGTCTGTACGCGCCGCAGATGCTCGCGCTGCAGGTTGCGCCGCAGGCGATCGATGTCGCTGTTGGTTTTGAGTTCGCTCCAGATCGTGTCTTGCAGCGTGCCGTAGACCTCTGGCAGCGAGATCAGGTCGCGCGATTGCGCTGCGTCTACATACAGCGGCAGATCGAGCAGGCGCGAGGCGGTGCCGGGGCTGAGCAGCCGGTCGAGCGCGGAGGTTTGCACTTGCAAAACGGCCGCCGGAATGTTCACCGGCCCGCCGCGCTCCCATTCGTTGTAGTCAGGGGCCAGGCTCGCCAGGAACTGCGGCTTGAAGCGAAAGCTGTCGGTGTTGAACAGGCCCTTGGCGAGGAACTGCAAGGCTTCGCGCTGTTTCGCCGGCTCGACCGGCGTGTACGCGGCGCGGCCAGTGGTGCCCGGCAGGTCACGCACGGTGTGCATGCCGCCGACGTACTTGCCCACCAATTCGGCAGCGCGGTTCAGTTGGCGAAAGCCGCTGAGCAGAACGCGGCGCTGGCGCGCCACCGGGTCGGTGGCCAACGGCGCACGTTCTTGCACGCGTTGCCACAACTCGCGGGAAAGCTGCAAGCGCTTTTTGTAGTAGTCGAGCGGGTCGTCGCCGAGGTCGAAGCGGTTCGCCAGAGGGTCGATGCCGTCGTTGCCGCCAAACCCGCCGGCATCGGCGTCGTCGGCAAAGGCCAGCTCGGGCTCAGTGCTGCGCGCGGCAATGCGCTCCAGTTCTGCCGCTTCGGTGGACGGTGTGAACTGACGGTATGCGTATTCGATCGCCCAGTAGTCGTAGGGCCCGAGCGTCGTGTTGTTCAAACTGCCCGGTCGTTCGCCGGCCAGGGGCACGTTGAAGGCGTTGTAGTCCATCACGGAACCTGAGATGCCGTTCTTTTCGGTGAATTCGCGGTCCTGCAACTGCTCGCGCTTCACCACCGTGGACGCCTTGAAGTTGTGCTTCAGGCCGAGCGTGTGGCCGACTTCATGGGCGATCGTGTCCCTCACGACCGACTGCGCAAGCGCTTCGGCCTCGGGGCTGTCGGGCGTGATGTCGCCGCGCGCTTCGAGCAGGTCCAGGGCGAAGTCCATCTCGGCGGTGGCTTCATCGGCATAGGTGCAGATGCGCTGGTGCATCTTGTCGGCCCAGGCGCTGGCCTGGGGCGCGAACGACCGGGCCGGCGTGGCGCCGACGTCCTCAACGCGGAAACGCCGCGCGCCGCGGCCGAAGCCGTCGCTCATCGCGATGTCGGCGTCGATGATTTCGCCGGTGCGCGGGTCGGAGTGATTCGGGCCGATCGCCAGGCCGGCATCGGCGCCGGTGAACCAGCGGATCGACGCATGGCGAGAGTCGAGCGTGTCCCACTCGGCGTTTTCGGGCTGTTGCTTGACTTGAATCGCGTTGCGAAACCCGATGCGCTCGAACGCCTTGTTCCACTCCAGGATTCCCGCCTCGACGGAGTCGCGATAGCGCATTGGAATGTTCTTGTCGAGCCAGTAAACGATGGGCTGCTTCGGCTCCGACATCGCTGCCAAAGCGTCTTTCTTCTCAAGACGCCAGCGCGTGATGTAGTGGCGCTTCGGGTTCGCGTCCAGGTCGGTGCTCAGGTCGGTGACGGCGTCGAAGAAGTGGCCCAGGCGCGGGTCGGTGCGGCGCGGCACCATCGGCTGGTCGGGAAGTTTCGTGAAGCTGTAGACCATGCCGATGAAAAAGCTGCGCGCGTCGGGCAAGGCGCTCGGCGGCGCGGGCATCGGCACGGGACTCGGCATGAGCGGCGGCGCGGGCAGGCGCGCGGTGGCGAAGTGCAGCCGCGCGTTGAGGGTCGTCAAGTCGTCGGTGACGCGGGTCTTCTCGAAGTACGAATTTCCCCGGTCCAGCCCGTAGGGCAGGCGAAAGGCACGCTCGAGCTGCGTAGAGTAGCCGGCCAGATCCCCGAGCAGGAACGATGCGTCGATGAGGATGGATTTTCGTTGCGGATGCGGCGCGCTGGCGATCGTCGCGGAGGCCAGCAGGCTGTTCGAGAACGCCTGCTCCACCACCGCTTCCATCGGCGCACCGCTGGCCACGTACTCGGTGTTGTGCGCGATCAGCTGAATCTGCTGGCTGCCGATCTTGCGGAAACTCGCCAGCCACGACGGGCCCATCCAGCTTGCGTAGAGGCGCCGCTCGCCGACCGAGTGCGAAATGTTCGCCGCCAGCAGGAACGGTTTGTTGAGCTGCTCCGGGTCGATCTCGATCCAGAGTTTCTCGTCTTTGCGCCACAGTCCGAAGAAGCCGGCCTGCGCGGTCGCGCCTTTGATGACTTCGTCGAACGGCTTGGGGGCGGCGGCGTCAGGCCGCGCGGCGACCGTTGCCGAGGGCGCCGGCGCCGATGCTCCCGCCGCGGGAGCCGCCGCCGAAGCCGCGGCACCCGCCGAAGCCACCGCCGACGCTGCTGCCTGCACCACCGGAGCCGAGGCCGCACTCGCCGCCGGAGCCGCGACGGCTGTGGCGGGTGCGGGGCCATCGACGCTTGCACAACCGGCGAGCAGCGCGTACCACAGCATCGGGCGAATCGCGGAGATGCGGAATTTCAGGCTCATGTTCGGGTCCGGCGGAGTGAGGACGCGCGGTCGGCCGACACGCGCAGCAGCGGCTATTGTGGTCGGATCGACAAGCCCTCATCATGCGCCGGGACGCGTGGGCCCGGATAACGAGGCAAAGTGCCAGACGCGCCGCGATCGCGCGCCTGCACCTCGCCGCGCCCCTCAGACGGCGCGCCGGGCCGGCCGTTTGGCGACCGCCTTCGACGCTGCGCGCTTGGCCGGCGCACGCTTGGCGGCGGTGCCGGTGCCTTTGCCGGTCTGCGCGCAGAGCGCGTCGATGCGCGCTGACAGCGCGGCAAGGTCCTTGGCCGTCGGCACACCGAGCTTGCCCAGCGCCTTTGCCGTGCGCTCTTCGAAGATGTTCTCCAGTTTGTCCCATTGCTGGCCGGCGCGCGCCTGAACCTCGCTGGCCATGCCGCTCATCTTGGTCGAGACTTCGCTGAGCTTCTCTTCGGCAACGCTCTGCGTCTTGCGTTGCAGGTTCATGCCTTCCTTGACGAGCGCATCGAACACCTTGCCGCCCTCGGCTTGTGCTTTGGAGAACGCGCCCATTCCGGCGAGCCAGATTTGCTGGGCCGAGTCTTTCACCGAGCCCGCCAACTTGCTGGTGTCGATGTTGTCGAACAGCCCGGCAGCGCCGGCCGCTTGCTTTTCCGCCATTTGCTTGAGTTTCTTGACCATGGTTTGTCTCCTGTGGGGGTGGGATTTGACGCTCGGCGTGGCCACCCACGGTCGCCGCGCCCCGGCCACTATAGGAGGCGGGGCCGCGTCGCGCACCCGAAATCTCTAGTGAGCCGGGTCTACGTGGGTCGCTCGCACCTTCGGGAAAGCGCGCGGCACGGCAAGCCAAAGTCTGGACAAGAATTGGGGCATCGAATGCCTTTGAGGGGAAAACCAGCATGCATTACTTCGTCACCGGCGCCACCGGCTTCATCGGCAAACGGCTCGTCAAGGCCCTGCTCGCGCGGCGCGGCGCGACCGTTTACTTCCTGCTGCGCCACGAGAGCGAGGCCAAGGTGCCGGAGCTGCTCGCCTACTGGAACGCCCCGAAAGGCCGCGCGATTCCCGTGTACGGCGACCTGACGGCTAAGAAATTCGGCGTGAGCGCCGAGGCGCGCAAATTCCTCGACGGCCAGGTCGACCACCTGTACCACTTGGCCGCCGTGTACGACCTGGCGGCCGACCAGGAATCGCAAGTGCAGGTGAATGTCGAAGGCACGCGCAACATGGTCGAATTTGCGCGAACCATCGGCGCCAAGCACGTGCATCACGTCAGCTCGATCGCCGCGGCGGGCCTGTACGAAGGCGTGTTTCGCGAAGACATGTTCGACGAGGCGGAAGGGCTGGATCACCCCTACTTCATGACCAAGCACGAGAGCGAAAAAATCGTTCGCACCGAGTGCAAGCAGCCCTGGACCGTGTACCGCCCGGCCCTCGTGGTGGGCGACTCGAAGAACGGCGAGATGGACAAGATCGACGGGCCGTACTACTTCTTCAAGCTGATCCAGCGCATGCGGCAGATCCTGCCGCCCTGGTTTCCCTCAGTGGGCCTGGAGGGCGGGCGCATCAACATCGTGCCGGTGGACTTTGTCGTCGCCGCGCTTGAGCACATCAGCCATCTGGGCACCACCCAAGGCAAGTGCTATCACCTGGTCGACCCGATGGGCTACCGCGTCGGCGATGTGCTCGACATCTTCTCCAAGGCAGCGCACGCGCCGAAGATGAACCTGTTCATTAACGCCGCGCTGCTCGGCTTCATTCCGAAGAGCGTGAAGAAAGGAATGATGGCGCTCGCGCCGGTGCGCCGCGTGCGCAACGCCATCATCAAAGACCTGGGCCTGCCGCCCGACATGTTCACCTTCGTGAACTACCCGACGCGGTTTGATCGGCGCGAAACCGACGCCGCGCTCAAAGGCAGCGGCATCGTCTGCCCGAACCTGCACGACTACGCCTGGGTGCTGTGGGACTACTGGGAGCGCCATCTCGACCCGGCCCTGTTCATCGACCGCAGCCTGAAGGGCACGGTGGGCGGCAAGGTCGTGCTCGTGACCGGTGGCTCATCGGGCATCGGCCTGTCGGCGGCGTGCCGCTTCGCCGAGGCGGGGGCCACGACGATCATCTGCGCGCGCGGTGAAGACAAGCTCAGCGAAGCGGTGCAACAGATCCAGGAGCACGCCGGCAAGGACGCCAAGGTGTTCAGCTATGCGGTGGACATCTCCGACGAGGCCGGCTGCGCCGCCTTCGTGAAAACGCTGCAGGACGAGCACGGCGGCGTTGACTTTCTCATCAACAACGCCGGGCGCTCGATACGCCGCGCCATCGAGTCGAGCTACGACCGCTTCCACGACTTCGAACGGACGATGCAATTGAACTACTTCGGCAGCCTGCGCGTCACGATGGGGTTGCTGCCGGGCATGGTGGCGAAGAAGAAGGGGCACGTTGTCAACATCAGCTCGATCAGCGTGCTCGTCAACGCGCCGCGCTTTTCGGCCTATGTGGCGAGCAAGGCGGCGCTCGACGCGTGGACGCGCTGCGCATCGAGCGAGTTCGCCGACCTGGGGGTCACGTTCACCACGGTCAACATGCCGCTGGTGCGCACGCCGATGACGGCGCCGACGAAGATCTACGACAACATGCCGCTGTTGGACCCCAAGGAAGCGGCCGACATGATCGTGCAGGCGTGCGTCGACAAGCCGGTGCGCGTGGCGACGCGCCTGGGCACCTTCGGCGAAGTGCTGCATGCCGTGGCACCGCGCATCACGCAGATCGTCATGAACACCACCTTCCGCATGTTCCCCGACAGCGCGGCGGCGAAGGGCGAAAAGCTCGCGAAACCGACCCTCTCACCCGAAGCGATGGCGATGGCGCAGATGATGCGCGGGATTCACTTCTGAGGCAGGCCCATGCCGTCCCGGCGCAGGCCGGGATGGCGGAGAGCGCTACTTCAGCGCCTTGAAACGCACCCGTTTCGGGCGCGCGCCCTCTTCTCCCAGGCGCCGCTTCTTGTCCGCTTCATATTCCTGGTAGTTGCCGTCGAAGAACACCCACTTCGAGTCGCCCTCGCAG
>JANOLJ010000302.1:0-10928 GCA_031419715.1 Burkholderiales bacterium | reverse complement strand
GCAGGCGCACCAGCCGGTTGTAGGCGCCGACCGACCAGAACAACAGGACGGCGCCGATGAGCCACGGCAGGAAACTGGAAGTGTCCATCTCGCGCAACTCTACGACAGGCCGCCCACGCGCCGAATGGGCCGCCATCAGTTGCGCAATTCGCCGTGCCCTAGCACCACCCATTTCAGCGACGTGAGGCCCTCCAGCCCGACCGGCCCGCGCGCATGCAGCTTGTCGGTGCTGATGCCGATCTCGGCGCCCAGGCCGTACTCGAAGCCGTCGGCAAAGCGCGTGCTGGCGTTGACCATCACGCTCGCCGAATCGACTTCGCGCAAGAAGCGCATCGCGTCGCGGTGGCTGTCGGTGACGATGGCGTCGGTGTGGTGCGAGCTGTAGCGGTTGATGTGCGCGATCGCCTCGTCCAGGCTCGCCACGCACTTGATGCTGATGATGGGCGCGAGGTATTCCTCGCTCCAGTCGGCCTCGACGGCTTCGACCAGCTTCGCCTGCGGCACGCCGCGCAACGCGGCCAGCGCGAGAGCGTCGCCACGCATCTCGACACCCTTGGCGGCAAAGATGGCACCCATCTTCGGCAGGAACGCCGCCGCCACCGCTTCATGCACGAGCAGCGATTCGGCGGCGTTGCACGGGCTTACCTTCTGCGTCTTCGCGTTGTCGGTGATGCGCAGCGCCATTTCCAGGTCGGCGGCGGCGTCCACGTAAACATGGCAATTGCCGTCGAGGTGTTTGATTACCGGCACCTTGGCTTCGCGACTGATGCGCTCGATCAGCCCCTTGCCGCCACGCGGAATGATCACGTCCACCGCCGCGGGCGAGGCGATCAACGCGCCCACCGCGGCACGGTCCGTCGTCTGCACGAGTTGCACTGCGTCGGGCGGCAAGCCGGCTTCCAGCAGCGCCGCTTGCACCAGGCGCCACAACGCCATGTTCGAGTGGATCGCCTCCGAGCCGCCGCGCAGGATGCAGGCGTTGCCGCTCTTGATGGCGAGCGACGCCGCCTCGATCGTCACGTTCGGCCGGCTCTCATAGATCATGCCGAACACCCCCAGCGGCACGCGCATGCGCCCCACCGAAATGCCGCTCGGGCGTTGCCGCAGCTCGGTGATCTCACCCACCGGGTCGGGCATCGCGGCGATCTGCTCGCAGCCCTGCGCCACGGTTTCAATCGCGGCCGGCGTCAGCTTCAGCCGGTCCAGCAGCGGCCCGGCCAGCCCGGCGCCGCGTGCCGCGTCGAGGTCGCGCGCATTCGCCTGCGCCAGTGCCGGCCCTTGCTGGCGCAGCAACCGCGCCAGCGCAAGCAGCGCCGCGTCTTTGACCGCGCTGCTCGCGCTGCTGAGCTTGCTGCTCGCTGCACGCGCGGCGGCGCCCATGTGGGCGATGGTGGTGGGGATGTCGGCGGGGTTCATGGCGCCAATTGTCGCAAGATTGGCGAGCGCCGCGCCACCCGCACGAGAGGTTGCGGCAAATTACGCCAGGGCATGCAGGATCGCCAGCCACAGCGGCGCAGTGAACGCAAAGGCGAGCGTGGAGAACACGATCGCCGCCGTCGCCTCGCCCTGCAGCGTGTCGTAGCGCTGCGCGAAGATCAGCACGTTCGAGCCCGCCGGCAGCGCCGCGGCCATCACCGCCACCGCCAGCGGCGTCTCGCGCAGGCCCAGACCCCAATGGCCGAACGCCAATACCAGCGCCGGCGCGACGAGCAGTTTGAGGGCCGCCGCGGCAGCCGCGCCCGTGACGACACCGGCCACGCCATACACCGCGAGCGACATGCCGATCATCACCAGGCACAGCGCAACGGCGGCCTGGCCGAGCAGTTGCAAGGCTTCGTCGGCGGCGCCGGGAAGCCGCAGCCCCGCGGCGTTGAACAGCCAGCCGGCGAGCACCGGCAACACGACAGGGTGGATGAGGGTACTGCGCAACGTCTGCACCACGGTGTGGCCGAAGTGGGCGTCGGCCTGGCCTTGGCGGCGCCGCTCGCGCGCCAGGTCAATTTCGACGAGCGCCGTCAACACCGTCAACAGCAGCAACGAATGCACGCTCACCAGCGTGATGTGGATCGCCAGGCCAGCCTCGCCGAACAGCGCCGCGGCCAGCGGCAGCCCGACCTGCACCAGATTGCCATAACCAGTGGCCATGGCGCGAATGCACGGCGCCGCCGCGCCCAGGCGGCGCTTGCGATTGGCGTGGCGTTGCCATGCATGGACGAGCAGCATCAACAGCAGCATCGGCACGAAAAACGCCTGCAGCGTGGCCCACGGCAGATGGCTCGCATCCAGGCGCGCCGAGGTGCGAAACAGCAGCGCCGGAATGAAGATGTAGAACGTGGCGTTCGACAGCAGGCGTGTCGGCTCGGCCCAGCCCGCGCTGGCGCCGAGCACGTTCAGGCGCGCGATAGCCCAGCCGATCGCGACAACGATGAGCAACGCGAGCAGTTTGTAGATCACGGCGCTGGGCATGAGGCGCGAGTATCCCCTGCGCCATGCGCCGCGTCAGCGGCGGTAGCATCGTGGGCCCTGTGGCCCGCGAGGAGTATCCGATGACGCAATGGCGCAACAAGACCCCGGACGAGGTCTACACGAGTGAAGAGATCGATGCGCGTTTGAAGGCCGAATTGCCCAAGTGGACGTTCGAAGACGGCTGGATCCGCCGCAAATACAAGACGAGTGGCTGGAAAGGTACGCTGATGGTCGTGAACACGGTGGGTCACCTGGCCGAAGCCGCCTGGCACCACCCCGACCTGACCGTGTCTTACGCCTTCGTCAACGTGAAGCTGCAAAACCACGCCGCCAAAGGCATCACCGCCAAGGACTTCGAGCTCGCGCGCAAGATCGAAGACGTGGTGATGTGGCAGCCCGCGCGCGAAGAGGGCTCGGCGCTGGAG
Source organism: Burkholderiales bacterium (assembly GCA_031419715.1). Classification (GTDB taxonomy): domain Bacteria; phylum Pseudomonadota; class Gammaproteobacteria; order Burkholderiales; family Burkholderiaceae_C; genus JAEMQF01. The sequence goes on along the minus strand of JANOLJ010000302.1, from coordinate 8,037 downwards.
GGCACGCCTGACGATGCGCGTTTCAAGTACATGAAGTACGACTGAATCGCGGCAGGGACGCCCGTGACCGGGCGCCACAACGGCGGGGCCCGGTCTCAACCTCGGGTGGCATGGCACGCCGCTTTACGCCCGCACGCCGCTCGGCACAGGCCAGGCGCGATTCAGTTCGACAAGCAATTCAACGGCAGGTAGCGCCGCGCGACGTTGGTGCGGTCTTCGCCGCGCGGCGTCATCATCTTCGGCGCCGACGCCGCGCCGCACACCCAGGCCAGCGGCACGATGGGCGCGCTCTCCACGACGGCGGGCCGCAGTGTCAGCGTCTTGCCGAGGATCGCCCCGTTGGCGCCGTTGCCGAAGGTCAGGTGGATCGCGCCGCCCTCGACGCTGAGCGCGCTGACGTGGTTGCTGACGATCTTGTCGGCGCTGGGCAGGCCGGCGGCCGCGTTGTCCAGCGGCAGCGTGGCTGCGCTCGTCCAGCTCGCCGTGATCGGCTTCTTCGCGATCTCCGCCAGCTTCGCCGCCTCGACGATCTGGTCGCGCACGATCCGGTCCATCATGTTCGGCACGGCGAGCGACGCGAGGATGGCGAAGATCGCCATCACCACGATCACCTCGAGCAGCGTGAAGCCGCTCACGAGGAATCGCCGGGCAGTCTCAGCGCGCACTGCAACGCGCACGGTAGGCCGTCTCGGAATTCGCGAGGTCGGTCTTCTCGCCCTCACTCATGGCCGCCAAGCGTTGGCGCTTGCCATGCAGGATGCGCAGTAACTCATGGCACTGGTCGCGCTCGCGCACGCTAAGTTCGCGCTGAAACTTTTGCGCCTGCTGTTCCGACTTGCGTGCATTGCGCTGGTCGGATTGCTCGCGCGACACGCGCTGGCGCGCCTCGGAATCCTCTTCCGCGCATTTGGTGCGGTATTCGTTGTGCAAGTCAGTGATCGCCGCGCCGCGCAGGCCGCGTGCCGGCGCCGTGCGCATGGCGTCGCTGAGCGTCGCGCATTCCGCCCCGAGGTAGGCCAGATGGTCCGGCGCCTTGCCCACGCCGGGGTTGTAGTGGGTCTGGAATTCCGGGCTCGCGTAGCGCGATTCCTGCGGCCCGATCACGCCGATGTGGCTGCCCGCGCCCGTGGTGCAGGGCTGCTGCGAAATCACCGTCGAGCCGCCGCTGCGGCAGCGGTACATGGTTTGTGCGCAGGCCTGCGAGGCTGCCACCATGAGGATCACACACGCGCCCCACCGGGCCACTCCCGTCCCTGCCAACATTGCCGCCTCCCGAATCAGCCCCAGTCTATCGGCGCACCGCTTGCCCACCTGAGGGCTTGGGCCGATCTGCGCCGCGCCACGCGAATTGCGTCACGGCGAGGGTTCACGTGGCGACCGCTGGGCGGCGCGGCGGGCTGCCTTGCGCGGGGGGTGACCGCGCGCGACGCATGGCCTCATATTTGGATCAGACCCCACTGTAGGGCAGCCAACGTCAGCTCGGCCTGATTGCCCGCCCCGAGCTTTTGCTTGACGTGATAGAGGTGCGTTCCTACCGTGCTCGGCGAGAGCTTCAGGTTGTCGGCGATTCGCGCCACGCTCAGGCCGCGGGCGAGCTGGATGAAGACGGAGAACTCGCGCTCGCTCAGGGTCTCGGCCGGGCTGACGCAGCCCTTGGCCTGCGCCGTGGCGAGCAACTTGGCGGTCTGCGCATCAACGTAAGGTTGGCGCGCCGCGACCGCGCTCACTGCCGCGATCAAGGCATCGGGCGCGCTGCGTTTGGTCAGGTACCCTAAAGCGCCACTGCGCAGCACGCGTTGCGGGTGGGCACTGTCTTCGTGCGCCGAGAGCACCAGAATGCGCGCTTGGTCGTCCTGGGCGAGCAGGCGCCGCACCGCCTCGATCCCACCCATGCCCGGCATCGCCAGGTCCATCACCACCACGTCGGGATTGATGGCGGAGTAAGCGGCGCAAGCCGCCTCACCGGTGTCGAACTCGGCCGTCACTTCGATGCGCGCCTGGCCGAGCAACATGCGAAAACCCATGCGCACGAGGGCATGGTCGTCAACCAGCATGACGCGGATCATGGTCGCGCCTGCACAGGTGGCAGCGACGGCTGCGGCGTCGATGCGACGTTCAGCGGGATCGACACCTTCAGCCGCACCCCATGGGGTGGCGCGGCCTCGACTGTCAGCACGCCATTCAAGCTTTCCGCCCTTTCGGTGAGCCAGCGCAGGCCGTGGTGGCCGGCGCGAACCGCGCCTTCGGGCGGCAGGCCGACGCCGTTGTCGCACAGCGTCAGCGACACATGGCGATCGTCACGGGCAACGTCGATCATGACGCCGCGCGCCTGGCCGTGGCGCAGCGCGTTCGTCAAGCCTTCTTGCGCGGCGCGGTACAGCGTCAACGCCACTTCGGCCGGCAGCCCTTGTGCACTCAATGCCATGGGCTGCGGGACTGTCAGCGTGAGCGTCACCTCGGTGTGGCTGCGCCGGGTGCGCTCGACCAACTCGCTCAGCGCCTCGCCCAGGCCGAATTCGTCGAGCACGAGCGGCGTGAGGCGGGGAATGATGCCGTGCATCGCGTCGTACAGGCGCGACGCTTCGTCGGCGATGACCCGCGCGGCCTGCGCCGATTGCGCATCGGTCGCGCCGATGCGTTGCGCGATCGTCAGCGCCAGGCTGCGCATCGCCGTCACCGACTGGCCGAGTTCGTCGTGCAATTCGCGGGCGATGGCGCGGCGCTCGGCCTCGATGTGCTGATCGATCCAGTGCGTCAACTCGCGGTTGTCGTGCAGCTGCATCTCGGCGCGCACCGCGCGGCGTTCGGTTTCGATGTGGTCGCGCAATTGCGCGACCATTCGGTTGAACGCACCGCCGATCGCCGCCGCCTCGCTGCCGGGCAGCGCCGGCAAGGCCACGTCAAAACGCCCGAGCTGCAACTGATTGAGCGCGTCGACGATTTGCCCCAAGGGCCGCACCGCGCGCCCGACGAGCCAGAACACGAGCACATTCACCGCGACGAGCATCATCATCGCGCCGCCAGCCAGGCCGCCCGCATAGTCCCAGGCGTCGAGCGCGGCGCGCGACGCGTTGGCGCGCATTTCCAGCTTGCCGTCGGGCAGCGTGATGGCCTGCACCGAAGGTGGTGGCGCCATCAGCGCCTCGAACCAGGGCGGCGCGTCGCGCCCGGCCTTGTAGGGCGAGGGCGGCGAGCGATACAGCTCTTGGCCTTGCGCGTCGAGCAGCATGATTTCGTTCGAGCGGATGCGCCCCATGCCTTGCAGAAACGCGAGCATCGTCGGCGTGCCTTGCGCCGCATAGCGCAGCGCGGTGCGATTGAGCATTTGGGAGGCGACTCGGTTCGCGGCGACCACTTCTTCATGCACCGAATCGCGCAATACGCTGAGCTGCAGCGCGATCACGGCGGCGGTGAACAGCAGCGTCAGCGCGCCGACGATGAGGTTGATCTTCAGGCGCAGCGTCATGCCTGGGTTTCATTGGGGTTGTGCAACGCGTGTGCGAATCGCAGCCCGGCCTTGGATCTTTCGCCGTTGGCGCCGTGAAAGAGCCAAGCAATGCCTGCGCGGGTCAGCGCGCGGCCCTCACCGACCATGAGCGTGTCGCGGCGCAGCAGGTTTGAATCGTCATGTCGTTCGGACAGCGGCAAGTCGTGATGGTATCGCCTCGCCGGTTGCGCTTGTGCGCCGCCCGTGTGTTTCAGCCGAGTTCACCCCGCCGCGGCATGTCAGCCCCGCGTCGCGAGCAGGTGATCGCCGCAGCGCGCGCGGCGAAGCCCAGCACGTCTTGCCATTGCACGGCGCTGAGTCCGGCCAGCGCCGGGGCGCCGAGCGCATCGGTCTCGGCGAGCCGCGTCAACATGGCGGCTTGGAAGGTGTCGCCCGCGCCGACGGTGTCGATCACGTTCACGTTCACTCCGGGAACGCTGGCGACGGCATTCGCGCTCCAGACGCTGGCACCCTGCGCGCCACGCGTGACCACGAGCGCCGTCGTGCCGCGCGCCAGCGCATGTGTCGCGAAGTCTTCGGCGTCGCGCCCAGGGAACAGCAGCGCGAGGTCTTCGTCGCTGATCTTCAGCAGGTGGCAGCGCGGCAGCATCCAGTCGAGTTGCGCGAGCCAGGCATCCCGGTCGGGCTCCACATTGAGCCGGATGTTCGGGTCGAAGGCGATCAGGGCGCTGCCCTTTTCGCGCTCGACCAGCGTGCGCAGCGTCGAGGCGATCGGTTCCACTACCGTCGCATACGAGCCGACGTGGATGGCACGCACGTTGGCCGGCAGCCGCGCGAACGCGGCGGCTTCAAGCTGCCGGTCCGCGCCGCCCGAGCCATAGAAGGCGTAGGAGGGCACGCCCGCCGCGTCAAGCCCGACCAGGCTGAGCGTGGTCGGTGCGGGTGTGCGCGCCACGGCGCGGATGTCCACGCCTTCGTCAATGAGCGCGCGCATTAGGCGCTGCCCAAGAAAGCCGTTCGAGACGGCGCCGAAGAACCCGACCGGTTGCGCCAGCCGCGCCAGCGCGATCGCCACATTCAGCGGCGAACCGCCGATGCGCGCGTCGAGCTGCGTGCCAGTGGGCGTGTCGGCTTGCGCGAACACGTCCATCAGCGCTTCACCGCACACCATGAACGCCGGGGTTTGCTGTTGCATCGTTGACTTGTCTCTTCGGTTGACGGCCGCGCCAGGCAACGCATCGGCACGGCGCGTGCGGACGAGCATGCCGCGCCCGGCCGGCCTCAGCCATACGGGTTTTCCATTAATAACTCCGATTGATTTATTAACTAATCCGCCCCACAATGCGAGCGCGCCCCGCCGTGGGGCCACAACCTCAAACCGGGCTCGGCCAACGAAGCCCACCACCATCGCGGAGACTGCTCAATGAATCTGAAGACACCGACTCGAATTTCCGCGGCCATTGCCGCGGCCCTGCTCAGCGCCGGCCTGGCACACGCCGCCGGTGAACCCGTGATCGGCCTGATCACGAAGACCGAAACCAACCCCTTCTTCGTGAAGATGAAAGAAGGCGCGGTCGCCGCTGCCAAGGCGAAAGGCGCGAAGCTGATGAGCGGCGCCGGCAAGGCCGATGGCGACAACGCCGGCCAAGTGACGGCAATGGAGAACATGATCGCCGCCGGTGCGAAGACGATTCTCATCACACCGAGCGACTCCAAGGCTATCGTGCCGTCGATCGCGAAGGCGCGCGCCAAGGGCGTGCTCGTGATCGCGCTGGACAGCCCCACCGACCCGGCCGACGCCACCGACGCGCTGTTCGCCACCGACAACTACAAGGCCGGCGTGCTGATCGGCCAGTACGCCAAGGCGGCGCTGGGCGGCAAACCGGCGAAGATCGCCACGCTCGATCTGTTCCCCGGCCACCCGGTGGGCGCGCAGCGCCACAACGGCTTCCTCAAGGGCTTTGGCCTGGCGGCACCCGACGCGAAGAGCAACGACCTCGGCACCGCCCCTGAAGTGGTGTGCATGGCCGACAGCTTCGGTGACCAGGCGAAGGGCCAGACGGCGATGGAAAACTGCCTCCAGAAGAACCCCGACATCAACCTCGTCTACACGATCAACGAGCCCGCTGCCGCCGGTGCGCACAACGCACTCAAGAAAGCCGGCAAAGACAAAGGCGTGACCATCGTTTCCGTGGACGGCGGTTGCGCGGGCATCGCCAACGTCGGCGCGGGCATGATTGCCGCCACGTCGCAGCAGTATCCGCTGAAGATGGCGGCGCTGGGCGTGGACGCGGGTGTCGAGTACGCAAAGACGGGCAAGAAGCCGAGCGGCTACACCGACACCGGCGTGACGCTGATCGCGGCGAAGGCCGTGGCCGGCGTGGACAGCAAAGACGTGAAGACCGGCACCGACCTGTGCTGGGGCAAAAAGTAGGGGCTTAGACAGAGGGTGGCTCGCGCCGCCTTCTGTGCTGAACGACCCGCGTCGCTTGACCTCCACCATCGTCGGGAGCCGGTGCCATGAATAGCTGGTCTGAAAAATTGCCGCCCATCGGCACTCTCGGTCCCTTCCTCGCGCTGCTCGCGGCGTGCGCATTCTTTGCGTCGCAGACAGATCGCTTCCTCAGCGGCGCAAATTTGTCGCTGGTGCTGCAGCAGGTGATGGTCGTGGGCGTCATCGCGATCGGCCAAACGCTCATCATCCTGACCGCCGGCATCGACTTGTCATGCGGCATGGTGATGGCGCTGGGCGGCATCGTGATGACGAAATTCGCCACCGACCTGGGGCTGCCGCCGGCGCTGGCGATCGCCTGCGGCATCGGCGCGACCACGCTGTTCGGCCTGGTCAACGGCCTGCTCGTCACGCGCGTCAAACTGCCGCCGTTCATCGTGACGCTGGGCACGCTGAACATTGCTTTCGCGATCACCCAGCTCTACTCCGAATCGCAGACCGTGACGAACCTACCGCCGATGATGACGGCGCTGGGCAACACCTTCGCCATCGGCAACACCGAAGTCGCGTGGGGCACGGTGCTGATGCTGATGCTGTTCGTGCTCGCCTGGTTCGTGCTGCGCGAAACCGCGGCCGGGCGCCATGTGTACGCAGTGGGCAACAACGCCGAGGCGACGCGGCTCGTGGGCATACCCACGCAGCGCGTGCTGCTCGGCGTGTACGTCATCGCCGGCATGTTTTACGGCATCGCGTCGCTGCTGTCGGTGGCGCGCACCGGCGTGGGGGATCCGAACGCCGGGCAGACCGAGAACCTGGACGCGATCACCGCCGTCGTGCTAGGCGGCACCAGCCTGTTCGGCGGGCGCGGCATCATTCTGGGCACGCTCGTCGGCGCGCTCATCGTCGGTATCTTTCGCAACGGGCTGACGCTGATGGGCGTGTCGTCGATCTACCAGGTGCTCGTCACCGGCGTGCTGGTGATTTTGGCCGTCGCCGCCGACCAGCTTTCGCGCAAGGGAGGTCGGTGAAATGACGGCGACCCTCCCACTAATCGTGATGCAGGCCAAGGGCCTGGTGAAGCGTTACGGCCAGGTCACCGCGATAGCCGGCGCCGACTTCGAGTTGCGCTCCGGCGAAATCCTCGCCGTGATCGGCGACAACGGCGCCGGCAAGTCGTCGCTCATCAAATGCCTGTCGGGCGCGACGATCCCTGACGAAGGCGAAATCTGGCTCGACGGCAAGGCGGTTCACTTCAAGGGCCCGATGGACGCGCGACGCGTGGGCATCGAAACCGTCTACCAAGACCTCGCGGTGGCACCGGCGATGACGATCGCCGAGAACCTGTTCCTCGGCCGCGAACTGCGCCGCGCAGGGTTCCTCGGCACCGTGCTGCGCATGCTCGACAAGAAGAAGATGCTCGAGCAGAGCACCGCCCGCATGAACGACCTGAAGGTCGGCATTCGTTCGATGCTGCAGGCCGTCGAGACGCTGTCGGGCGGGCAGCGCCAATGCGTGGCGGTCGCGCGCGCCGCGGCCTTCGCCGAGCATGTGGTGATCCTCGACGAACCGACCGCCGCGCTGGGCGTGAAGGAAGGCAACATGGTGCTCGACCTGATCCGCCGCGTGCGCGACCGCGGCTTGAGCGTCGTGCTGATCTCGCACAACATGCCGCATGTGTTCGAGGTCGCCGACCGTATCCACGTCGCACGCCTCGGAAAACGCGCCACCGTGCTGAACCCGAAGAGAATCAGCATGAGCGACACGGTGGCGGTGATGACAGGCGCGCTGCGGCCCGAGGATCTCGACGCCGCATGCCTGGCGTTGTGAGCGCGCCAGGGCCATGACACTGGACGCACCATCGGCCTTGCCCGCGGATGAACCGACCCAGCTGCGCCCGCGCGGTTCGAACCAGGTCGGCATGCGCCAGTTCAATGAGCGCATCGTGCTGCAGGCGATCCGCATGCACGGCGGTATCGCGAAGGCCGACATCGCGCGTCTGACGCACCTGACGGCGCAGACGGTGCAGATCATCATTGCGCGCCTGGAGGCAGACCACCTGGTGCGGCGCCTGGAGCCGGTGCGCGGCAAGGTGGGTCAACCCTCGGTGCCGATGGCGCTTGACCCCGACGGCGCGTTT
>JANOLJ010000301.1:0-1646 GCA_031419715.1 Burkholderiales bacterium | reverse complement strand
CAGGCGGCCGTCGAAAGTTACGGCCAGGCGATGTTGCTCACACCAGCCGATGCGGGAACTTATGTGGGGCTGGGGAATTCGCTGCGCGAACAAGGCGAGATTGAAGCAGCAATCAAGATGTATGAAGCAGCGTTCGAGGTCGAGCCGGACCTGATGGGCGTGCACAGCCATCTACTCTTCACCCTCAACTACCACCCCGACAAGAGCGCGCAGGAAATCTTTGCGGCCTATCGCAAGTACGACGAGCGTGTGGGGATGCCGCTGCGCAGCACATGGAGCGCGCATTCGAATTCGCGCGATTCGAACAAGCGGTTGAAGGTCGGCTATGTCTCGCCGGACTTTCGCCAGCACGCGGTGCGCAACTTCCTCGAGCCGCTGCTCGCCCATCACGACAGGCGTCAGGTCGAGGTATTCGCCTATGCAGAGCTTTCGCAGGAGGATGCGATGACCGCGCGCTATCGCGGCTACGTCGATCACTGGGTTGCCACGATCGGCCTGAGCGACGAGGCGCTGGCGAAGCGCATACGCGCCGACGGCATCGACATCCTGATCGACCTGGCCGGGCATACGGCCGATAACCGCCTTGCGGTCTTTGCGCGCAAACCTGCCCCGGTATCGATTTCATGGCTGGGATTCGGATATACGACCGGCCTGAGCGCCATCGACTACATGCTCACCGACGGCGCGAGCGCCCCCGAAGGCAGCGAAGACTTGTTTTCGGAGCAGCCTTGGCGGCTGGCCACGCCGGGCTATGCCTACCGGCCGGCCGACGGCATGGGTGAAGTGAACGCGCTGCCGGCACAGCACCGAGGCTTCATCACATTCGGCACGCTGACGCGTTCGGTGCGGATCAACCACCGCTCGGTGCGGGTGTGGTCCCAGATTCTGCAGCGCATGCCGGGCGCTCGGTTGGTCGTGGACAGCGGGAACTATCGTGACGCGGAAATACGATCGGCGTTGCAAGACAAGTTCGCCGCGCACCGCATCGGGCCCGAGCGGCTGGAAATTGGCTTTCATTCCCCACCGTGGGACGTAGTGCGCGGCATGGACATCGGACTCGACTGCTTTCCGCACAACTCCGGCACAACGCTCTTCGAATCGCTCTACATGGGCGTCCCCTTCATCACCCTGGCCGCGCGCCCGAGCGTGGGCCGGCTCGGCAGTTCGATCCTTCACGGCGTCGGTCATCCGGAGTGGATCGCCACCAGCGAGGAGGAGTACATCGAGAAGGCGGTTGCGCTGGCGAGCGATCTGCCGCGGCTGGCTCGGTTGCGGGCCAGGCTGCGCGCCGAGATGGAGGCCAGCCCGCTGCGCGACGAGGCCGGGTTCGCCCGCAAGGTCGAGGCGGCCTATCGCGAGATGTTCGCGCTTTGGGCGGCGGGCGCGAAGCCGGCACCCTGACGCGGGACGACGCCGCAGTCATCACGAGAGCAAGCATGTTCAGTTCACTCAAGAAAAGGCTCTTCGGAAGCGCCGACCGACCGCTGCCGCCGGAACAGGCGGCGGCGCCGGCGCCGGGCACTGCGGCGGTGGCCGGCTCGCCGCCGGGGCTTGCCGCGTTGAAGCAACAAGGCAATGCGTTGCGGGAGCAAGGTCACCTGGCCGATGCGGCGCGCTGTTACGAGGACGCGCGGGCGATGGCACCG
>JANOLJ010000300.1:0-4726 GCA_031419715.1 Burkholderiales bacterium | reverse complement strand
GCCTACTGGGCCGCACTTGTACAGGCGGCCCCGCGGGCTGGGCATCGCGCCATCGATGTGGACATGGCGGCCATCTTCTACACCTCGGGCAGCACCGGGCAGCCCAAGGGCGTGGTGCTGTCGCATCGCAACATGGTGGCCGGCGCCAAGAGTGTCGCGTCTTATCTGGGAAACCACCCGGGCGACACGTTGCTGGCCGCGCTGCCGCTGTCGTTCGATGCCGGCTTCAGCCAGTTGACGACCGCCTTCCACGCAGGCGCCCGCGTGGTGCTGCTGAACTACCTGATGCCGCGCGACGTGCTCAAGGCAATGGAGCGCGAGTGCGTGACCGGAATTACTGCAGTGCCGCCGCTGTACATTCAGCTCACGCAAGTCGCGTGGCCGGCGGCGATCCGTGCGCACCTGCGCTACTTCGCCAACACCGGCGGCCACATGCCACGCGAGACGCTGACCCTGCTGCGCGAGCGCGCTCCAAACAGCCAGCCGTTCCTGATGTACGGCCTGACCGAGGCGTTCCGCTCGACCTACCTGCCGCCGGAGGAGGTCGATCGCCGCCCCGACTCGATCGGCAAGGCGATCCCCAATGCGGAAATTTTGGTGTTGCGCGAGGACGGTACGCCCTGCGGTCCGGACGAGCCGGGCGAACTGGTGCATCGCGGCGCCCTGGTGGGCATGGGCTACTGGAACGACGCCGAGAAAACCGCCGAGCGCTACAAACCGCTGCCGCCGGGGACGCGCGAAGCCGGTTTGCCGTTGCCCGAAATCGCGGTGTTCTCCGGCGACACGGTGCGCCGCGACGCCGAAGGGTTCCATTATTTCATCGGCCGGCGCGACGAGATGATCAAGACCTCGGGCTACCGCGTCAGCCCGACCGAGGTCGAGGAAGTCCTGTACGCGACCCGGCTGGTCGGCGAGTGCGCGGCATTCGGCGTCGAGCATGCCACGCTGGGGCAGGCCATCCAGGTTATCGCGACCGCCCCGGCCGATGGCGCGGTCGACAGCCAGGCGCTGCTGGAAGCCTGCCGCGCACGCATGCCGGCCTACATGGTGCCGGCCGGCATCGAAGCGGCGGCCGGGCCCTTGCCGCGCAACCCGAACGGCAAGATCGACCGCAAACTGCTCTCCCTTCAATGGGTCGAACGCCGCGACGCGTGATCGCAGCGACGCTCCCTTGTTCATGAACCCGGGCTGACGATGCCACCGACCGAATCCCGCAGCGCCGTGCAGGCGCCCATGCACGCACCGATGGCGCAGTTTCCCGTCGAGGGCGGCGAGCTCGTGGTCGGCGGCGAACCGTTGAGCCGTCTTGCCGCGCGCGTCGGGCAGACGCCCTTTTACGCCTATGACCGCGCTCTGGTGCGGGCGCGTGTCGCGGAATTGCGCTTTGCTTTGCCCAGCGGAATCAAGCTGCACTACGCGATGAAGGCCAACCCGATGCCGGCGCTGGTGGGTTTTATGGCGGGCCAGGTGGACGGCATCGACGTCGCCTCGGCGGGTGAACTCAAGGTCGCGCTGGATGCCGGCGCGGACCCCAACGAAGTCAGCTTCGCGGGGCCGGGCAAACGCGAAGCCGAACTGCGCCAGGCGGTTGCCGCGAGAGTGCTGGTCAACGTCGAGTCGTTTCGCGAAGTGCGGTTGCTCGCGGCCATCGCAACGCAACTGGGCCTGCCGGCGCGGGTCGCGGTTCGCGTCAACCCGGACTTCGAGCTCAATGGCTCGGGCATGAAGATGGGCGGCGGGCCGAAGCCGTTCGGCGTGGATGTGGAGCAGGTGCCCGCGCTGCTGCAGGCGATCGCGCAGGCCGAACTCGCTTTCGAGGGCTTTCACCTCTTCGCCGGCTCGCAGAACCTGCGCGCCGAATCGATTTGCGAAGCGCAACTCGAGTCTTACGAACTGGCGCTGCGGCTGGCCGAGACAGCGCCCCAACCGGTGCGCTCTCTCAACCTGGGGGGCGGCTTCGGCATCCCTTATTTCCCCGGCGAACAAGCGTTGGACCTGCGGTCGATCGGCGACAACCTGGCCGGTCTGCTGGAGCGTGCGCGCAGCGAACTGCCCGATGCGGGGTTGGTGATCGAGCTCGGCCGCTACCTCGTGGGCGAGGCGGGCATCTATGTTTGCCGCGTCATCGACCGCAAGGTCTCGCGCGGCAAGCTATTTTTGGTTACCGACGGCGGGTTGCACCACCACCTGGCGGCGTCGGGCAATTTTGGCCAGGTCGTGCGCAAAAATTACCCGGTGACGATCGGCAACCGCGCCGATGCGGTCGATCGCGAAATGGCGAGCGTCGTCGGCCCACTGTGCACGCCGCTCGATCTGCTGGCGGACCGGATGGAGCTGCCGGTGGCACAGCCGGGAGACCTGGCCGTGGTGTTCCAGTCCGGCGCATATGGAGCGAGCGCGAGCCCGCAGGCATTTCTCGGCCATCCGCATTGCGTCGAGGTTCTGGTTTAACTGCATTGCAGTCGACGCGCGGTTCAAGCCTGAAGATGCGGTGGGCCGCACTGGCCGCGGCGGCGCTCGGCGCGGGCTTTTTCCTTGCCTGGCATCACCCGTTGTGGCCCCTCGCGGCGAGTCTGGCATTCGTCGCCTGGGTCATCGCCGTCGCACGGTTACCGGGGGTTTGGATCCTGCTCGTGCCGGCTGCGCTGCCGATGTTGAATTTGTCGCCGTGGACCGGCTGGTTGGCCTTCGAGGAATTCGACCTGTTGTTGCTCGGCACCCTGGCAGGCGGATTCGTGCGGCTGGCCGGGCAACGCGGCGATGGTGTCGCCGCGAGATCCCACCCCGACGCCGCTGCCGTCCTGGCGTTCGGATTTGGCGGCCTCGGTTTTGCGGGCCTGTGCCAAGGCGTTGCCGATGCCGGCGGCTGGACGTTCGGCTGGTTCGACGGTTATGCGCAAGCGCAGAACAGCGTGCGGGTCGCCAAGAGCCTCCTGTTTGCCCTGTCGCTGTGGCCTTTGCTGACAGACGAGTTGGCGCGCGCACGCCAGCGCTCGATGCGGTACCTGGCACTCGGCATGCAAATCGGCCTCGCGTTCGTCGGCCTGGCGGTGCTGTGGGAGCGCGCCGCCTCGCCCGGATTGCTCGACTTCTCGACCCGTTACCGGACGACGGCGTTGTTCTGGGAGATGCATGTCGGGGGTGCCGCGATCGACGGCTACCTGGCCCTGGCAACGCCGTTCGCCGCCTGGGCGCTGTGGTCGGCGCAGTCGCGCCTTGCCTGGTCGGCCGCGGCGGGTTTGGCGCTGCTCACCGGTTACGCCTGTCTGACGACATTCTCGCGCGGGCTGTACGTGGCCGCCGCTGTGCCGCTGCTGTTGCTGAGCATCGGGTGGTGGGCCCGCAGATTGGGCGACGAGGTACGCGCCGCATGGTGGGCGCTGGCCCAGTGGGTAGGCGGCGCCGCAGCGTCGGCGGCGGTGCTGATCCTGGCTTTCGCCCGCTGGGGCTACGCCGGTCTTGCTTTTGCCCTGGCGGCGCTTTTGGCGCTTGTGCTCCTGACGCGGGTGCAAATGCCATCACTGCACTGGCGCAAGTTCGCAGCGATGGCGCTCGGCGTCGCCTTGACGACCGAGACGGTGGCCGTGATTGGCGGTGGCACGTTCATGCGCACTCGAATGGCTTCGACCGAACGCGATTTGGGCTCCCGGATGACGCATTGGAAATACGGTCTGGCCACGCTCCAGGGTCCGGGCGACTGGCTGCTCGGGATCGGCCTGGGGCGGCTGCCGGCGCACTATGCCCGGTCCGCGCCGAACGGTGAATTCTCCGGCGCTGTCGAACTGAGTCCGGTCGAGGGCGGCGCAAACGCGCTGAAAGTCTTCGGCCCGTCGACCCGGGTCGACCTGGGCGGTCTGTTCGCACTGACACAGCGGGTCGCGCTGGAACCCGGCGGCACGCACCGTGTGAACCTTGACGTGCGGGTCTTGGCGGCGACCACGTTGTACGTGGGTGTTTGCGAAAGGCACCTGCTGTATCCGCGCCGATGCCAGGCGGCCTTCATCGAGGTGCCCGTACGAGACGGTTCGTGGCAGCGCGTCAGTACCGTGCTGCGCGGCCCTGAGCTGGGCCCGGGCGATTGGTTCGCGCCGCGTCTGGGTGTGTTCTCGCTGGCCGTGATCGGTGCTGGTGGAGTCGCCGAATTGGCGCGCATCAGCGTGACCTCCCCTCAGGGTGCCGAACTGCTTGAAAACCGCAGCTTCGCGCATCAACTCGCGCGCTGGTTCCCCACCGCCCAGTCGTATTTCCTGCCCTGGCATATCGACAATCTGGGCCTGGAATTGCTGATCGAACGCGGCGCCATCGGATTGGCGGCATTCATCGGATTGATGGTGTGCGCCCTCAGGCGCCTGGCGCTTTCGGGCAGCGCGCGGCAATTCGCTGCGGTTCTGGCGGCTTGCCTGTGCGGCGCGCTGCTCGTCGGGTGCGTCAGCAGCCTCATGGATATTCCGCGGGTGGCATTCCTGCTCTTCTTCCTCTTGTTCTTCTCGATTCAACTGGGGTCGCTACACCGCCGCGGCGAGAGTTCGTTCGGGCGGACGGTTGACTCGCCGACCCCTCGCGGCGCGTCGGATTCTTTTACAGGTAACCATCGTTCCGGAACTGTCATCCCGGCCAGCGGCTCGGAAAACAATGCGACGCCCTTGATATATCGAAGGATTGGCAATCACAGCCGTGGTGGCACGGAATCTGCATCAAAGCGCGGGGAGCAACCCGGCGCTGCTCG
>JANOLJ010000299.1:0-4220 GCA_031419715.1 Burkholderiales bacterium | reverse complement strand
CCTCACGCGCCGCGGTGTGCGCTGGGCGCTGCGGGGTGGGCACGGCGGCGGGCCGTTGCGCCTGCGCCAGCGGCACGGCCGCGGCGGCGCCGCCGGCTTGCGGCGGGGTGCCGGCCAATGCCGCGAGCACCAGGGTCTTCGGCCCGTCGAGCGCCACCTTGCCGGCGTCGATGACAACCACACGTTGCACCAGTTCCAGCACAGCCGGGCGGTGCGTGACGACGATGAGCGTGCGCTCACCCACGGCTTCTTTCAACTGGCGCAGGAACTGCACTTCACTTTGCGCGTCCATCGAACTCGTGGGTTCATCCATCAACAGGATTTGCGGTTGTGTCACCAGGCAGCGCGCGAGCGCCACCAACTGGCGCTGGCCACCCGACAACATGCCGCCCATCTCGCCGACAGACAACTCCCAGCCCTTCGGGTGCGAGGCCACGAGACGGTCCAGCCCGGTCAGGCGCGCCACCTGGGCGAGCTGTGTGGCGTCGATGTTCGGCCGGCCCATCAGCACGTTCTCGCGCAGGCTGCCGTTGAACAGGCGCGGCTCTTGCGAGACGAAGCCGACGCGCGCGCGAAAGTCTGCCGGGTCGATCTGCCGCAGGTCGATGCCGTCGGCCTGCACCATGCCCTCCACAGGCTGGTATAGCGCGGCGAGCAAGCGCAGCACGGTCGATTTGCCGCTGCCAATGCGCCCGAGGATGGCGACACGCTCTCCCGGCGTGAAGGCGAGATTCACGTTTTTCAGCACCCGCGGCGAAGTGTCAGCTCCAACCGCCGGGTAGGCGAAACTGACGTCGTGCAAGGCGATGCGCCCACTGACCTTGTGCTGCGCGATGTAGGTCTTGCCGGGCTCGCGCTCGGTGGGCAACTGCATCAGGTGGTCCAGCGCCAGCATCGCGGCGCGCGCGCCCTGGTAGCGAGTGGCGAGGCTGACGACGCTGCCCAGCGGCGCGACAGCGCGGCCGGCGAACATTACGGCACCGATCAAGCCGCCGGCGCTCACGGAACCGTCGCGTATCAAGTACACGCCCCACACCAGCATCACGAGCGTGACGAGCTGCTGCGCGGCGGCTGAAATGTTGTTCGTCCAGCTTGAAAGAAAACGCGCGCGCAACGCGGTTTCGGCGGCCGCCGCGGTGGCGTTCTCGAAGCGAAACAGAAAGCGCCCTTGCGCGCCCGCGGCCTTCAGGTCTTCCAGGCCCTCCACCGCCTCGACGAGTACGCCTTGCAGGTCGGCCTGCTGCGCCATGTTGGCGCTCATGGTGCGGCGCAAGCGCCCCTGGATCAGCGCGGCCATGCCCAGGATGAGCGGGATCGCGATCACCAGCACCCAGCCCAGCGGCCCGGCGATGAGGAAGATCATCGCGACGAACAGCAGAACGAAGGGCAGGTCGCTGATCGCCGACAGCGTCGCCGAGGCAAAGAAGTCGCGCACTACCTCGACCTGCGCCAGATGGTGCGCGTAAGAACCCGCCGACGCCGGCCGGTGCTCCATGCGCACGCCCAGCGTCTGGCGGAATATCAGCGAGCCGATGATGAGATCGGCCTTGCGCCCGGCCAGGTCGATCAGGTAACTGCGCAATTGGCGCGCCATCAGGTCGAACAGCAACGCGAGCAGCGCGCCGCTGGCCAGTGCCCAGAGGGTGACGAAGGCCTGGTGTGGAATCACCTTGTCGAACACGACGGAGGTGACCAGGCCGATCACGAGCATCAGCACATTGCTGATCAATGCGGCGAGCAGGGCCGAGCGGTAATACGGCACAAAGCGCCGCAGCGTGCCCCACAGCCAGTGGCTGCCGGGGTCTCGCAGGCTGCCATCGTCAAACGCGTTCGACGGCGCTTCGACGAGCGGTGTGGCGACGAAGGCAAAGCCGGTGTATTCGGCCTGCAGTTCCGATTCATGCGCCTCGACGGCCACGCATTGAGCGCCCGGCATCACGACTTCATAGCGGTCGAAGGTGCTGCCTTCCAAACGGCGCACGAGGATGCAGGCGTCGCCGTTCTTCAACAGCAACACCGCCGGCAGCAGCAGCGAGTGGATTTCGCCGATGCGGCGCTGGATCAACCCGGCGTTGAAGCCGGCCTCGCGCATCACGCGGATCGCCTGGTCCGGGCCCATCGCGCCGGTGAGCGGCAGATCGGCGAGCAGCGATTGCGCCGAGCGCTCGCGCCCATGGTGGCGCGTCAGCCAGACCACTGAATGCAGCAAGGCGTCGTCGATGCCGCTGGGCGGTGGGCCGGTGCTGGGGTGGTTTGCCGCGGCGACCTCGGGCGTGGCCAGGCGCGGCTCAAATGAGGCCGGCTTATTCACAGGCAGGGGTTGGCGGCGTGGCGGTGGCCATGATTGACGCGAGGAAGCAAGGTTGTAAGGTTGTAAGGTTGTAATGCTCCGGCGATTCTGTTCGGCGTGGCAAAGCGCAACGCCTGCATAAAGGGGGTGTTTGGCGCGCTGTTTGCGGGCCTTGTTCGCACGCGCAATCTGGCCCGCAATGCGCGGCTTCTTTCGCGGAGCAGGTGCTGCCGCGGCGC
The DNA here is from genome assembly GCA_031419715.1 of Burkholderiales bacterium. Classification (GTDB taxonomy): domain Bacteria; phylum Pseudomonadota; class Gammaproteobacteria; order Burkholderiales; family Burkholderiaceae_C; genus JAEMQF01. Next base: position 1,691 of record JANOLJ010000299.1, on the reverse strand, counting down.
TTTACGCTTGCCCGGCAACTTCGCTGGAGCCCGCATGACCCACGCCGCCGAATTCCACCTGTGCATCATTCAGCCTGCCGGCTATGTGCATTCGCTGGGCCTGCTCGACCCGGCGCGCTATGTGCGCCATCAGCTCCGGCGCCTGGGCCTGAATGTGACGCTGGCAAAGAACCGCCTGCGCGAAGACGCGATCAACATCGTGTTCGGCGCGCACCTGGGGTTCGACCCGCAGCTGCGCGAGCGCAACGCCTGTGTGTTCTTCAATCTGGAGCAGCTCGGCCTGGGCGGGGCGAGCGTCAGCGCCGCCTACCTGAAGCTGCTGCGCGGCTCGGCGGTCGTGGACTACGACGCGGCGAACGTATCGGCCTATTGCAGCGCTGCGGATGACGTGCCGCTGCTGCCGTTCCTGCACGCGCCCTACTTGGCCGATGCGCAGGCCCTGGAGCTGGAGCAACGCCCGATCGACTTGCTGTTCTTCGGCAGCATGAATGAGCGGCGGCGCGCTTTCATCGAGCGCATCGAGGCCTGCGGCGTGAGCGTCTCGCAGTTCGACCAGGCGATCTACGGCCCGGAGCGCGACCACTTCATCCGCCAGGCCAAGGCCGTGCTGAACTGCCACTTCTACGAGACCAGCCGTTTCGAGCAGGCGCGCGTCGCGCATTGCCTTTCGCTCGGAACGCCGGTGATTTCCGAGCGCAGCGCGGCCACACAACCGGCAGAGGGGTTTGAGGCGGCCGTGACCTGGTTGGAAGGCGATCGGCTCGAAGCATTCTTCGGCGAGGAATTCGCGCGCCCGGCGTACTTTGCGCAAGCGCAGGCGCAACTCGCAGCCTTCGCGCAGCATGACGCGCTTGAGGCCTATGCCGATCTGGTGGGCTTCTGCCGCGGCTACGCGCAGGGCCACGCCCGCGGCAAGCCCGGTGCGTGGTGCGCGCAGCAGCTCAACATCGGGTCGGGGCGGGACTATCGACCCGGCTGGCTGAATGTGGACGTGCTGGAGCGCGCCGAACCCGATTTGCTGCTCGATCTGGCGCAGCCGCTGACGCTGCCGCTGGACGCGACGACACGCTTTGGCGCGCCGCTGCGGCTCGCTGCCGGGGGATTGCAGCGCATCTGCGCGAGCAATGTGTTGGAGCATGTGCCCGACCTGCCGCAACTGATGAGCAATGCGCTGGAGTTGCTCGCCGAGGGCGGCGAGTTCGAGATCGAAGTGCCCTATGAGAAAGCACTCACCGCCTGGCAAGACCCGACGCACCTGCGCGCACTCAACGAGAACTCGTGGATCTACTACACCGAGTGGTTCTGGTACCTCGGTTGGTTCGAACACCGCTTCGAGGTGACTCATTCGACCTGGCTCGACCTGCAACTCAAGCCCTGCGCGAACGAACAGGCCGCGTTCATGCGGGTGCACCTGCGCAAGATCGAAACGACCCTGCGCGAACGCACCACGGCGCGCGCGATGCGGGCCGATTTCGGCGGCGTGAGCGACGACGATGTGGTTCCCGTGCCGCACCCCGTGGCCCGCGAAGCGGCCGCGGCCTGCGCGTGACGGCCGCGGTTGCCACGCGGCCCGGCGCGGCCCGCCAGACCCTCCGCCTCGGGCCGGGTCATGCGTTGCCCGCCGTGCAGGCGGGGCTCGACGCTTTGCTGCTCGCGGCGCTGCCGCCGGCGCGCCGTGTGCTGGAGGTTGG
>JANOLJ010000298.1:0-5915 GCA_031419715.1 Burkholderiales bacterium | reverse complement strand
TCCAACGGTGGAGCGCTGTTCGAGCGGCTGCGGGCGATGCACCCCGAGCTCACCGCCTTTCGCCGCGACCTGCACGCGCACCCGGAGCTCGGATTCGAAGAAGTGCGCACGGCGCAGCGTGTCTGCGGTGTTGACGAAGTGCATACCGGCATCGCCAAGACAGGTGTCGTAGGCATCATTCGAGGGCGAGGCGAGCCTGGCGCAAAGGCGCCGCGGGCGCAGCGATCGATCGGCTTGCGCGCCGACATGGACGCCCTGCCGATGCGCGAAGAAAACGACTTCGCTTGGCGCAGCACGAAGGGCGGTCTGATGCACGGCTGCGGCCACGACGGACACACGACGATGCTGATCGGCGCGGCACGTGCGCTCGCGGCCTCGCGCAATTTTGAAGGCACCGCCGTGCTGATTTTTCAGCCGGGCGAAGAAGGCTTCGCCGGCGCCAAGGCCATGATTGACGATGGCTTGTTCGAGCGCTTTCCGGTCGACGCCGTTTACGCGATGCACAACTGGCCGAGCTTGCCGCCCGGCATGATCGGCCTCAATCCGGGGCCCATGATGGCCGCTGCCGACCGCATTGAAATCACGATCAACGGGCGCGGCGGCCACGGCGCGCACCCCGCGATGACGATCGACCCGGTGTTGGTCGCGGCCCACATCATCACCGCGGCGCAGAGCCTGGTGTCGCGCAATGTGCATCCGCTGGACAACGCCGTTGTCAGCCTTTGTGCGATGCAAGCGGGCGACCTCGGCGCCTTCAGCGTCATTCCCCGCCAGGCGCGCCTGATCGGCACGGTGCGCACCTTCAAGCGCGAAGTACAGGACATGATCGAAGAGCGGTTGGGGCGCCTCGTCGAATCCATCGCGGTCGGTTTTGGTGCCACCGCGACGCTGGACTATCGGCGCTCCTACCCGGCAACGATCAATACGCCCTCCGAAGCGCGGTTTGCCGGCGATGTGGCAGCCTCGCTGGTCGGAGAGGCCAAGGTCGTGCGCGACCTGCCACCCAGCATGGGTGCCGAAGACTTTTCGTTCATGCTGCAAACCCGGCCGGGCGCCTACTTGCGTCTGGGCCAGGGCGGGGACGCAGGTTGTTTTCTGCACAGCCCGCGGTTCGATTTCAACGATGAGGTATTGCCGCTCGGCGCGGCGCTGTTCGCGAGTCTGGACGAACAGTCGATGCCGCTGCAGGGGCGCCAGACATGATCGTGTCGAGCGTCGTGTTGCCGGGGCGGATGCGCCGATTTTTCGAGGGCGATGTGTGGCACAGCTTTCGATCATCGAAAGTCGCGATGCTCTCGGCGCTGGTCGCGCTGGTGTGCATCGTCTGCGCTGCGGGCGCGGAGCTGGTTGCGCCGCACAACCCGTTCGACTTGAAGACACTGGACCTTGCCAACTCGATGCTGCCACCCGCGTGGATGGAAGGCGGCACCGCCACGTACGCGCTGGGCACCGATGAACAAGGCCGCGACGTGCTGTCGGCCCTGATGTATGGAGCGCGGATATCTTTATTCGTCGGTTTTTCCTCGGTCGTGCTGTCGCTGTTGATCGGTGTGAGCCTGGGCCTGCTGTCGGGCTACGCCGGAGGGCACACTGACGCGTTCATCATGCGCGTCTGCGATGTGATGCTCTCGTTCCCCTCCATCCTCATCGCGTTGTTGATCTCGGGTGTCGGGCGAGCACTGTTTCCGAATGCCGACGACACGCTGGCGTTCAGCGTCTTGATCATCGCGATCGCACTGACCGGCTGGGTGCAATATGCGCGCACTGTGCGGGGCTCGACGCTTGTCGAACGCAACAAGGAGTACGTGCAGGCGGCGCGCATCATTGGGGTTGCGCCGATGCGCATCATGCTCAAGCATGTGTTGCCCAATGTGCTGGGGCCGGTGCTGGTGCTGGCGACGATTCAGGTGGCCACCGCGATCATTACCGAAGCCACGCTGTCGTTTCTCGGCGTGGGGGTGTCGCCCACCTCACCTTCGCTGGGCACGTTTATCAATGAAGGCAACAAGCAATTGTTCAGCGGCGCGTGGTGGCTGGTGATCTTTCCTGGCGGGATGCTGGTGGTGATCGCTTTGAGCATCAATTTGTTTGGCGACTGGCTGCGCGATGCGCTCAATCCGCGTTTGCGCTGAGCGAGCTCGCATCGCGCCGCGACGCACCCGAGCGAGCGAATGAGTACACCCCTGCTCGAGGTGCGCGACTTGAAGGTCGAATTCGCAACCCGCCATGCCACGTTGGTGGCGCTCGACGGGATTTCCTTCGATATTCAGGCGGGTGAAATTCTCGGCGTCGTTGGCGAGTCGGGCGCCGGGAAGTCACTGACGGGCGCGGCCATCATCGGCCTGCTTGACCCACCGGGGCGGGTGGTCGGCGGCGAGATCCGATTCGACGGGCGCCGCATCGACAACCTCTCGCAGGACGAGATGCGCAAGATTCGCGGCCGGCACATCGGCGCCATCTTCCAGGATCCGCTGACCTCGCTGAACCCGCTGTACACCATCGGGCAACAACTGGTGGAGACGATACGCACGCACCTCGACCTCGACGCGACCCAAGCCCGCAAACGCGCGATCCACCTGCTCGAAGAAACCGGTATCCCGGCAGCCGGGGCGCGCATCGACCAGTATCCGCATCAGTTTTCCGGCGGCATGCGCCAGCGTGTCGTGATCGCGCTGGCGCTGGCCGCCGAGCCGCGCCTGATCGTGGCCGACGAGCCGACGACGGCGCTGGATGTGTCGATCCAGGCGCAGATCATTGCCCTGCTCAAACGTCTTTGCAAGGAACATGGCGCGGCGGTGATGCTGGTGACCCACGACATGGGTGTGATCGCCGAAACCTGCGACCGGGTGGCGGTGATGTATGCGGGGCGCATCGCCGAGATCGGCCCGGTGCACGACGTGATCCACGCCCCGGCGCACCCTTATTCGCATGGCTTGATGGGCTCGATTCCGGCGATGGGCGAAGATCGGGAGCGGCTCCTCCAAATCGACGGCGTGATGCCGCGCTTGAACGCGATTCCCAGCGGCTGCGCGTTCAACCCGAGGTGCCCGAAGGTGTTCGAGCGATGCCGCACCGAGCGCCCAAGTCTGTTGCCCGCGGGTTCAACCCGTGCCGCGTGCTGGCTGCATGCGTCCGGCCACAAGGACCACACATGAAGACGACGCCCGCGCCGGCCGAAACGCCATTGGTCGAGGTGCGAGACCTCGCCAAAACCTTCGACGTTTCCGCTCCCTGGTTGAATCGTGTGGTCGAACGCAAGCCCCGCCAATTCGTTCATGCGGTGGACGGCGTCAGTTTCGCCATCCCGCGTGGCCGCACATTGGCCCTCGTGGGTGAATCGGGTTGCGGCAAGAGTACCGTGGCGCGTCTGCTCGTGGGCCTGTACGCCCCCACCGCGGGCGACGTGCGATTCGACGGCATCGACATCGCGACCACGCTCCGCGGGCGCGGCTCGCGGCCCTTGCGGCGCCGCATGCAGATGATTTTTCAGGATCCGTATGCGAGCCTGAACCCGCGCTGGAAAATCGAAGACATCGTTGCCGAACCCTTGCGCGAGCATGGCTTGGCGGGTGCAGCGGCGGACCGTGCCGACAGCGCGACATTGCGAACCGCCGTGGCGCAACTGCTTGCCTCGGTCGGACTCGCAGGCGCGGACATGGAGAAGTTTCCCCATCAGTTTTCGGGGGGGCAGAGGCAACGAATTTCAATCGCGCGCGCCCTGGCCACCCAGCCCGAGTTCCTGGTGTGTGACGAGCCCACCTCCGCGCTGGATGTCTCCGTCCAGGCGCAGGTGCTGAACATCATGAAGGACCTGCAGCGCGAGCGTCAGCTGACCTACCTCTTTATTTCGCACAACCTGGCTGTGGTGCGGCATGTGAGTGACATGGTGGGTGTGATGTACCTGGGTCGCCTCGTCGAGTTGGCGCACAAGGCGGAGCTCTTCAGCCGGCCGCGCCACCCCTACACCCGCATGCTGCTCGATGCAATACCCGACATTCATATGAGCGGGCGCTCCCGAACACCGGTGCAAGGCGAAGTGCCGAACCCGCTGAACCCTCCCACGGGGTGTTCATTCCACCCGCGCTGCCCGCACGCGAATGCGCGCTGCAAATCGGAACGACCGGCGCTGAAGAACATCGCAGGCGTGCAGATTGCCTGTCATGCAGCGGAAGAGGGGCGCATCTGAATCCCCTCTCGCCGACTCGAAAGGTTGCCCTCCTACAATGAAACGCACGCATCCAAGGGCAACCTCATGATCTCTCGCGAACCGACCATCGAGCGCCTTGCCGTGGCGCAATCTGTCCTGCTGGAACCATTTGGTCTGACGCAGGCGACGCTCAACAAGGCGCTGGCAACGATCGCGACGCATCGCATCGACGACGCCGACCTCTACTTCCAGTACACGCGAAGCGAAGGCTGGAGCCTTGAGGAGGGAATCGTCAAGAGCGGCAGTTTCGGCATCGACCAGGGCGTGGGTGTTCGCGCCGTGGCCGGCGAAAAGACGGCCTTTGCCTATTCCGATGACATCTCCGAAGCATCGCTGCTCGACGCGGCCGAAACGGTGCGCACCATCGCGGTCGCCGGCCAAAGCCGAAAGGTGAAGGTCGGAACCACAACGAAGATCGCGCCGAGCCGAATCCTTTACGCACCGATGGACCCCATTTCAACCTTGGACAGCACGCAGAAGGTTGCGCTGCTGGAAAAGGTCGAGCGCATGGCGCGAGCCACCGACCCGCGCATCAAGCAGGTCATGGCCGGATTGGCCGGCGAATACGACGTCGTCATGATCGCTCGGGCCGACGGCACCCTGGCGGCTGATGTGCGGCCGTTGGTTCGCTTGTCCGTTACCGTCATCGCCGAGCAGACCATCGCTGGCGAGGTGCGCCGCGAAGTCGGCACGGCGGGTGGCGGTGGGCGCTTTGGCTTTGGCTACTTTCACGACAGCGTGATCGAGAGCTATGTGCGCGACGCAACGAATGCCGCGCTGACGAATCTTGAGTCGCGCCCGGCCAAGGCGGGCGAGATGAGCGTCGTCCTCGGGCCGGGCTGGCCCGGGGTACTGCTGCACGAGGCCATCGGCCACGGGCTGGAGGGTGACTTCAACCGCAAGGGCAGCAGCGCTTTCAGCGGCCGAATCGGCCAGCGCGTCGCAGCCAAGGGCGTGACCGTACTCGATGACGGCACGCTGCCCGACCGCCGCGGTTCACTGAACGTTGACGACGAAGGCAATGTGTCGCAGCGCAACGTGTTGATCGAAGACGGCATCCTCAAAGGCTACCTCCAGGACTCGCTGAATGCACGCCTGATGGGCGTTGCACCCACCGGCAACGGGCGCCGTGAAAGCTACGCTGCCGTGCCGATGCCGCGCATGACGAACACCTACATGCTCGGAGGCGACAAAACCAAAGAGGAAATCATCGGCAGCCTGAAGCGCGGCTTGTACGCGACGAATTTTGGTGGGGGTCAGGTTGACATCACAAGCGGCAAGTTCGTGTTTTCGGCGAGCGAGGCGTTCTGGGTCGAGGGGGGAAAGATTCAGTACCCCGTGAAAGGGGCGACGATCATCGGCAACGGGCCCGACGCGTTGACCCGGGTGAGCCTGATCGGCAACGACATGAAGCTCGATACGGGTGTTGGCGTTTGCGGCAAGGACGGCCAAAGCGTGCCGGTCGGCGTGGGCCAGCCGACCCTGCGCATCGACAAACTCACGGTGGGCGGAACCGCGTGATGCGGGATCGCCCGAGTAACGCCACCCGAGGTCAGCGTGGTACATTGACCGCCATGCAACGCGCCCCCTATTTTTTTGCCTCCTTCTGGTTCTCGCACCGCCCGGCGGTTGGAGAGGCAGGCGCATAGGTAGAAAACGAGCGCAAGCGAATCCTCAAAACCGCCGGGCCACCCCGGCGGTTTTTTTT
>JANOLJ010000297.1:0-10144 GCA_031419715.1 Burkholderiales bacterium | reverse complement strand
GCAAGAACCCGCTTGAGCTCAACGACGCTTGGCGCGAACTCGAAGCGGCGCAGGTGATCTGCGGCAACGCCTTCGCCCATGACTTGATCTTCGAGGCGACTCGACGCTCGATCCCCGAGGCGATCGCGCGTACGCTGCATCGTCAAATCGCGACGTACCTGACGACCCAGACAGCGCCACCCATGCGCCTGGCCACGCACTGGGAACTGGCGGATGAGTGGAAGGAGGCGGGCACGAGTTTCGATGCTGCTGCCGCAGCAGCAGCCGCCGTCTCGCGCCGCGCCGACGAAGCCGAGTTGCGCGAGCGTGCTGCAACCTGCCACGAGCGCGCCGGCCTGCGGGACCAAGCCTTCGCTTCGCGCCTGGCCGGTGCGGCTGCAGCGCTGTTCGCGCAATCGCATGAACGCGCCGAGGCCTTGACCCGGCAGTTGGTGCCCGACGCGCGCGGCGACGTGCTTGTGACGGCAACGAAGTCCGCCGAAGGCCTGGCCGTCGCTCGGCAGGCACACGACCTCGCCCTGGCGACACAAGACACGTTGCGCGAACTCGACGCGACCTGCCTGCTCGGTTATGGATTGGCGCAGCAGGAACAGACCTCCGAGGCGTTTGCGCTGATGGAGGCGATCAAGCCGCGGGTGCAGGGCAGTGCCGACGCGCAACGCCGCTATCGCTACTGGTCAAGCCTGTCCTACATCCTGCAGGTTGCCGATCGACGCAGCCTGTGCGCCGAGGCGCTGGCGGAGTCGATTGCTCTGGCCGAGGAATTGGGAGACCTCTCCGAAGTGGTGATCACAACGGCGAATCTTTCGGTCATCAACTACAACCTGGGCCTGCCAGCGCAGTCGCACAGCGCGGCCGAACGTGCGTTCCGCTTGTGCCACCACCTTGGCGACTCTTCCAGCGTGACGCTCGGGGCGATCGAAATCAACCTGGGCGTGCCGGGTTTTCTGCTCGGCCGCTATGCGTACGCGCTCGAAATGCTCGGCCAAGCCCTGAGCAAACTTGCTCGCGGCGGGGGCGACAACTGGCGTGCCGTGGCCGAGAACCACCTCTGCCTGGCCTACCTGCACCTGGGCCAAACCGCACGCGCCCGCGCGACGCTGACCCCCGTGGGAGCCGGTGCGAGGAACACCATGCGTTCCCGGCGTCTCGTGCTCGAATCGCGCATCGCCCGCGCTTCGGGCAGCTCCGGCGGAGCGCAGCTCCAGCAAGCCATCGAACTGCTGCGCGGCGCTCCCGATTCGCTCAACACCCTGCTGGCCGATCTCGACATGAGCCGCACACTGGACCCGCATGCCGCCACCGAAAGCTGCACGCAGATTCGCATTCGCGCGGAAGGGCTTGAGCAGTTCGGCGTCGCCATCGAGGCACGGTTTTTCAGGGTCGAAGCGTTGCTGCGGTCGGCCCAGGCCGACGCGGCGGCGACCGAAGCTCGCGAGGCGCTGGTGGCACTGGAAAATTGCAGACCGGTCGACATGTACCTGCCCGAATGCTGGTGGATCGCATTCACTGCGCTCGACGCGGCGGGTGCCGAGCAGGACGCGCTGGCGTGCCTGCGCCTGGCTGTGGCTTGGATTGAGCAGCAGGCACTGCCCAATGTTCCCGAGGAATTCCGCGACAGTTTTCTGAACCGCAACCCGATCAATCGCGCGGTTTTGACCGCCGCGGGTCGCCGCCTTCGCGACTGATGGGTCGCGGTCGCCGGGTCATGGCACGCGGTCGTCGCTGCACCTGGCGCCGGGCGCACCCATTCACGATGTCGGAAGAAGCTACGCCGCCTTGTGCGGCCGCGCTCGGTCGTCGAGACTTGTGGCTGCGCGGGTCGCGCGCATGCCTGCCTTTGCCAGCGCCAATGCCTCGCGCCGCTACCTGCTCCTGGCGCCGACCTGTTGGAAATCGCGTACCGCTTCGAAATGGCGCTGGCGAGGTTGCGCCGACGGCTCGGGTTGAATGCGATTGAACGTGCGGCATTCGCGCTGCATTCCCTTGACGGAATATTCCCTCGAAGTTATATTTCAACGATGCGCTGGGATGTTGAATTCACCGATGAATTTGGTGCGTGGTGGAACGCCCTGTCGGAAGCCGAGCAGGAAGCGCTGGATGCGTCGGTGCACCTGCTCGAAGAGCGTGGCCCAGCGTTGGGGTTTCCGCACAGCAGCGGGCTCAGGGCGTCGAAACACGGTCACATGCGGGAGTTGCGAACGCAACATGGCGGCAAGCCCTTGCGAACGCTGTATGCCTTCGACCCGCGCCGCTCGGCAATCTTGCTGATCGGAGGCGACAAGACCGGTGACGATCGGTGGTACGACGTGCATATCCCAGTAGCCGACAGGCTTTACGACGAACACCTGAATCAACTTCGAAAGGAAGGGCTGATCGATGGCTAATAAATTTTCGGAACTTCGCTCGCGCATGTCGCCGCAGGCGCAGGCCCGCGCGCACGCCAACGCTCTGGCCATGCTGGCCGAGATGCCTTTGAACGAACTGCGCCAGGCGCGTGGTTTGTCGCAGAAGATGCTTGCGGAAGTGTTGAACGTGCAGCAGCCTTCCATCGCCAAGATGGAAAAGCGCACCGACATGTACCTGTCCACACTGCGCAGCCACATTGAGGCCATGGGGGGCCAGCTGGAGGTGATCGCGCGGTTTCCCGATGGTGCGGTGAAGATCAGCAACTTTTCGGATCTTGGCAGCAACCCAGCAGGGTGAAATTCGACTGTGCTGAGCGCGCGACCCGGCATGCGCGGGTCGCGCGCATGCCCGCCCTTGCCAGCGCCGATGCCTCGCGCATGCGCTCGATCGCGGCGATCTTCTGCGGCCACGTCATGGCCTTGGCCTCACGCCGACAGGCCTCCTTGCGGCGCAGCGCCTCGGCCAGGAGATCAGCGTTCATCGGGAAATCCCGGCCAGTTGCCCACCCGTAAGAGCCTGTTTTGCAGGCCGAATTTTCGGACCAGCTCCCACAGGCTACCGAGATCGACTTAGTTTTGCTCTATGAACATGCTCACACGAAGATAGTCTTTCACGCGGCCAGTGTCCAGGGCAATCGCGCACAAGTGCTCGGGCAGCAACACCCTCGTCGGAACGCCGTCGAACGTGGTGTGGGTCGCGGCGGCGAGCGCCTCCTCCACCAAGAGCTTGTAAGCCGGAAGGATTTGAACGGGCCATCCCCCAATGGTGATGTGCTCTCCCTTTGCGACGCCGCCCTTGGCGATCATGGCTTCGTAGATAGGTGCCAGCGAGATGAGGTCGCCCGGTCCGGGTGTCATGAAGACGAAGACGTCCACGTCTTCGGTGTTCACCGCCTCGATGTCGAAACTGGCGCCGACGGCGCCGCCGATCGCGTATTGGCCGATGACCCCTTCGTTCACCAGCTCATTGAGGCATTGCAGAGCTTGCTTCATCACCGGTCGTGGAGTTCCCGTTCGGGGCCCAGTGTACCGAGCGGATCGGTGGCTCGCGCCGCTACCTGCTCCTGGCGCCGGCCTGTTGGAGCTTGAGTGCCGCTTCGAAGAGGCGCTGGCTGGGACTCAGCAGCGAGCGTTGCCCAATGTTCCGGCGGAGTTTCGCGATAGCTTGCTCCACCGCAACCCCATCAACCGCGTTGTCCTGACAAGCGCAGAGCTTCGATTGGGCAAGTGAAAACCCGCAGTCGCGAGCTGAGTAACGGTCGAGTAACGCCAAGCTCCTAGAGTGGTTCTGCGCACCCGTGTGTTGCTACCAAAATCCATTCGAAGGAGAGCCCGACATGGTCCAAAAGCTGTTTGCCCCGTTTTCAAACTGCGTGCAATTCCTGATCGCGGGGGCCGCGATTGCGCTCATTGCCGGCTGCGCCAGCGCGCCCTCCGGCTCGTCCGGCAGCGCTGCGGCCGGCCCCAAATCCACGGCAGGCATGAACGCACAAGGCGAAGTGGTCGACTCGAAGAAAGTCGAAAGCGGAAGCGGCGAGCGGGTCAAAGGCATCAACAACTGGGAGGGCGAGATCACCGGCAAGCCTGCGGCCGGCAGCAAGTTCACGCAGTTGAAAATCGGGATGGGATATCGCGAAGTTATCGACATCGTCGGGCAGCCCTCGGACCAGGGCGCCTACGTGACGGGCAAGGCGTGGATTCCGTTTTACTTCGGCTCCGACAGGTACCGCTTCGAACTCCTCTACAAAGGCGTCGGCCGCCTCATCTTTGCAGGTGCTGCCGGGGGCGGAGGCGGCAACTTGATCTGGGTGATCCACAACGCGAATGAGGTGGCGTACCGGTAGGGCCCACAACTGGCAGCAGGCGAGCGTGGACACCTGTGCTTCTGATCTGCTGGAGCGCCGCACATGCCCGAGAACCTTTCAGGCGCAGTGACGATGCCTTCGAATCGTCGCAGAACACAAGATGGAGAAGACGATGGAAGCCGAACTTTCTTCCGGACCTGCGGTACAAGACTCCAGGAATCTCGCGTTGATGACATGGATAGGGACGATCTTTTTCGGGTTCATCCCCGGCCTGATCTTCTACCTCATCAAGAAGGATGACGCCTACATTCAGGACCAGGCGAAAGAGGCGCTGAACTGGTCGATCACGGCCATCATCGGCTACATCGTCGGCTTCATTCTGACGTTCGTGCTGATCGGCATCCTCGTGCTCATTGTCCTCGGCATCTGCCACCTCGTGTTCTGCATCATGGGCGCGGTGAGCACGTCGAAGGGGAACAAGTTTCGAGTGCCGTTTGCGATTCGCCTGATCAAGTAGGGCCTGCGGCTTTGTCGGGTGACGATGGACTCATCACGTCAAATGCGCCGCAGTGAATCGTGAACGTCCGTCTCATAGTTGTCGCCGCGCTCGCGCTCGCCGCCGGGGTAGGGGTGTACCTGCTCGACAGGCCGCCTGGCTCGGCCTACCTTCTCCCGTTGTCATGGAGTCTGTACGGGAGCGGACAGAGGTTCTTCGGCAGCCTTGGCGGCTCGTTGCCGAGCCTGCTGCACGCCTTCTGCTTCAGCATCCTCAGCAGCCTTGTGCTGCCGCGAACGATCGGCTGGGCCGCGCTGGCGTGTGGTGGCTGGGGACTGTTGGAGACCTTGCTCGAGGTCGGACAGCATCCGAGCCTCGCTCCAATTCTTGCGACCCTGATCGGCGACAGATTCCAGCAGATTCCCGTTCTGGATCACCTCGGCCCGTACTTCAACCACGGGGTGTTCGATCCAGTGGATGTGGTGTTCGGGCTCTGCGGAGCGGCCTTTGCCTTCATCGTCGTCTGCCGGGTCATGGCGCTGGCCCGTCGTTTCTTCAAGTCTGCGCAATTCAGGCTTGGCGCCATATGTCAATCAAGGAGACCGTTGTGAGAACTCGAACGAATGTGATTCACTTCATCTTGAGCATCCTGATGGCCGCGGTAGGTGTGGCTCTTGTGATTGGCAGCGGTGGGGGGGCCGACACAGGAGGCGAACCACCCACAGGGCCCAGCATCACTGCCCAGCCTGCAAGCGTGACAGTCACGGAAGGTCAGACGGCCACCTTCGCGGTTGTGTCGACTGGCACCGCGCCGCTCAGCTACCAATGGCGGCGAAACAACGTCGACATCGTGGGGGCAACAAGCGCGAGTTACAGCGTTGGGACTCCAGGGCTCTCGGACAGCGGCGCGCAGTTCAGTGTCGTGGTGTCGAATGCAGCCGCAAACGCAACGTCGAACGTGGCAACGCTTACAGTCGTCGCAGCCACTCCGAGCGTCACCTGGGTGGTGAGCACAATTGCTGGGACCAGCGGCTTGCTCGGTCCGAAAGGCGTCGTTATCGACAGCGCTGGCGCTCTTTACGTGTCGGACTCGGCCAACAGCGTCATCCTCAAGATCACATCCGCTGGGACGGTAAGCACATTCGCCGGGTCGGAGCTGCAAATTGGCGGCGTGGATGGCACGGGTGCGGCAGCGTGCTTCTTCGGTCCCGCAGGGCTCGCCATCGACACAGACGGAAATATCTACGTGGCTGATTCGTTCAATCACGCCATCCGCAAGATCACGAGCGCTGGAGTCGTCACCACGCTCGCCGGCTTGGCTGGAAGTCCGGGGAGTGCCGACGGAATCGGAAGCGCCGCACGCTTTTCGAATCCGGCAGGTGTGACGATCGACGGCGATAGAAATGTCTACGTGGCGGATACGCTGAATCAAACGATTCGCAAGATCACGCCCGGCGGAGTGGTCACGACGCTGGCTGGCTTGGCAGGCTTCCCCAGCATCTCCGACGGCACCGGCTCGGCAGCGCGGTTTGTGAGCCCCATAGGCATGGCCACGGACAGCAACGGAAACATCTATGTGGCGGACTCGGGAAATCAGAAGATTCGCAAGATCACATCTGCCGGGGTGGTGACGACGATCGCCGGATTGTCCTCAATACCCGGCAGTACCGATGGTGTTGGTACGGCTGCCCGCTTCTTCGATCCCAGGGGAGTTGCCACCGACAGTGCCAAAAACGTCTATGTCGCGGATTCCCTCAACTACACCATTCGCAGGATCGCTCCTACCGGGGTGGTAACCACGATCGCCGGATTGGCCGGCGTTTCCGGAAGTGCCGATGGCACTGGGACGGCGGCGCGTTTCAATCTGCCGTACAGCTTGACCACCGATGGTGCGGGCAACATTTACCTGGCCGACTATGGGAACAACCGGATCCGCAAGCTGACGCCTCAGCAACCCAGCGTTCCGCCCGCGGCCGTCAGTTGCGCCGGCCTGCGCAGTGGCAAGTACCGATTCATCCACCCGCACGAGGCGGCGACGAACCCCGCCTCCGTAGTGCGGCTCATGACCGTCGACGCGACTGCGATGACGGTGACAGACGACAGTGCGCCGGGCGCACCGGCGGTCGCGATCACACCCGACGCAACGAGGGGCTGCCTGTTCACGATTCCCCTCGCCTTCGGCACCGGCACATGGCTCGTCTCGCCCTCCGGCCTTTCATTCCTGCGCCAGCTCAATGCGAGCGCGCAGACGGTGGTATCGCTCATCGTTCCCGAGCAGGCAATAGCCGCCAGCGAGCTTGCCGGCACCTGGAACTTCTATACGCACCACCGCATGAACATTCCGTTGAACGGAAACTCCGGCACTGCCGTCATCGATGCGGCGGGCGTGAACACGAGCGGTGCCGACTGCATCGGTCTCACAGCCTGCGTGCCCTGGTCTCCGCAAGGATTGCGATTCGGATCGTTTGTCCCCGTCGCCGGGGGAGGATTCAGCACCGCAGGCCCGCTCGGCGCGCGTGCTTTCGCGTTCCGAAACGCCAGTGGCGCGCTCTCGCTCTACATCGTGACCCCACTCACCGGCAGCCTGACGATCGCGACACCTCAGCTCGCGCTCAATCTACCGACGGTGGGAACCGCGTTGAAGATCTGGGGATTCAACATACTCGAAAACTCGGAGGTGGTTTCGGCGCTATCGACGAATGCGTTCACCATCACCGCAGTCGACGCAGTCGCGCAGACCTACACCCGAACAAGAGTCGCCGACGGCAGCATCAACGTATTCAAGATCAACGAGCCGCGCAGCGGGCTGCGGCACCGAGCCGCCACCACGAATCCGAATACATTGGGAATTATCAACATGCCGCTGTCGGGCACCGGCGTCAGTCTGACGCTCGCCGTCAATCCGCCAAGCCCTTCCGTCAGCTTCTTCGAGTTCACCATTGACGCGCCTTGACGGGCTGCGCACGCGCTCCAGTGTCTCCTACAGCACCACCAAATGCCGCTTCGCAGCACCCCGAACCGCCGTCAGCGACAGCGCAGCGTCGAAGGTCACCAGCTGGCCCGCATGATGCACGGCCAGTGCAAGCAAGTACGCGTCGGTGATCTGTCGATGCCCATGAAGGCGCTCGAAGTTGAACTGTTTTTCATCGCGCAGGGTCAGGTCGTCGGGCCAGAATTCATGGTCGAGCCGGGCGCATGCGCTGCGCAGGTGGGCGGCCACCGCGGCCGGGGTGAGCTGGACCTCTCGGCTGTAGGCGGGCGAACTCAGGATGCGGATCACGCCGTTTTCGACGATGGGGCAGGTGGCGACTTGCGGCTGAGCCTGCACCAGCCATTCGTTGGCGCGTTGCGAGAACACATGGGAATCGTCGAGCAGCGCGATCCAGACGTTGACGTCCAGCAACGCCCGCATCAAATGCCCTCGTCGTCGGCGATTCTTCGGACGTGCTCCAGTGTCACGATCTCCTTGCGCTTGGGTAACAGCGCAAGGCGGCCGCGTGGCCTGGTCGCGGCCTTGGTTCGGCCGGCATGCGGCGCCGCCAGACCGGCCCGTGCCAGACCCGTCAACGCCTGGCCGATCGAGACCTTTTCGCGGGCTGCGCGCTCTTTCGCGGCGAACAGGACGTCGTCGTCAATGTCGAGGGTGGTACGCATGGCGACCGGCCTGAAAGAATTGATGCGTGCGCATCATAGCATCGCAGGTCGGGGCCTCGACTGGGTGAGACGCAGGTGCACCCGCGTCTCACCCAGCATGCGCACGCTCAGGGCGCCGCCTCGCCCGTGGCGGAGGGTTCAGTGCCGAAGGTCAATGTAGTGCCTGGCCAGATCCGGCGGCAAAGGAGATTCCAGCAGCGTGCCGCTCAGGCGCAGTGCATCGGCGCTCAGGTCGGTCAGGCCCGCGGGTGCGCAGTGCTTGAGCGCGGCGCTGACCCAGTCGCGCAGCAGCACCGGCCGCTGCATCAACGGCAGCGAAGCCACCTGCTGCAAGGCCTGCACCACGGCGTCGGTATCCGGCAGGGGCGATTGCGGCGGAATGTCGACCCGGCCCTTCCAGCGCTTCATGACACTGGCGTACCAGGCGGCGCCAGGCGCGCCGTCGGCCGACGCGGCGGGAACCATGCGCGACAAGAAGGCCGTGTAGCGCGCGATCGCGTGCACGTCGGACTCGGGCAATTTGGAAAACGCCGCCGCTGAGCCCGCCGCCGCCGCAATCGGCGCTTTTTCGCCGAGGCGCCGGCGCATCACCAGAAAGTGCAGGGTATCCAGCGGTTGCACCGAGCCGCGCGCGCTGACGACGCGGCGCGTCGATTCAAGCAGCGCCTGGCGTTCGGCGAGCGGGTGGCTCGCCATGCGCGCCAGCAGATGCTCGAACCAGGGCAGGCGCGACGCCGCGTCCAGCGCCATCGCTTCGCTGCGCAGTTGCATGGCATAGGGCGTCGTTCGGGTCTCGCCTTGCCAGCTCGCCAGGGCACGGCGGCTGCCCTTGGGCAACAGCAGCGCCAGCAGCGCGCAACGCAACTCGCCGGGGCCGTGGATCTGCTCCAGGCGTTGCGTCGACGCGTGAGGGGCCTGCGGCTCATGCGGGCCGAGGTCGGAGTCCGCGGGTTCGTGGTTCTGCGTCATGGCGAAGTGTTGTTGCCGGGTTGCGTTTGAAGTGCTAAAGCGGCGCGGCGCCGCGAAAACCGAACAGGGCGCCCAGCCAGGCGGCGGGGAATTGCGCCAGTGCGGCGTTGTACTCGAGCACCGCATCGTTGAACTGGGCTTGCGCGAACTGCAGCGCGTGGTCGCAAGCGGCCAATTCGCCGCGCAGCGCGAGTGCCTGCGCGGCCTCTGGTGGCACAGCGCCGTTGCTGCGCTCGCGCGCCTGCGCCAGGATGCGCAGCGCCAGGCGCAAGCTGTGCGTCGTGTCGGCCACAGCGGGTTGGCGCTTTACCGCGAGCCGGGCCACGTCGGCCTGGGCGCGTGCCGCCTGCAAGGCTTCCAGGTCGCGGCTTGGTGCATCGGGGCGCGACGCCAGGCACTCGATGTGTCGTTGCAGCAAGGCGCTGCGCGCCGCGAGGTGCTGGTCCACCGGCACGAAGCAGCGCAGGATGGCGGTGCGCATGCGCACGAGGCGGTTGTAGGCGCCAACCGACCAGAACATCAGCACGGCGCCGATCAGCCACGGCAGATAACCAGGAGCGTCCATCGCGCGTGACCCGACTTATTGTTATCCCTCGTTGCGCCCGCTGCCGGGGCGTCAGCCGCGCAACTCACCGTGCCCCAGCACCACCCACTTCAGCGACGTCAGGCCCTCCAGCCCCACCGGCCCGCGCGCATGCAGCTTGTCGGTGCTGATGCCGATCTCGGCGCCCAGGCCGTACTCGAAGCCGTCGGCAAAGCGCGTGCTGGCGTTGACCATCACGCTCGCCGAATCGACTTCGCGCAAGAAGCGC
>JANOLJ010000296.1:0-1891 GCA_031419715.1 Burkholderiales bacterium | reverse complement strand
ACCTCGTGCCGCCTTGCACGGCGAGTTTGGCCTGGTTGTTGTTCGGTGAGGTCGTCACACTCGCGATGGTCGCCGGAATGGCATTGACGGTGGCCGGGGTCGCCATGGTGCTGCGCCAGGGCAAGGCGGCACAATGACTTTGATCGAACCGAGGCAGCCCCTGATGAGGAACACACCATGAGCAAAACCCACCGCATCGCCGTGATTCCAGGAGACGGCATCGGCAAGGAAGTCGTCCCCGAGGGCCTGCGTGTGCTGGAAGCTGCCGCGAGCCGCTTCGGCATTGGCCTGCACTTCGATCACTTCGACTTCGCCTGCTGGGAATACTTCGAGCGCCATGGCCAGATGATGCCCGACGACTGGAAAGACAAGATCGGTGGCCACGACGCCATCTTCTTCGGCGCTGTTGGTTGGCCGCAGAAGATCCCCGATCACATTTCGCTGTGGGGCTCGCTGATCAAGTTCCGCCGTGAGTTCGATCAGTATGTGAACCTGCGCCCAGCCCGGCTGATGCCCGGTGTGCGTTCGCCGCTGGCCGGATTGAAGCCCGGCGACATCGACATCATGATCGTCCGGGAAAACACCGAAGGCGAGTATTCGAGCGTCGGCGGGCGCATGTTCGAAGGCACCGACCGAGAATTCGTCGTGCAGGAAACCGTGATGACGCGCACTGGCGTGGACCGGGTGCTCGAATTTGCGTTCGAGCTCGCGCGATCGCGGCCACGCAAGCGCCTGACCTCGGCGACCAAGTCCAACGGCATCATGATCACGATGCCGTATTGGGATGAACGAGTCGAGGCCATGGCCAAGCGCTACCCGGACGTGACGGTGGACCGCTATCACATCGACATCCTCACGGCGCACTTCGTGCAGCGGCCCCAGTTGTTCGACGTGGTGGTGGCGAGCAATCTGTTTGGCGACATTCTGAGCGACCTGGGCCCGGCCTGCGCGGGCACGATAGGCATCGCCCCGTCGGCCAGCCTGAACCCGACGCGGCGCTTCCCGTCGTTGTTCGAACCGGTGCACGGCTCGGCGCCCGACATCGCCGGCAAAGGCATCGCGAATCCGATCGGTCAGATCTGGTCGGCCGCATTGCTGCTCGACTACTTCGGTCATCGGCAGGCGCACGATTGCATCGTCAACGCTATCGAGTCGGTGCTGGAGCCCACGAGTTCTGCCCCGCGAACCGCCGACCTTGGCGGCCGTGCCGGGACGGCAGACGTGGGTCGCGCGATCGCCGAGGCAGTCGCGCGCGCGGCTTAATGCCTTCGTGTTGCGCCGAACTCAAGCCGTCCATCTCGGCTTTTGATAGGCGCAGCCCGCGTCGTTGTCAAGCGTGGAAGCACGCGCTTGACCTGCCATGGAGGGTGGTTGAATACGCATAGAATCCGGTTCCCCGCGTTGGACGATTCCGATGCGTGCGGCATGACACCGACATCTCGGCGCCACGTTTGCAGCCGAGAGCAGCGACCAAGACATGTGAGACACCTTTGAAGGGAAAACACCCGTGAACAAGACCGAATTGATCGAACACATCGCCAAACAGGCCGACATTTCCAAAGCTGCGGCAACACGCGCACTGGAGGCCTTGATCGGTGGTGTCAAGTCGACGTTGAAGAAGAACAATTCTGTCTCTTTGGTCGGTTTCGGTACCTTCAGCGTCAGCAAGCGTGCGGCTCGCGCCGGCCGCAACCCGCGCACCGGTGCGGCAATCAAGATCAAGGCGGCCAAGGTTCCGAAGTTCCGCCCGGGCAAGGCTCTGAAAGACGCGTTGAACTGATCGCGTTTGCCTGCTTCGCCCACGGATTTGACGTGGGTGCTTAGCTCAGTTGGTAGAGCGGCGCCCTTACAAGGCGTAGGTCGGGGGTTCGAGCCCCTCAGCACCCACCAC
>JANOLJ010000295.1:0-1706 GCA_031419715.1 Burkholderiales bacterium | reverse complement strand
CCGTCGCCGGGGTCGAGTGCCAGGTCGACGCCCGTGAGCTGTGCGAGCCGATCACGCAACGCTGCAACGTCTTCGAGCCGAGCGCGCACGATCACGCCAAGTATGCTCATCTGCTTTCGCCTCGTCAGTGCTTCTTTGGTGGCTGGAGTCTGCGCTCCGGCCACGCGCCGCGCTTGACTGAGATCAAAGCGCGACCTGATGAGGGAAGTGCAGCGCCGCTGAGCAGGGTCATCAACCGGAAGGCGTGATCACTCCCGCGGCACCGACAGACGTTTGACGGCCTGCACAAAGCGCGTCAGCGTCGGCGAGCGCGCGCCGGGGGCGATTCGTATGTCGAGCAATTGAAAGCGGCCGCGCGTCGCATGCGCACGCTCAAGAGCGGCTTCGAGTTCGGCGCGGGTTCGTATCAGATAGCCGGTGCCCGCCATGCCCGCAGCCCCAAGCCGGCGGGAACACCGTAGCCCATCGTCGCGTAGTAGCCCGGTGCGAGCAGTGCCGTCGGGTCCATGTCCATCGCCGTGAACAGGCAGTCGCCCACATCGCTGGCGATCGGCATGCGGCCATGGCGGCGCAACAAACGGTTCACCGCGTCGGCGATGTCAGCGGGTGTGACCGATGTGTCGTCGATGCGCGCTGCCTCGCGGCGGGGTGGGTCAGCCTCGGTGTGTCGCGGCACAGTGCCGACGGGCTCGCTCACCCGCTCCAGCAATGCATCGACGAGGTTTGCCAGCGGCACGGTTGGGTAGGTGTGGTGACCCATCACGACGCGCCCACCCAGAGCCTGAATCGAAAAGCGCAAATCGATGCGTTGCGCCGAGACGGCGAAGTTGGTGTCGGACACGATCACGCCGAGCAGCAGCAAGCCGTCCGATCCTTCAACCTCGGCGGACAGCGCGGGATCGCCCGCCAGGCCAAGGTAGGTGCCGCGCAGCGCAATGCCTGTGTCGGCCAACAGGCCCCGGCCCATGAAACTCGTGACGACGGGGATGCGCAGGCGCCGCGCCAGCTCCGCCACCTTCGCTTCGAGCGCATAACGTCGCACTTCCACGCCCACCATCATCATCGGCCGCAGCGCCCGGCGCAGGCGCTCCAGCAACTCATCAGCGCAGGCGGCGAGTGCCTCTCGGTCGATTTGAATCGGCGCCATATCGGGAACCTCGGCGCAGGGGCGCATCGGCATGTCGCGCGGAATCTCCAGATACACCGGCCGCGATTCACGCAGCGCGGCGTCAAGCACGTCGGCGATTTCGCGCGGTGCGCGCAGCGCATCGTCGAGCCGGGCGCGTGCCACCGTCAACTCCTCGAAGACGCGCCATTGCGAATCGAGTGTCTTCACCTGGTGGTGCAGTAGATAGCCGCTTGCCGCCTCAGCTGCCGCGGGCGCACCCGACAGCACGACGAGTGGCACACGTTCGGCATAGGCGCCGGCCACCGCGTTGACGATGTTGAACGCACCCGCGCCATACGTCACCGCGGCCACACCCAGGCCGCCACGCGCCCGCGCGGCGGCGTCCGCGGCGAAGCCCACCGCGGGTTCGTGCGACAGCGTGTACAGCGGCAACGTTGCGCAGCGCTCGATCTCGCGAAACAGCGGCAGTGCAAAGTCGCCCGGGATGCCGAAGACCTCCGTCGCACCGCGCTTGGCCAGCGCGTGCAGCAGGCGCTGCGTCAGGGTGATCGTCGTCATGCGGTCTTCATGCGGTGGG
>JANOLJ010000294.1:0-19232 GCA_031419715.1 Burkholderiales bacterium | reverse complement strand
TGCCGTCGGCCAGCAGGCGCCGAACTGCATCGATCGATTCAGGAGCTGCTAACGTGCGCTTGATCTGGTGCTGTCGTTCCATCCCTCACGGTAGAGGAATGCGAAACAAATGTCCAGCGGTTTTTGACGGGCAAGGGCAGGGCTAGGCAGGCTAGGCTGCGACGCCGTGTCCAGCACTAGCAAGCGCTCGATGCGCGCGCCCGCGCGAGCGTTCAGTTCGGGTGTCTCGTTGGCGAGCGCGAGAAAGGTGCCGCTCGATTGTTCGCCTGCGATCACCTCAGCGGCGTGCTGCGGGTGGTCGGGTGTCTCCAGCCAATACTCGGCGTGGATGCGCTCACTCATTGCCAGCTCAACGAAAACTCAGCGAAGACTCAGCGACAACTCAACAACAACTCAGCGAAGACTCAAGTGATGCGCCGGATGCTCTCGGCGATCTCATCGCGGTCGAACACCTTCAGCCAGTCGTCGCGCATGAGGCGCGGCTTGCCGTTCACGATCGCCTTGTTGCATGCGTCGGAGAATTGCCCCGGGACCTGCTTGAAGATCACCGCCGAGAGTATCGTCATGTGGCCGAGCAGGAAGTCGCGCGCGCATTCGACGGGTACGCCGCGTGCGACAACCTCGTCCATCGCCTCGCGCATCACATCCAGCAAAGTCGCGCACACGGTTTCCGACAGGCCCGGCTCAAGCAGCGCCATCTGCTCCACCGTGACGCGGTGCGAGCGCAGCACCGGGGCATAGATCAGCTTGGCGATGTCTTCGCCCAGGGCGAACGCGGCGTCCGGCCCTCGCATCAGGCTGCTGACGATGGCCTGCGGCGCGGCCGCGCTGCCGAAGTAATCGGGCGCGCCGGCCTTGTGGGTGTCGGCGCTGAAGATCGACGGGTGGCACGGGTGCGTGACGAAGTAGGTGAGGTCCTTGCGGTCCGGCAGGTGGCCGGCGAATGGCGCCGCGGCGTCGAGTGTGATCGTGACGAACCTGGTAGGTCGAGCCCATCAGGTTTTTCGACAGGCGCGCGCCCATCTTGCCGCCAGCGCCGAACAGCGCGATTTTGGTGTTCATCATGACCCTTCGCGTTCGTTGTCAGTCAGCGATGGCGAGAATCGCCACGGCATAGGGTGCGAGAGCGATGCGTCGGCCCATCGGCTTCGCTGAGTTCTGGAATTCGCGGGGCTGGGTTGTGGCTTGTTCGAAACTGCTTTCGTCCAGCAGCGCGCCGATCATCGCGCCCTGCGATTGGCCCGCGATTCGCACTTCCTGAGTGTGCGCCGTCAGGTTCGCGAGCCACAGCGTCGTGCCGCCGGTCTTGGCGCGGTACGCCAGCGACTGCACCTTCTGCGGATCGGAGCACGCCGCGTCCACCAGCGTCGCGCCAACGCCGCCTGTGAGACCGCCGATCACGTGAAACGCGGGGTAGACGGCTGCACGAGTGTCGTCATCGAAATACGGCTGTGCATAGTCGGCCTTGCGATAGATGATGCCCAGCGGCCCGGTGGGTGCGCCGATAGTGACGGCCTGCACGCCGCTGCGCGCCAGCGTTGCCACATAGCCGAGCGTCCACGCCGCGCCGAACAGGCCGCGCGTGCGCGGGTCCATCTTCGCCAGGCATACGCGTTGGTTATCCGGATTCGGCGTGAATGTCGCGCCGTGCGGGTTGTCGCGGCAGCCGATCGCGCTCGGGCCGATGCGGTGCGCGCATCTGCCGCGAAACGCATCTGCCGTGGCCACTTGGTACGGCAGCGCTTCCAGCGTTTCCATCACGGAGCGGTCGTCGGCGGCGTGCACGATCGGGCAGGTCGTGTTCATCACGAAGTCGAGCTGCTGGGTCGGTGGGCGTTTGCGATTCAGCTCGGTGAAAAACGAGAACATGCCGCCGCCCAGGCGCACACCCGGGAAGGCGCTGCGCGCCGCCGCATACAGCTCTTCCAGCGGCGGCGCGGGTGGGCGTGGCCCGCCGGGCAGCACCGACTTCAGGTCCCCCACCGGGCACACGGCGATTGCCGCGAGTGTGAGCCCGGCCTGCTTGACGAGCCCGGCCACACGCGCCAGCTCGTCAGCGTGGCGATCGACGCTGGCGACCGCGATTTCGAGCACCACCGCCGCGCCGGTGGCCTCGGCGAGGCGCCGGTAGCCGACCAGCTCGGCCAGGCCATGCTGCTGGCGCGCATCGAACTGGCATTGCAGGATGCGCGGGTTGGCGAGCTTCAACAGTTCGATGCGTTGTGTCGCGGCATCGATCTCTTCCGCGGGTACGCCGAGCCCGACGGGCGGGAGCTTCTTGGCCATGGTGGCGCCGAGCTTGACTTCAATTCCGTTGCGGGAGGCCGGCTTGCGGCTCGCCTTCGCCGCGCCGGACAGCGTGAGCGTGATGGCCTGGCGCACCACCTCGCCTGCCTTGAGCGTATACGGCCACGGCAGCGCGAGTGGGCGCACATAGGTCTTGAACGACGCATCGGTCCAGTTGCGGTGGTCTTCCATCTCGAAGGTGTCGCCTTCCATGCGCACCGTCGCCATCAGCCCGGTGCTCACTTCATGTGTGAGTTCGCGGATCGAGAGCAAGGGTTGGATGGGATCGACGAGGGGCGGAAACCTTGAGTAGACAACCTCACCGTCGACATGCTCAACGCGCACCGGCTTGCCGGCGACTCCGTGCAACGGATGCAGTACGACAAAGCCGGTGCGCGCCGTCAGAAAGTCAGTCTTCGGCGTGGCGACGCCGGTGAACTCGAGCTTGCCGCTGGCGTGGCCGACGATCTTGGCGTCATAGGCAATTTCCTGGCCGGGCCGGCTGCATACGGCATGAAACGACACGGCAAAGCGCTCGGTCGTTTCTTCGATCGACAGGTCACTGATCCCTGGCGTGTAGGTGCCCCAGTTTTCGTCGCGCACCAGAAACCCTAAGGTGCGCAGCACCTCGACGCCGTTCACCTTCAGGTAACGCAACTGCCCTTGGTCGAACTCGACCTCGATCGGCCCGGCGCGCAGCATGCGCCCAGGCACGTCGGCTTGTTCGGTGCCGCAGAGTTTGACCGCGGGTGAAACGATGGCCATGGGTCTGTCTCCTGCGTGAATGCGTTAGAGAACGGTTTGGGTGTCGGGGTCGATGAGCACAGCGCGGTTCATGTCGATCGCCAGCCTCACGGACTCGTTCGGCTTCGGAATGTCATGCGCGTGCAGCTCGGCCACGGCCTGCGAGCCACCGAGCGTGAACGTACCGTAGGTGCGCGAACCCGTGGGTTGCACGATGGACATCGTCGCCTCGATCCGCGCCAAGCCGGCGCGTGCCTCGCCTTCGTTCGCGCGCACGATGTGTTCGGGGCGCAGGCCCAGCGTCAGCGCGCGCTCGGAACCGGCGCCACGCGCTGCGGCGAGCCGGCCATGGCGCTCCCGCGGCAGCGCCAGCAGCGTGGCGTCGGCCAGGCGCAGCGCCAGGCCGTCGCCCTGCGCGACGAGGTGCGCGTCGATGAAGTTCATGGCCGGCGAGCCGAGAAAACCCGCCACGTAGCGCGTCGCCGGGCGTTCGTAGAGGTCCAGCGGCGCGCCTTGCTGCTCGATGCGGCCGTCGCGCATGAGCACGATGCGGTCCGCCATCGTCATCGCCTCGATCTGGTCGTGGGTGACGTAAATCATCGTCTTGCCCAGTTCCTGATGCAGGCGCTTGATCTCGCCGCGCATCTCGTCGCGAAGCTGGGCGTCCAGGTTCGACAAGGGCTCGTCGAACAGATACAGGCGCGCGTTGCGCACGATGGCGCGGCCGATCGCGACGCGCTGCAACTGGCCGCCCGACAACTGGCGCGGGTGGCGCGCGAGCAGGTGGTGAATGCCGAGCATCTTCGCCGCCGCCTGAACCTTGGTGTCGATCTCGGCCTTGGGCGTCTTGCGTGCGCGCAGGCCGAAGGCGATGTTCTCGTACACCGTCATGTAGGGATACAACGCGTAGTTCTGGAACACCATCGCGATGTCGCGCTCGCGCGGCGGCAGGTCGTTCACCACCTCGCCCGCGATTTCGATGCTGCCGCTGCCGATGTCTTCCAGCCCGGCGATGGTGCGCAGCAGCGTGCTCTTGCCGCAACCCGACTGGCCGACGAGCACGGTGAACTCGCCCGCCGGGATTTCCAGGTCGATGCCGCGCACGGCGTGCATGGCGCCGTAGTATTTGTGGAGGGCGGTGATTTTCAGGTCGGCCACTGGGTGGTTCTCGGTGTACGCGTCGGGTGGGTTCGGTGCGCCAATGCGCGTGTGGAGGGCGGGGCGGGCGGGGAAATGGGCCGGGGGATCTCGGCGCACCGCGCCGCGTTGCCAAATGGTAGCGGTAGCGCGCACCCAACGGGCGGTGCACTTGACCACGGTGACCCCGCGCACGCCAGCAGCGGCAAACGTATACTCTGGTTAACCAATTCGATGCTCCGACCATCCATGAAAGAAGTTGCCGTCTACCAGGCCAAGACACGCCTGTCCGAGTTGCTGCTTGAGGTTGAAGGTGGCGAGCAAGTCACGATCACCCGGCGCGGCGTGGCCGTCGCGCGTTTGGTCTCTGTGGCCGCGCCCAAGCGCGCCGCAGCCAGCCAACGCCAGCAAGTGGCCGCGACGTTCGAGCGGCTCAAGGCGCAGCGCGAGTCGGTCGTGTTGAAGGGCAAGCTGAAAGACCTCATCGGCCAGGGCCGCGACTGACGGCACGGTGATCATGCCCTTCGTGCTCGACAACTCGGTGAGCAGTGGCTGGTTCATCGGCAACCAGGCGACTCCCTACAGCGATGCGATCGCGGTTCGCCTGCAGGACGACCGCGCCGTGGTGCCGCCCATTTGGGAACTCGAATTCAGCAACGTGCTGCGCAGCACGTGTTTGCGCAAGGCGATGACGGCGCAAGCCGCGCAGGCAGTGATGGCGCAGATTGCCTCGTTGCCGATTGATGTTGATCGCCACGCGGTGCGCCCTTCCGAATTGCTGGCCCTCGCGTTGCGTTTCGGCCTGACCAGCTATGACGCCGCGTACCTCGAACTCGCGTTGCGCCTTCAGCTGCCGATCGCCACCTTGGACGCAGCGCTGAGCAATGCGGCCGCGGCGAGCGGCGTCGGGGTGGTTGCTCCTTAGGGTTTTGGGCAAGGGTCCTCCGGTCAACCTTTCACCGCACCGAGCGAAATCCCGCGCACCAGGTAGCGCTGCAGGTAACCCACGACGATGAAAATCGGCAGCGTGCCGAGCACCGACATCGCCGATATCTTGCCCCAGAAGTTCGACTGGCCGCCGAAGTAGTGCGTCACCTGCACGGTGTAAGTTGTGACCTCGGTGCGCGTGAGCACGAGGGCGAAGATGAAGTCGTTCCAGGCGAACACGAAGGTGAACACGGCGGTGGCGAACAGGCCGGCGCGGCACATCGGGAACACGACCTTGAACACCACCTGCCAGCGCGTATAGCCATCCACCAGCGCGGCTTGCTCCAACGCGATGGGGATGTCCAAGATATAGCCGCGCATCATCCAGATCACATACGGCAGGTTGAACGCGGTGTAGAGCACGATCAGCCCGAGATAGGTGTCCACTGCGCGGAACCAGACATAGAGCAGAAAGATCGGGAACACCACTGCGACGGGCGGCACCATGCGCTGCGAGATGATCCAGTTCGCGAGGTTGTCGCCGCCGGTCTTGTAGCGCGCCAGGCTGTAGGCGCACAGCGTGCCGAGGAACATCGCGGCAAGCGTGCTCAGGCTCGCGACGACGAGGCTGTTCCACACACTGCGCGCGTCGCCGTCCTTGAACAAGACGAGGTAGTTGTCGAAGCGCAATCCCGCCGGCCACCACACGGGCGGGTAGGCGTAAATCTCGTCGGCTGTCTTGAACGACATCATGAACAGCCAGTAGATCGGAAAGAGAAACAACACCGTCAGCGCCACCGCTGCGGCGTAGCGCAGCGCGAGCTTCACGGTGCGCCGTTGTGCAGGCTTCATCGCCACGGCTCGACGAGCCGCAAGGCAGGGGTCGTCGGTTTGAACTCTGGCGGGATCGCAGGCCGGATCATGTCTCAGTGGAGTTCGGGAGTCTTCACCCGACTGGCGATCGCAGGAGGTAGCCGCAGGAAATCCTTGGTATTCCACGTGTAGATCGTTTTGGCCTTGGCCTTGAGCGCGCAGTGGCCGAGGATCGCGTCGTAAATTGCGTCGCTGGCCAAACCGCTTGCGGCGCACGCTTGTGCCATCTGAAAATACTCTTCATCGTTCAGTGCGACCAGCGACAAGCGCTCCCTGATGTCTCCGAGGAACAGCATCGCTTCGTCGCCGCTGACGCGGCGCTTTCCTGGCATTCCAGTCAACGTGGCGTAGACCTCGGCGACGCTGTGCGCGCCGCAGCACACGTCTCTTTTGCCGAAACGCAGGAAGACATCGATGCTTGGCGCATGGTGTTCATGGTCCGCGTAAAACGTCGCGACGAGCACGGATGTGTCGAGAAACGCCTTCACGCGCTTGGCCCCACGTTCTGGCGCTGGCGCTGCGCCCGCAAGGCGCGCAGCGCGGCCTCCGTTTCGTCGGCGCTGAACGCCTGGCCGGTGCGCAAAACCCAGACGCCGCGCTCCTTCTGCAGCGGCGCCGCGCTTCGCCTGGGCCGCAAGGTCACTTCATCACCTTTGACCGTCAGGTCCAGGGTGTCGCCTGGGCTGAGGTGCATCGCGTCCCGCAACGTTTTAGGCAAGACGACGCGGCCGGCTCGGTCCAGAGTAACTTTGGCGTTCATGTTGCCATCATAGTGTGGGGCTGCCCAGCTGGGAAATGGCATCCTGTCAGCCCAAACCGGGCCGCCGTCGCAGCGGTGTGTGCGTTTCCCGGATTCATCCGCTCCCTCATCGCGACAGCTCCACACGGCGCAGCGCCAGCGAAACGACGACGGACAGCCCGGCAATGATGAGCAGCGCCACCGCCGCGGTGTAGCTGGTCTCGAATTGCTGGAAGCCTTTCACGTAGGTGAAGATCGACAGCGTTTCGGTCTTCGTCCCCGGCCCGCCGCGCGTCAGCACCCAGACGATATCGAACAGGCGGAACAGGTCCAGGCCGCGGATCAGGATCGCCACCGCCATCACCGGCCAGATGGCGGGCAGGACGATGCGAAAGAAGCTGTGCCAGTAGCCAGCGCCATCGATCGCGGCGGCCTCCAACTGCGACTTGTCGACTGCCGACAGCGCCGCGAGCAGGAGCAGGAACATGAAGGGCGTCCACTGCCACACTTCAGCGGCCAGGATCGCCGGATACACGAGCTGTGGCGCGATCGTCCAGAGCAAAGTGACCTCCTGGCCGACGATCCAGCCGATCACCTGGTTGATGGGGCCGTAGCGGTTGTCGAACATCAGCGACCAGGTAGCACCGGCGACGATGGGCGACACGACGACCGGCAGCACCAGCAACGCGACGAACACCTGCCGGCCCGGAAGGTGGTCAATGAACAACTGCGCCATCAGCAAACCGAGCAGCAATTCCAGCGGCAGCGCGATCGCGGTGAACGCGAGCGTGTGCAGCAGCGATTCCCAGAGCCGCGTGTCGTTGAACAGCAGCGCGAAGTTGCGCAAGCCGTGAAAGCTCGGGTCGTTGTTCGTCATCGTGATGCCCTGAAAGCTCACGACGAGCAGGTACACGAGCGGAAACACGCCGATCAGCAACAGCACGAAGATCGACGGTGCGATCAACGACAGCTTGAAGTGGCGTTCGGACGCGCCGGGTCTGACAGGCATGAAATTCGAGTCGGAAAAGGAAAGCGGGCCAAAGCCCGCTTTGCGTACCGTGAGGAGGGTGTCGGCTTACTTCTTCGGGTAGGCGCCGGACTTCGCGGCCCAGGCCTCATAGGCGGCCTTCTGCTTGTCCACGCCCACTTGTGCCGTCACGGCGTCCCAGTCGGTGGCGATCTTGTCGAGAATCTTCTGCGGGTCGTCGCCGGCCCAGAGCTTGCTGATGCCTTGGCGGAGGGCCTCTTCATACTTGTCGGTCTGGATCAGCGACAGATCGAGCAGACCGGTCTTCGCCCCTTCGCCGAGCGCCGCCAGATAGTCTTTCGCGTCTGGCCACAGCGCCAGGTAACCCGGGTTCGTGAAGTGCGAATCGCGGAAGGGGTCGCGCAGCGCGTAGGGCAGTTGCACGCGCTGGTTGCTGATTTCTTCGCTGTTCAGCCACTGGATGAATAGGTACGCGGCCTCCTTGTTCTTCGAGGTCGACGCGACCGACAGCGCAAAGCCCGCGGCGAGCTGCGGGTGGCCGCCTGGCGGCAGCGCGTATCCGACCTTGCCGGCGACCTGCGACTTCGGCACCCAGTCGAGCGCTTTCTCGTTGGCCAGGTAGCCCGCGGCGAAGCGGCCGTAAGGCGGCCAGGAGATCGTCATCGCGCTTTCGCCCTTCAGGAACACGGCGAGGTTTTCGACGAAGCCGAATTTCTCGACGCCCTTGGGCATCCACTTGTTTTCGTCAAGCCAGCCCTTGAGAACCTTCACGCCTTGCGAGGTGTTCACGGTGGCCTTCATGTTCGCGTCGAAGAACTTGCCACCTTCATTGCGGAAGCGCTCCTGGAACATGAAGTTGCCATAGCCGGGCTCACGGAACATCGATCCGCCGTAGATGTTTTCACTCTTCAGCGCCGCGGTGAAGAAGGTGCCGACTTTCTCGAAGTCGTCCCACGTCTTGGGCACGGCGAGGTCGGCGTTGTGCTTGGCCTTGTACGCTTTTTGCAAGTCTTCGCGGGCGAACAGATCCTTGCGGTAGTACATCAGGAACACGTCGCCGTCATCCGGGAAGCCGTAGATCTTGCCGCCCACCGTCATCTGGTTGTCGCGGTAGGTCGGGGCGATCTTCTGCAACTCGGCGCGGAAGCCGTATTTGTCGACCATGGCGTCGAGCGGCTCAAGCGCGCCGGCTTGCGCCAGGTCGGGCATCCACGCTGGGATCACGTTCAGCGCGTCATAGGCGCCGGTGCCGGCACGGAACTCCTGCATGATCTTGGTGAACATCTCGGCCGTGGGCACCTCGATCACGTTGACCTTGCAGCCGGTTTCCTTTTCCCACTTCGGGCCGGAGAAGTTCTTCGGGTCAAGCGATTGCAGGCCGGCCTCCCAGACGATCGTGATCGTCTTGCCGCCCTGGCACAGCGGCTTGGCCGCATCGACCGCGACTTGCGCTGCGCTTTTTCCCGCGGTAGAGGCCGCGGGCGCGGCGGCGGGTTTGGCGGCTTCTTCCTTCTTGCCGCACGCGGAGAGTGCAATCACGGCGGCGAGCAGCGCGCCCCACGCCATGCCTGAGCGCGAATGGCTCGCGCTCAACGTGGCGCCATGCAGAGATACCTTGTTCATTGGAGTCCTTGTCTCGTTGTTCCGACGTTGCCGTCGATCTTTGATGGGGGTCTTCCGAGCCGACCATTCTGTGGGGGCCCCGGGCCGTCGTCAAGACGTGATAGTCCCGGGTGCGATGTGCCGTTGCAACAGTTGCGCCACCACCGCCAGCGCAATCACTTCGGGTTCCTTGCCGGCGATGCCCGGCACGCCGATCGGGCAGGTGAGCCGCCGACGCGAGTGGCAACCCCGCATAGGTTCTTTCGAGTGCTATCATGATATCGATTCACTGAAGAGAAGAGCGGCCATGGCCCAGTTCACCGTTCGCAACCTTGAGGAAGACGTGAAGGCGCGCTTGAAGCTGCGAGCCTCACGGCACGGCTCGAGCATGGAAGAAGAGGTGCGGCAGATTCTTCGCAACGCGGTCAAGGACGAATCGCCTCCGGCAAGTCGGCTGGGAAGCCGAATTGCCGCCCGGTTCGCCCGGATCGGATTGACTGAAGACCTGCCCGAGTTGAAGGGCGAAGCGGCGCGGCCGGCACCTTTGCGCAAGTGATCATTCTCGATACGAACGTGCTCTCCGCGCTGATGCGCACCCAGCCCGACCCGGCCGTGCTGGCTTGGCTCGATGCGCAGGCGGCGACCTCGATATGGTTGACCAGCATCACGGTGTTCGAGAGTCGCCTGGGCTTGGCACTGCTGCCTCGCGGCCGGCGCCAGCAAGCGCTGGAAGCCTCTTTCGAACGGCTGCTCGCCGAAGACTTGGGAAATCGCATCCTGCCATTCGATGCGGAAGCCGCCGCACAGGCCGCGCTGATCGGCGCGGCGCGGCAGCGCGCAGGCCGACCGGTGGACATGCGCGACACCCAAATCGCCGGCATCGCGGCGGCGCGCCGCGCCACCTTGGCAACGCGAAATGTTCGCCATTTCGAAGGCCTGCCGACGCCTGTTGTCAATCCTTGGTCGTGACCCCTTCAACGGCAACTTGCAGCAGTTGCGCCACAACCGCCGCCGCGATCACCTCGGGCTCTTTGCCGCTGATCCCGGGAACGCCGATCGGGCAGGTCAGGCGCGCCTGCAGCTCGGGAGCGATACCGCGTTCCTCGAAGCGGTGCATGAAGCGCTCGCGCTTCGTCTTCGAGCCGATCAGGCCGAGGTAGGCGAAGTCAGCGCGCCTCAGGATCGATTCCGTGATGCGCAGGTCCAGGTCGTGCTGGTGCGTCAGCACGAGGTAGAGCGCGTGGGGCGGTGCGTGGCGCACTTCGGCTTCCAAGGTGTCGGTGCAGACCTTCTGAACTTGCGCGCGGCCGGGTGGGTGAAGCAGCTCGCCCGCCGCCTCGAACTCGTCTTCTCGCTCGTCGACCCACGTCACGCGCACCGGCAGCGGCGCGAGCGCGCGCACGATGGCGCGGCCCACGTGGCCGGCGCCGTAGAGCTGCAGGTCGAACAGCGGCGCCGCCTGCGGCCAGGCCGCGAGGGCTGCGGCGTCGAGGGTCGCGTACGTCAACGTGACCGCGCCGCCGCAGCATTGGCCGAGCGCCGGGCCGAGCGGGAAGTGCTCGATGCGCGCAACGGTGTCGTTCGCCGCGAGCATGTCACGCGACTTGGCGATCGCCTTCCACTCGAGGTGCCCGCCGCCGATCGTTCCGGCGCATTGCGTCGCGCCGACCAGCATGCGCGTGCCGGTTTCGCGTGGCACCGAACCGCGCGCCGCGCTCACTTCGACGACGATCGTTCGCTTGCCCTCGAGCAGCCAGGTGCGGGCGGTGTCAAGCAGCTCGGTCATGCACGGTTCCGGTCATGACGACGCGGCGCGCACGGCGGTGATCGCGCGCAGAATCGCTTCGCTCGTCGCCGCAGCGGTGAGCGGCGGGTCGACCTGGTGCGCACCCACCGCCGACACCGCGTCTCGAATCGCGTAGAACACCGAGAACGGCAGCAGCAGCGGCGGCTCGCCGACGGCCTTGCTGCGGTGGATGCTGTAGGCCGGGTTGTCGCCTTCGAATAGCCGCACGTTGAACACCGGAGGGCAGTCGTTGGCGGTGGGAATCTTGTAGGTGCTCGGCGCATGCGTCGTGAGCAGACCGGCCTTCGGCGAGCCGTCTGCCGGGTGCCACACCAGCTCTTCCGTCGTCAGCCAGCCCATGCCCTGAATGAACGCGCCTTCGATCTGGCCGATGTCGACGGCGGGGTTGAGCGATCGGCCCGCGTCGTGCAGGATGTCGGCGCGCAGCAGTTTCCACTCGCCGGTGAGGGTGTCAACAATCACCTCGCTGACCGCGGCGCCGTAGGCGAAGTAGAAGAACGGGTTGCCTTGCAGCGTGTCGCGGTTCCAGCTCAGCCCCGGCGTGGCGTAGAAGCCGTCGCTCCAGAGTTGCACACGCTCGGTGTAGGCGGCGGCGACGACTTCGCGAAAGGTCAGCGTCTTGCCGCTGACGCTGACCTGGTCGTTGGCAAAGCGCACGTCGGCAGCATCACCGCCCCAGCGCGACGCCGCAAAGCCGCTCAGGCGCTCGCGAATGCGACTCGCGGCGTCTTGCGCGGCCTTGCCGTTGAGGTCGCTGCCGGTGGAGGCGGCAGTGGCGGAGGTGTTCGCCACCTTATGCGTGTCGGTCGCGGTGACGCGCACCGCGTCAAACCCCACGCCGAGTTCATGCGCAACCACCTGCGCGACCTTGGTGTTCAGGCCCTGGCCCATCTCGGTGCCGCCATGGTTCACCAGGATCGAGCCATCGGTGTACACATGCACCAGTGCGCCCGCTTGATTGAAGTGTTTGACGTTGAACGAGATGCCGAACTTGAGCGGCGTGAGCGCGATGCCGCGTTGCAGCACCGGGCTTTGTGCGTTGAACGCCGCAGCCGCGGCGCGCCGCGCGCGGTAGTCGCTCGTGCGCTCCAGGTCCGCGACGAGTTCGTGGATGATGTTGTCGGTGACGTCCTGTCCGTAGGGTGTTTTTTGCCCCTGGCCATAGAAGTTCAGCTTGCGCACGTCGAGCGGGTCGTGCCCGAGCTTGCGCGCGATCGAATCCAGAATGTTTTCGATCGCGATCGCGCCCTGCGGCCCGCCAAAACCGCGAAACGCGGTGTTGCTCTGCGTGTTCGTCTTGCCGGAATAGCCATGCGCGGCCACGTCGGGCAGCCAGTAGGCGTTGTCGAAGTGGCACAGCGCCCGCGTCATCACCGGGCCAGACAGGTCGGCCGAGTGACCGGCGCGCGAGACCATCGTCACTTCGGCGCCGAGCACACGGCCATCGTCGTCGTAGCCGACTTCGTACTGGTACCAGAAGCAGTGGCGCCGGCCGGTGATGAGGAAGTCATCGTCGCGATCCAGGCGCAGCTTCACCGGCCGGCCCAAGCGCTGTGCGGCAACCGCGGCCACACAGGCGAACAAGGCCGACTGCGACTCCTTGCCACCAAAACCGCCGCCCATGCGCCGGCACACCACCTGAACGTCGTGCGCATGCAGTTTCAGCGCGTGCGCCACCAGGTTCTGCATTTCGCTGGGGTGCTGTGTCGAGCAGTGCACGAACATCGTGCCGTCTTCCTGCGGTATCGCATAGGAGATCTGGCCTTCCAGATAGAACTGCTCCTGGCCGCCGACTTCGAGCGTGCCGCGCAGGCGGTGCGGTGCGGCGTCAATGGCCGCGCGCGCGCCGCCATCGCGCGTGCTGCGCACCAGGTGCATCGGCGGCAGCACGTACTGGCCGAGCCGGTGTGCGTCTTGCGGCGTGATGACAGGCGCCTGGGCATCGATTTGCAATACCGCCTTGGCCTGCGCCGCGCCGCGCCGCGCGGCGTCTCGCGTCTGCGCGATCACGGCGAAGACCGGTTGACCGAGGTAGCGCACCTCGCCGCTGCACGATCCGTCGGTGTTGATGGTCACTTCGGCGAGGATGGGATCGTCGTGAACGATAGAGCCGCAATCGTTCGCGCCGGGAATGTCGGCCGCGCTCAACACCGCGACGACACTGGGCAGCGCGCGAATCCGCTCCAACGCCATGCCAGTGATGCGCCCGCGTGCTACCGGTGACAGGCCCAGCGCCGCGTGCAAGGTGCCGACGATCTCCGGCAGATCATCGATGTAGTCGGCCTCGCCCGCCACATGCAGATGCGCCGACTCATGCGGCCGGCTGATGCCCACGCGCGCACCGCGCGCATGCGCCGTTGCCTCGGCGCCGGTGTCAAAACGCGACGCACCGTTCGTCCGATAGTCGGCAAAGGCTTCCACGGATTGCAACAGCCCAGGATCGGTTGGCTTGTTCATTTCGATAGCTCCACTGTGCTGTGCGCGACCCGAGATGCTTGGCCCGGCCTGGCGTTGGTAATCGCGCGCGTTCGGCCCATTGCTGCCGGTTGAGCGTCCGCTATGCGGGTGTAGGTCAGAGCGGCGCGGCAGGCGTCACCCGGTGGGGCCTGGCGGGGGCTCATGCTGGGGCGGTCGGCGCTGCGCGCCGACTCCACTGTGCTGCTCGGCTCGGCGTCGCGCCGCGAACTCGCTGCGCTCACTTCGTTCGCTACGCTCAAACAGGCGCGGCGAGTCAGTTTTGGATGCGCGCTGCGCGCGCCGACGCCAAGCCTGCGCTGCTCGTCGCCCCAGAAATCGCCCCCACCAGACCCCACCGGGTGCCGCCTGCCGCGCTGCAACCGTTGGTTTCCTTCGACCCGAACAACCAAGGATCGAATTCGCCGCGGTGCCTGGCCGTCGGTCGCCCTTTGGGCACGCAACACGACGTAGGCACCCGCGTAGGCCTTCCGACGAAGTCCATCACCGTTGCCACGCGGCAGGCGCTGCGCGCGGGGGCCCGCAGGGGGCGATTTCTGTGACTTTGATCCGCGCAGCCTTGAAGTCGAGCGCGCGCAGCGCGCCTCCAAAACTGACTTCGCCCCGCCTGTTTGAGCGTAGCGAACGAAGTGAGCGCAGCGAGTTCGGGGCGCGACCCCAGGCCGAGCAGCGCAGCGGAGTCGGAGCGAAGCGTAGACCGTCCCAGCATGAGCCCCCGCCGGGTGCCGCCTGCCGCGCCTCGCCAACCCTTCGCAGGCGACGCAGTCGTTCAAGGAGCCGGCGCGCAAAGTCAGCAAAGGGCCGAAAAGCGCCCCAGCCCCCTCACCCAATGCAGTGCGTTTCATCCTGCTGTCTCCAACGAAGCAATGAGTGTAGGCACGACAGCCTGACACACAGGCCGGCGGGTTAGACTGAACCGATGCAAGCCTCTACCGCCCTGTCGCACATCACCGTTATCGACCTGACCCGCGTGCGCGCCGGGCCGACGGCGGTGCGCCAGCTTGCTGATTGGGGCGCCCAGGTCATCAAGGTCGAAATGCCGCCCGGCATGGATGAGGGCGATGGCATCGGTGGCCCGCGCGAAGACAGCGACTTCCAGAATGTGCACCGCAATAAGCGCGGCATCACGCTCAACCTCAAGGCCCCCGAAGGCGTGGCGATTCTCAAACAACTCGTCGCGCGTGCCGACGTACTCGTCGAGAACTACCGCCCCGACGTGAAAGACCGGCTCGGCATCGGCTACGAGGTGTGTGCCGCGATCAACCCGCGCCTCATCTACGGCAGCATTTCGGGCTATGGCGAAGACGGCCCCTACCGGCTGCGCCCGGGCTTCGACCAGATCGCGCAGGGCATGGGCGGCCTGATGTCGATCACCGGACTGCCCGGCCAGGGCCCCGTGCGGGTGGGCGTTCCCATCGCGGATTTGTGCGCCGGAATTTTCTGCGCCTATGGAATCTCCGTCGCCCTGATCGAGCGCGAGAAATCGGGCAAGGGGCAATGGGTGAAGTCTTCGCTGTTGCAGGCGCAGCTCTTCATGCTCGACTTCCAGGCGGCACGCTGGCTGATGAAGGGCGAAGTCGCAGGCCAGGCCGGCAACAACCACCCGACGTCGATTCCCACCGGCGTCTACAAGACGCATGACGGCTACATGAACCTCGCGGTGTCGGGGCACAAGATCTGGGTGCGCTTTTGCGAAGCCATCGGCGCGCCCGAGCTTGCCACAAACCCCGACTACGCGAGCGCCGCGTTGCGCTCAGTGAACCGCGACGCGCTGCACACCGACATCGAGTCTTATATGAAGGAGCGCGACACCGTGGCCTGGGTAGCCTTGCTCAACGAGGCCGGCGTGCCCTGCGGTCCGATCTACTCGATCGACCAGGCCTTCACCGACCCGCAGGCTCAGCACCTGGGCATTGCGCAACAGGTCGACGCCGTCGCCTATCTCGGGCAACCGGTGACCCTGAGCCGCACGCCGAGCCACGTCGCGAGCCATCCGCCGGGCTTAGGCGAACACACGGAACAGGTGCTGCGCGAGCTGGGTTATGCCAGTGACGCCATCGCCCAGTTGCAACGTCAGGGAATCGTCTAGCGATCGTCCAACAGTCGTCCAACAATCGTCCAGCCACTTCGGGCCCCACCATGCCAAGCGAAAAAATGCTCTCGAAAAAGATGATCTCGAAAAAGGACAACGGCGTCGGCTGGATGATCCTGAACAACCCCGAACGCCACAACGCGATCTCGCTGGAGATGTGGGACGCCGCGCTGGAAATCATGGCCGACTTCCAGGCCGACCCCGAGGTGCGCGTGATGGTGATCACTGGCGCGGGCGGCAAGGCTTTTGCCTCGGGCGCCGACATCTCCAAGTTCAAGGACGAGCGCCAGGAGGCGCAAGCCGTCGAGCACTACCAGGCGACGACGCAGAAAGCCTACGCGGCGATTCTGGCGATGCCCATTCCGACGATCGCCATGGTTCGCGGCTACTGCATCGGCGGCGGCACGGCGGTCGCGGTGTGCTGCGACATCCGCATCTGCACCGAGAACGCCAAGTTCGGCATCCCCGCGGCCAAGCTCGGCCTGGGCTATGGCCTGCAGCGCGCGATACCACTCGTCGATCTGGTCGGCCCGGCCTACGCGAAAGAGATGTTCTTCACCGGCCGCCACTTCGACGCGCGCGAGGCGCAGCAAATGGGCTTGGTGAACCGCGTCGTTGCCGAAGACAAGCTGGAGGCCGCGGTGGAAGAGATGACGCGCGCCATCGCCGAGAACGCGCCGCTCACGGTGCGTTGCGCCAAGCTGGTGGTGGGCGAGGCGCTGAAGGACTCAATGACCCGCGATGTCGCGGCGACGGAGCGGGCCGTCGCGGCTTGCTTCAACAGCCAAGACTACAAAGAGGGCCAGGCGGCGTTCATGGAGAAGAGGAAGCCGCGGTTCACCGGCACCTGAGGCCGAGCAGCCGACATGCCGCCCACCCCGGAACTGCTGGCCCTGCGCGACGTGTGCGCACGGCTTGATGGTGCCGCGATGCCCTACATGCTGACCGGCTCGTTGGCGATGAGCTTTTACGCCCGCCCACGCATGACGCGCGATATCGATCTGGTCATCGCCCTCGAAGCCGCCGACGCGCAACGGCTGGTTGAAGCGCTTGGTGCCGACTACCATGCCGACGCGGGTGCGATTGCCTCGGCGGTTCTGACCGGGCGGCCTTGGAACATCATCCACTTGCCATCGGTGGTCAAAATCGATCTGATTCCGCGCAAGGGCACGCCCTACCGGCGCGCTGAGTTCGAACGTCGACGCAGCGTCGACTTTGCCGGGGTTCCCGTGTGGGTCGTGAGCGTCGAGGATTTGATACTCTCCAAGCTCGAATGGTCGCGGCAATCGCGCTCCGAACAGCAACTGCGCGATGTCAGGTTGCTGCTCGAAACACCGCTGGACGTTGCCTACCTGGATGAATGGGCCGAGCGCTTGGACCTGGCTCAATTGCTGAAGGATGCCAAGGATGAATGACACCAGCCCCGAAATCGAAGCTGTCTTGCGGGCCCGCTATGCGGCGATGAGCGGATCGGATCGCGCGCTGATGGCGCTACAGATGTTCGAGACCGCGCAAGCCATCGTGCTCTCATCGCTGGCGCCCGACCTGAATCCCAACCAGCGGCGACGCGAACTGTGCAGGCGCTTTTACGGCAATGCCATCGCGAAAGCAGCATTTCCCGAATCCGTGACAGGGTGAGGCGGCGCGTCGGTGTGCAGCTGTCGATCGATCGCTCCACCACTGAATCGACAACGGAATCAGCGCAATGCTCAAGACACTCAAGGATCTGTTCGACAGCTTGCTTCCTCCCGCGCCGCAGGTTGATGCCCACACCGCTGAACATGTGTTGCAGTTGGCCACCGCCGTGATGCTGGCCGAGGTGATGCGCGCCGACGCCTCGTTTCACCCCGGCGAGCGCGAGGCGGTGCTGGCGGCACTGCGCGACAAGTTCGCGCTGGGAGAAGACGAAGCACAGCGCCTGGCGGAGCTGGCCGACGTGACGGCGCAAGGCGCGACCGACCTGTTCAGCTTCACCTCGCACATCAACGAGCGCTTCGAGATGCAGCAGAAGATCCGCATGGTCGTGCACATGTGGCGCGTCGCCTATGCCGATGGCCACCTCAACGAACACGAACGCCATGTGCTGTGGCGCATCGCCGATCTGCTGCATGTGCCGCAAGGCGCGTATGTGCACGCGCGCATGCGGGCGCAGCAGGCGGCCGGCGCGGCGTGAGGGGCGGAGGCATCGGTCCGGGGGCTTCGACGCGGCGTGAGCTCGGTCAATGGGCAGACCATGCGCTTGATCCGCGTGTGGTGGGACTGGCGGGTATGAGTTATCAACCGCTGATATAGTCAAAGTCAGATGAGCAGTCCCGACATCGGCCTTGAGACGCTTTTGGAACTCGATGGCAGCGTGCTGGAGCAGGAGGGTGGCTTCTGGATCAAGATCGAGGCGCGACAGATCCCCGAGTCGGAACATGTGCTTCACGGAATTCGCTACAGCCTGACGCTGCACGACAAGTACGGCACCCGGGTCTTGGGCTATGACAACGCGCACGCGGTGAAAATACCAAAGAAGTTCAAGTTTGCAGGGCAACGTCTGCCCTACGACCACCGGCACAGAACTTCAAGTGACCGGGGCGTACCTTACACATTCGAATCGGCGCAACGGTTGCTGGAAGATTTCTTTACCGAGGTGGATCGCGTGATCAAGGAGGCCCTGGAATGAAGCCCATCGTCATTGGCGTGATGTCGCAAAAGCTGATCAGGGCGCGCATGATCGCCATCGCCAAGGGCGAGTACAAGCCCAAGCCTGGCGAGCCCAAGATCTGGTTCACCTCCATGAAGTCGGTGGCCGAAGTGTTGAGTGATCAGAACCGCGCGCTGCTGAAGGTCATCCGGGAAACCAACCCCGACTCCATGGCGGTACTGGCCAAGACCACGGGCCGCCAGCCGAGCAACTTGTCGCGCACGTTGAAGACGATGTCGCGCTATGGGCTGGTGGACTTGCAGCGCGAGAAGACTCATGTTCGCCCAGTCGTGAAGGCGACCGAGTTTCGGATTTTGGCCGCGGCCTAAGATCATTTCACGCGATCGGAGCGATTGGCGAAGGGCTTCAACTTCGAGGCGCTTGTCCATGAGGCCGTGGATGAACCTTTGAACCGAGAACGCCACGCCCGAGGGTGGGGAGCCTTCCGACCCATCTCGGCTCGCACGCCGGGCATGAGCGTGGGAGAATTCCCGCTAAATCCTGTGAAGGGGTGGACGTGAACCCGATCGTCATTGAGCATGTACCGCTGGCTGAGCTACCGCCCGCTTGGCGTGCCAAGCGGGCCAAGCTGGCCAAGGCGGTCGGCGCGAATGTGACGGTGCGCATCGAGGAAGAAGCCCAGGCCAGCGCGCCAGCCGAGGAATTCGTGACCGACGATCCGCTTTTCGGGATGTGGCGCGACCGCGAGGACATGCCAGATGTGGCGGAATATGTGCGCAAGCTGCGCGAGCCGCGCTACAACCGCGACGGTTCGCGCAACAAGTCCTGAGCGACCTCCTGATGCTGGTCGATACCGGCGTGTTGATCTGGCATCTTCGCAATGGGCTTAGGCCATGTGCCAATCAGCTACCG
>JANOLJ010000293.1:0-16906 GCA_031419715.1 Burkholderiales bacterium | reverse complement strand
AAAGTCATTGTGCCGCCTTGCCCTGGCGCAGCACCATGGCGACCCCGGCCACCGTCAATGCCATTCCGGCGACCATCGCGAGTGTGACGACCTCACCGAACAACAACCAGGCCAAACTCGCCGTGCAAGGCGGCACGAGGTACATCAAGCTTGTCACGCGGGTCGCGGCGCCGCGCTGAATCAGCAGATAGAGCAGCGAGCTTCCGCCCAGCGTCAAGACCAGGACCGACCAGGCCATGGCGCCAAAAACCTGCCCGTTCCAGCGGATGGCCTCGGTTTCGAACCAGGCCAGTGGCGCGGTGATCAGCAGGGCCGCGAACAATTGAATCGCGCTCGCCGTGCGCACATCGGTCGGCGCCAGGAAGTGCTTTTGGTAGAGCGTTCCGGCGGTGATGCTGAATAACGCGAACACTCCGAGGGCAAGATTCGCCAGCGTGACTTCACCGATCCCAATCTTGGGCCAAACGACCAGCATCAAGCCGATCAAACCAAGAAGCAGGCCCAACCAATGACGCCATTGCAGCGTGGGCGCATCGCTGTCGCGGCGCGCCACCCAACCCATCCAAAGCGCGGTCAGCACCGGCTGCAGGCCCACCAGCAGCGCCACGGTCCCCGCGCCGACGCCTTGCTTGATGGCGGCCCAAACACCGCCCAGGTAACCGGCGTGCATCAACACACCTGTAACTGCAAGGTGCCCCCATTGCCGCGCGCCTGACGGCCAGACGGCACGCACCAGTGCAATCCAAACCGCGAAACACGCAACCGACAGCGCATAGCGCACGCTCAAGAAACTGAATGGTGGCGAATTCGGCATACCGAAGCGCGCGACCACGAAACCGGTACTCCAGATGAGCACGAACACCCACGGCATCAGGCGCAGCAGCGCCGTGTCTTCGCGTGCCATGTCGAGCCTCTCAGCGCACCTTGGCGCGAATTTCCGGCAAGGCCTTGCGCAGGTAATAGACCATCGACCAGATCGTCAGCACGGCCGATGCGTAGATCAATATCGTTCCCCACCAATGGGTGTCGATCACGCCAAACAGCATGCCGTGGTACAGCAAGAACGGTATCGCGACCATTTGCACTACGGTCTTGACCTTGCCGATCATGCTGACGGCCACGCTGCGCGACGCGCCGATCTGCGCCATCCATTCACGCAGCGCCGAGATCGCGATTTCGCGTCCGATGATGACCAGCGCCACCAGCGCATGCACCCGGTTCAGGTGCACGAGCACGAGCAGCGCGGCGCAGACCAAGAATTTATCGGCCACCGGGTCGAGGAAGGCGCCGAACGACGAGGTCATGTTCAAGCGCCGCGCGAGGTAGCCGTCTGCCCAGTCGGTGAGCGCCACCACGATGAACAACACCGTCGCCAGCAGGTTCTGCAGCTGTTGTTCCAGGTTCAGGTAGAACACACCCACGACGAGCGGAATCGCGATGATTCGGCCCCAGGTGAAGAGGGTCGGCAAATTGAAGAACATGGGGCGATTGTGCCGAAGGTCTTGCCGAAGGTTCTGCCGAGGGTCTGCGCCTGGCCCTGAAGGCCACCGCAGCCGCGTCAATGCAGGGCGCGAAAAATCTCTTCGGCGAGATCACGCGACACGCCGTCCACGCTCCTCAAATCTTCGACACTCGCCTGCTCCACGCCACGCAAACCGCCAAAACGCTGCAACAGTTTCGCGCGCTTCTTCGGGCCGATGCCAGCAATTTCTTCGAGCTTGCTCGCCCCGGTGCGCACACTCGCGCGCCGGGCGCGCATGCCGGTGATCGCAAAGCGATGCGCCTCATCGCGTATCTGCGCGACGAGCATCAGCGCCGCCGAATCCTTGCCCAGGTAGATCTTGTCGCGGCCATCGGCAAACACCAGCTCTTCGAGCCCGACCTTGCGGCCCTCGCCCTTCTCCACCCCGACGATGCGGCTCACCTCAAGCCCCAACTCTTCGAACACTTCGCGCGCCACACCCACCTGCCCGCGGCCACCGTCCACCAGCACCAGATCCGGCAAACGCGCCTGGCCCGTGCTCGCGGCCTGCGCGAGCTTCGTGTAGCGGCGCAACAAGACCTGGCGCATGGCCGCATAGTCGTCGCCCGCGGTGATGCCCTCGACGTTGTAGCGGCGGTACTGCGCCGATTGCATGCGGTGCCCCTCGAACACCACGCAAGATGCCTGGGTCGCCTCGCCGGCCGTGTGGCTCACGTCGAAACACTCAATGCGAAAGCGCTCCAGGTCTTCCACGCCGAGATCGAGCGCGTCGACCAACGAGCGCGTGCGCGCTTGCTGCGAGCCTTCCTCGGCCAGGAGTTGCGCGAGTTTGAGGCGCGCGCCGCTGATGCACATGTCGAGCCAGGCGCGCCGCGAATCGCGTGGCTGGTGCTGCGCGGTAACCTTGACGCCACTTTGTTTGCTCAGGGCGTCGATGAGCGTCTTGTCCACGGCGTGGCTCAGCACAAGCAGCGGCGGCGCGCCACCTTCAAGGTAGTGCTGCGCAATGAAGGCCTCCAGAACCTGCACTTCGGGCCCCAGCAACGCGCCGCGTTCTTCCACTTCCGAATTCGCCCATTGTGCGGCTTCGTCAACATGCGCCGGGAAGTACGGGCGATCGCCGAGGTGCCGGCCGCCGCGCACCATCGCCAGATTCACGCAGGCGCGCCCGCCGTCCACCTGGGCTGCGAGGATGTCGGCGTCCTTCACGGTGACGCCACTGTTGTCTTCCACCGCCTGCTGGTGCAGCACGCGCGACAGCGAGCCAATCTGGTCGCGAATCGCCGCCGCCTGCTCGAACTCGAGCGCCTCAGCACGGCGCAACATCTCGCCTTGCAGTGTCTCCATCACTTCTTGCTGGCGGCCTTCGAGAAAACGCTCGGCATTGCCCACGTCGCGTTGGTAGGCCTGTGGCTCGATGTGGCCGACGCACGGCCCCGAACAACGCTGAATCTGGTACAGCAAGCAAGGCCGGGTTCGATTGCCGAACACGCTGTCTTCGCAGGTGCGCAGCCGAAACACTTTTTGCAGCAGCTGGATCGACTCTTTCACCGCCCAGGCGTTGGGGAACGGGCCGAAGTAGCGATGTTTGGTGTCGACGCTGCCGCGGTAGTAGGCCATGCGCGGAAATCGATGTGCCGTGAGCTTGAGATAGGGATAGCTCTTGTCGTCGCGGAACAGGATGTTGTAGCGCGGCACCAGCGCCTTGATCAGATTGTTCTCAAGCAACAGCGCTTCGGCTTCCGAGCGCACCACCGTTGTTTCCAGGCGCGCGATGCGGCTCACCATCTGGCCGATGCGCGTGCCGCCATGGTCCTTGTGGAAGTAGCTCGACACGCGCTTCTTCAGGTCGCGCGCCTTGCCTACATACAGCACCGCGCCGTGCACGTCGAAATAGCGGTACACGCCGGGCAGGCTGGGCAATGCCGCCACATCGGCCAGGAGGCGCGCCGAAAACGGCTCCGCAAGGTCTTGCGCTGCGTCGGGCAGGGGCGTGTCGCTCATCGCATGCGATTGTGCCGCGCTGCATTGCGCGGCTGGGTGCGCAATCGGCCCGGATAATTGCCGCCATGGCGCGCGTCTGGGAAATCTTCTGCCGGGTGATCGACAACTTCGGCGACATCGGCGTGTGCTGGCGCGTGGCCAACGACTTGGCGCATCGCGGCGAGCAGGTGCGTTTGTGGACCGACGACGCCTCGGCACTGCGCTGGATGGCGCCTCAGGGTCGCCCCAGCGTGCGCGTGCTGCCGTGGTTGGAATCGCCGACGGCGGTCGATTGCGGTGATA
The DNA here is from genome assembly GCA_031419715.1 of Burkholderiales bacterium. Lineage (GTDB taxonomy): Bacteria > Pseudomonadota > Gammaproteobacteria > Burkholderiales > Burkholderiaceae_C > JAEMQF01. The sequence goes on along the minus strand of JANOLJ010000293.1, from coordinate 13,137 downwards.
TCGTGATCGAGGCCTTCGGCTGCAATCCGCCCCACGCGTATGTCGCATGTATGAAAGCGCGGGCTATCGCTCCCGTATGGATCAACCTTGAGTACCTGACGGCGCAAGCCTACGCGCGCCAGAACCATGGCCTGCGCTCGCCACAACTCAGTGGTCCCGGCGCGGGACTGACAAAGTGGTTCTTCCATCCCGGCTTCGTGCCAGGCACGGGCGGCCTGATGCGCGAGCGCGATCTTGAATCGCGCCAGCGCCACTTCGATGCGCCCGCCTGGCGTGCCGCCCACGGCTTCGATCTCAGGCCCGGCGAGCGCAGCGTCAGCCTGTTCTGCTATGCGAACACGGCGCTTGCGAGCCTGCTGAACGTGCTGGGCACGCAGCCTACGCTGGAGCTGGCCGCTCCCGGCGCAGCCACCGACCAATTGCGCCAACTGCTCGGTCCCACGCTGAGGCGGGGCGCACTGCGCGCCATCGCCCTGCCCTGGCTGAGCCAGCCCGACTACGACCACCTGCTTTGGAGTTGCGACCTCAACTTCGTGCGCGGCGAAGACTCCTGGGTGCGGGCCCAGTGGACTGACAGGCCTTTCATCTGGCAGCCGTATGTGCAAAGCGACGATGCGCATCACGCCAAACTGCACGCGTTCCTGGATCTTTACCTCGCAAATGCGGCGCCCGAGATGGCCCGCGACATCCGCGCCCTGTGGGCCCGCTGGAACGGCCTGCCGAGCGCCGAACCCGGCGTCGCACCGATGGCGCTGCCTGACCCGGTGCGATGGCAGGACCACCAGCGGTGCTGGTCCGCGGCGCTTCGCGAACAGACCGATTTGACGACCCAGCTGCTGCGCTTCGTGAGTGACAGGCGCTAAACTCTCGGGCTTTGCGTCAAGCCTCGGAACACGCCATGAAACTCGCTCAAGAAATTCGCGCCGGCAACGTCATCATGCACGGCAAAGACCCGATGGTCGTGCTCAAGACCGAATACAGCCGCGGTGGCCGCAATTCGGCCACCGTGCGCATGAAACTCAAGAGCCTGGTGGGCAGCACGGGCACCGAAGTCGTGTTCAAGGCCGACGACAAGATGGACCAGGTCATCCTCGACAAGAAGGAGTGCACCTACTCCTACTTCGCCGATCCGATGTACGCCTTCATGGACGCCGAATACAACCAGTTCGAGGTCGAAGCTGAGAACATGGGCGACGCGATTCAATACCTTGAAGACGCGATGCCGGTTGAAGTGGTGTTCTATGACGGCAAGGCGATTTCGGTCGAGCTGCCGACGAGCCTGGTGCGTGAAATCACCGACACCGAACCCGCCGTCAAGGGCGATACCTCGGGCAAGGTGCTGAAAAACGCGAAGCTCGCAACGGGCATGGAAATCTCGGTGCCGTTGTTCGTGCAGACCGGCGACCGGGTGGAAATCGACACGCGCACCCACGAGTACCGCAAGCGCGTCTAAGCGGCGCGCAGGTTACCAGGCTGTCCCGCGCAGCCATGAGGTTTGAGCCCATCGTGCCGGCGTCTTGGGCCGTGGATGCACATGGCGTGCCGTTCTCTTCGGCGTATGGTGATGTCTACCATCCGGCGGCCGGCGCCGCAGGCCAAGCACGCCATGTGTTCCTCGGCGGCAATCAACTGCCCGAGCGCTGGCAAGGCAAGGACCGATTTGTCGTGCTCGAAACCGGGTTCGGCCTGGGCAACAACTTTCTTGCCACCTGGCAGGCTTGGCGCGACGATCCACGGCGCTGCGCGCAGCTGCATTTCATCTCGATAGAAAAGCACCCGCTGCCACGCGCCGACCTTGCACTGGCGCATGCGGATTCGCCCTGGCCTGATCCGGCCCGGACACTGCTGGCCGCGTGGCCGCCTCTCACGCCTGACTTGCACAGCCTGCACTTCGACGACGGCAAGGTCGAGTTGTTGCTCGCCCTGGGTGACGTTCAGGCGTGGTTGCCGCAGTTGGTGGCGCGAGTCGACGCCTTCTACCTTGATGGCTTCGCCGCGGCGCGCAACCCGCGCATGTGGGAGTCGCGCGTCTTCAAGGCGCTGGCTCGGCTTGCGGCGCCCGGCGCGACGCTTGCCACCTGGTCGGTCGCGAAAGCCGTGGGCGCTGGCCTTCGCGCTTCCGGCTTTCAGGTCGAACATGCGCCGGGCTTCGGCGGAAGGCGCGAGATGACGGTGGCGCGTTTCGAGCCAGCGTTCACGCCGCGTCGTGCGCCTGCCCGACACGCCGGCGCAGCGACGGCCCACAAGCACGCCGTCATCATCGGCGCTGGACTGGCGGGCTGCGCTACCGCCTGGGCCCTGGCGCGGCAAGGCTGGCGCAGCACGCTCCTCGATCGCCACACAGATCCGGCGCAAGAAGCCTCGGGCAACCTGGCCGGCGCGTTTCACGGCATCGTCAATCCGCAAGACGGTGCGCACGCGCGTTTCAACCGAGCCGCCGCGCTGCACGCCCAACGCGTGATCTTCCCCGCCGTGCGAGATGGCTTCGTTGCCGGAAACGCCGATGGGCTGCTGCGCCTGGAAATGTCATTGCCCATCGGCGCGATGCGCGACACGCTGCACGCGCTCGGTCTGCCGCCGGACTATGTGCACGCGCTCAACGCCACGCAGGCCGCGCAACTGAGCGGTGTGCCTCTGGCCCACCCCGCGTGGTTCTACCCGGGAGGCGGTTGTGTCGATCCAGCCGCGCTGGCGCGCCATTTTTTGGAACTCTGCTCAGGCGCATGCACGTTTCGCGGCAATCTTGAGGTTGACACGATTCGGCGCCGCGCCGACGTCTGGCAGGTGCTCGACCCTTCGGGGCAGATGATCATCGAGGCGCCTCATCTGGTGCTGGCCAACGCAGGCAGTGCGCTGCGCCTGCTGGGTCTTCCCGACTGGCCACTGCGGTCACGTCGCGGCCAGGTGAGCGCGCTGCCCACCGCCGCGTGGCCCGCGAACCGAGCCCTGCCGAACCTGGCCCTCACGGGCGACGGCTTCGTTCTCCCACCATTGCATGGGCAGATCCTCTTCGGCGCCACGGCGTCGGCCGATGACGCCGACCCCGCGGTGCGCGAAGCGGACCACCTGGCCAACCTGGAACGGCTGGCTCGGCTCTGCCCGGCTTCGAAAGCCCTGCCGCTGCCGCTGCATGCGCTGCAAGGCCGCGTCGCTTGGCGCTGCAGCAGCGACGACCGGCTGCCACTGATAGGCGCGGTACCGGTCGCGCACCCGCAGGGCCTGGTGCGTCGCGATCAGGTGCGCCTGGTGCCGCGCGAAACAGGCCTGTACATGTTCATCGGGCTGGGTTCGCGCGGCATCACCTGGTCGGCGCTGGGTGCAAGCCTGCTGGCCTCAACGATCACGGAGTCGCCCGCGGCGCTGGGCGCCGGCATGATCGACGCCGTGGACCCCGCGCGGTTCGTCACGCGCCGGGCGCGCAAAGCAGGAATGAATCAGGATCCGGGGGGATTTGGGTTGGGCGCCAGATCAGGCGCCTGCGACTCGGCAGGCTCGTCGTCATGAGGCGAACCGGCTTTGCGGCCGGCTTTTTCCTTGAGCTTTTCTTCCTTCTTCTTCTTCTTGGCCAATTCGCGTTGGCGCTTTTCGAAAGAATAGTTCGGTTTGGCCATGGGCCCGTCCTTCCAGTGATCTGATTTGCGGAGTGCGTCCCCAGAGGTTACGCGTTTTTCGGTGCCACCCGATGCTTCGGGCCTAGAAAGTCATGGTCTTCACACCCTCGGGCGTGCCCAGCAGACACAGCGTGGCCCTGTTACGCGCGAACAGGCCCACCGTCACGACTCCCGGCCATTGGTTGATTTCCCGCTCCATGCCTGCCGGGTCGCTGATCGTCAGGCCGTGAACGTCGAGGATATGGCAACCGTTGTCGGTGACCACGCCTTCGCGCAACACCGCATTGCCGCCCAACGCTGCGAAAGCCCGCTTGAGCTGCGACGTGGCCATCGGAATCACCTCGACAGGCAGGGGAAACCGCCCCAAGGTGCGCACGAGCTTCGAGGCGTCGGCAATGCAAACGAAACGGCGTGCGATGTCGGCGACGATCTTTTCGCGCGTCAACGCGGCGCCGCCGCCCTTGATCATGTGGCCGGCGTGATCGATCTCGTCCGCACCGTCAACGTACACCGGCACGCTGTCGACCTGGTTGCTCTCCAGCACGGCAATTCCAAGCGCGCGCAGCCGCGCGCTGCTCTTCTCGCTGCTCGACACCGCGCCGGCAATCGGCTGTTTCATCGTCGCCAGCGCATCGATGAAGCAATTCACCGTCGAGCCCGTGCCCACGCCAACCACGCTGCCGGGCGTCACGTAGGCCAGCGCCGCCTTGCCGACGAGGGCCTTGAGTTCATCCTGATTCATCGTCACTCGAACCTCGATTGGAACAATCTGAAGCGGATTGTCGTCTGCGCGCCGCAAGCCGAATCGATGCCGCCGCAGGTGCGCATTGCCGATAGCGTTTGCGACAATCGACGCATTCTCGCCAACCGTCAGCCATGGCCCTACTTCCTTACGCGCTTGCGCAGCGCTATCTGTTCAAGCTCGACGCCGAGCGAGCACACGACCTGACCCTCGCCGCCATCGCGGGCATCCAACGCACGCCGCTCGTGTGCGGCATCTCGCAGCCGCGCGTCGATGACGCCGTTGCGCTGGCGGGCCTGCGCTTCCCGAACCGGGTCGGACTGGCGGCGGGGCTGGACAAGAACGGTCGCTGCATCGACGGCTTCGGCGCGCTGGGTTTCGGCTTTGTCGAGGTGGGCACGGTGACGCCGCTGCCTCAAGCCGGCAACCCGAAACCGCGCATGTTTCGCCTGCCCGAGGCAAACGCGTTGATCAACCGGCTCGGGTTCAACAACGACGGCCTGGCTCGCTTTGTTGCCAATGTTCAGCGCGCCCGCTTCCGTGAACGCGGTGGCATCCTCGGGTTGAACATCGGCAAGAACTCCGGCACACCCAACGCCTCGGCAGTCGACGACTACCTCACCTGTCTCGAAGGTGTCTATCCGCACGCGGACTACGTGACGGTGAACATCTCCTCGCCGAACACCGCCAACCTGCGTGCATTGCAGGAAGACGACGCGCTCGCCGGTTTGCTCGGCGCGCTGTGCAATCGCCGCGCCGAGCTGGCACAGGCGCATGGCCGGCGAGTGCCGCTGTTCGTGAAGATCGCGCCTGACCTTGACGCCACCCAGATTCGCCACATCGCAAACGCCTTGACGAAGCACGGCATCGACGGCGTGATCGCCACCAACAGCACGGTCTCGCGCGAAGGCGTCAAACACCTGGCGCATGGCCGTGAGGCCGGCGGCCTGAGCGGGCCGCCAGTGATGCACCTGAGCAATCGGGTGATCGAGGTGCTGCGCGCGACGCTTGGACCGCACTACCCCATCATCGGCGTGGGCGGTGTGATGAGCGGCGCCGATGCGCTTGCCAAAATTGCTGCCGGCGCGAACCTGGTGCAGATCTACACCGGCTTCATCTATCGTGGCCCGCAGCTCGTGACGGAAGTAGCGAAGGCGCTTGCGCAGCCATCCACCCTATGAACCGGAACATCGACTGGCAACCTGAAGACCCGGCTGTCCTAGCCGACCCGTACCCGCTTTTTCGTCGCTTGCGCGATGAAGACCCGTGCCACTGGAGCCCACGCCTGCGCAGTTGGGTGCTGACGCGCTACGACGACGTGAAGCGCGTTTGCCTGGACCGCAGTGGCGTGTCGTCGGACCGCCTGCGCCCGTTCTTCGCCTCTCTGCCCAGCGCCGAGGCGAGCCGCATCGAAGCCATCACGCGCTACTTGTCGCTGTGGCTGGTGTTCAAGGATCCGCCGCAACACACACGGCTGCGCCGCCTCGCTGGCCGCGTCTTCAGCGCCAAGGCGATGCAGGCGATGCGCCCGCAAGCCCAGGCCATCTCGCAGCAGCTGCTTGTGGGGCTGGACGGTCGGGAGCAGATCGACCTGGTGCGCGACTACGCCGGCCCGTTGCCCTGCCTGGTGATCATGGCGATGCTGGGCGTGCCGCTCGCGGCGCTGGCCGACATGAAACGAATGTCGGACGACATGGCGCTGTTCATTGGCAGTTCGCGTGCCAACCCGCAGAAATACGACACCGCCGAAGCCGCGACGACGGAGATGGCGGCCTTCTTCGGCGCGCTGATCGCGCAGCGCCGGCTGGAGCCACGCGAAGACGCGATCTCCGAGCTGGTGAATCTGCGCGATGGCGACGATGCGTTTACCGACGACGAACTGGTCGCCACCTGCATCCTGATGCTGTTCGCGGGCCACGAGACGACGACGAACCACATCGCCAACGGCATGTTGTCGTTAATGCGCTTTCCCGGCGAGATGCAGCTTCTGCGCGACGACCCGAGCCTCGCCGCCTCGGCAGTCGAGGAGTTGTTGCGCTACGACGGCCCTTCCGGCGCGCAAGTGCGCTTGGTCGCGCAAGCCCATGAGCTGCATGGCAAGGCGCTGGAAGTTGGGCAGCGCATCTTCATCATGCTCAATGCCGCGAACCGCGACCCGCGGGCCTACGAGCAGCCGGATCGGTTGGACCTGCGCCGGGATGGCTTGCCGCACCTGACGTTTGGCTTCGGGCAACACATCTGCCTTGGCTTTCCGTTGGCGCGCACCGAAGGCGAAGTGGCCTTCCCGGCGCTGCTGTCGCACTACGCGCACATCGAGCCGCTGACCGACGCTCCCGAGTGGATCAACTCGCTGGTCTTTCGCGGCATGAGGTCGCTGCCAGTGGAGGTGCGCCGCGCTTGATGGTGGCATACGAGCAGCGTTGGGGCGAGCGGTGGGTGCCGTGGCGGCTCGACGCCAACTCAGGCACTGCGTTCGCCTGCCGGCGCGGAATCGATCCGTTGCCGAAACCGCACCAGCGCCGCATCCATCGGCAACGCTCAGGTTTTCAATGCAACGCCACGCCCGTCTTCGCGGCGAGTTCATCGCGCGTCACACCCGGGGCGACTTCCACGATCTTCAAGCCGTGCGGCGTGATGTCCATGACGGCTAGGTCGGTGATGATGCGGTCCACCACGCCCACGCCGGTCAGCGGCAGGTTGCAGCGCGTCAGGATCTTCAACTCTATGCTGCCGTCTTTCTTTTTCGCCACATGCTCCATCAGCACGACGACGTTCTTCACGCCGCCCACCAGGTCCATCGCGCCGCCCATGCCCTTGACCATCTTGCCCGGGATCATCCAGTTCGCCAGGTCACCCTTTTCGCTGACCTGCATTGCGCCCAGGATGCTCAGGTCGATCTTGCCGCCGCGGATCATCGCGAAGCTGTCGTGCGAGCCGAAGATGCTCGAACCCGGAATCGTCGTCACGGTCTGTTTGCCGGCGTTGATGATGTCGGCGTCAACTTCAGCCTCCGTCGGAAACGCGCCGATGCCGAGCATGCCGTTCTCGCTTTGCAGCCAGACTTCGATGTCGGGGCTGACGAAATTGGCCACCAGCGTCGGCAAGCCTATGCCCAGGTTGACGTAGTAGCCGTCCTTGAGTTCCTGCGCGGCGCGCGCCGCCATTTGGTCGTGTGTCCAGGCCATGATGTGCTTCCTTCGTTGTTGGGCTCAACGTGTCAAGCGGCGGCGCTGACGGTACGCTTCTCGATGCGCTTTTCCGGCGTTGCGTTCACCACGATGCGGTGCACGTAGATGCCCGGCAGGTGGATGGAGTCGGGGTCGAATGTTCCCGTGGGGTGTATCTCTTCCACTTCCACCACCGTGATTCTCCCCGCCATCGCCACCGCCGGATTGAAGTTGCGCGCCGTGCGGCGAAAGATCAGGTTGCCGGATTGATCGGCCTTCCACGCCTTGACCAATGACACCTCGGGCAACAGAGCGCGCTCCATGATGTATTGATGGCCGTCGAACTCGCGCTGCTCCTTGCCTTCGGCAACGAGCGTGCCCACGCCAGTGCGCGTGAAGAACGCGGGAATGCCGGCACCACCGGCGCGCAGCTTCTCGGCCAGCGTGCCCTGTGGCGTGAATTCGAGTTCGAGTTCACCGGCCAGGAACTGCCGCTCGAACTCCTTGTTCTCGCCGACATAGCTGGAGATCATCTTTTTGATCTGGCGCGTCTCGAGCAGTTGGCCCAGGCCAAAGCCGTCAACGCCGGCATTGTTCGAAATCACGGTCAGGTTCTTCACGCCGGTGTCGCGCAACGCTGCGATCAGCGCTTCAGGTATGCCGCACAGGCCGAAGCCGCCGACCGCCAGCAACTGCCCGTCGCGAACGATGCCCGTGAGCGCCGCCGCAGCGCTTGAATAATGTTTCTTCATCGTCAATCTCCGATCACATAGAGGCTTTGAACTCTTGCCGGGATGAATTGTCCATGACTAACGCGCAACGCCCAGTTCCGCGTAGAGCTTGTCGACCAGCCGGCGCAGTTCGCTCACTTCAGACTGCATGACTGCGTGCTGCGCCTTGAGCGCGACGATTTCACTGGTGGCGACGAAGTCCACTGAATCGGAGTTCGCCGCAGAAGCCCCCGGGTCAACCGCGCCGCACAGCAAGTGCGCCCAGCGCTGTTCGCGAGCACCGGGTTGACGCGCCAGCTTGATCACGAGCGGCCCGCCTTTGTCTGCCGCGCGCGTCGCCAGTTCCTCAAGAAAACCCTCAACCGCCGACAGATCGGCGAACCGATGCAGCCGCTCGCTATTGATGCGCAGCTCAGACGCCGTCTGCGGCCCGCGCAGCAGCAACACCGCGAGCAGCGCGACTGACTGCGAAGGCAACGCCAATGTTCGGCCGAGGTTGTGCTCATAGCGGGTGACGCGCGAGCCACTCGACTCGAACGCGAGGTTCAAGCCCTTCAACGCGTCCACCGCCATCTGCACTTCAGCCTCGGCGGCATTGATGACGGGGTCGCGCGCCGTTTTTTGGTTGCTGCCGAGCGTGAGCGAATTCAACGACAGCGGATAGCTGTCAGGCACAGTATGCGCCTTTTCGATCAGCACGCCCAACACGCGGGCTTCAAGTGGCGAGAGGGTTCGCAGGCCCATGGGTCAGACCGCGAAGCCGTCATCGGCCTGGATCACCGCGCCGTTGATGAAGTGGCTTTCCTTCGCGCACAGCATCATCAACGTCGTGTCCAGGTCTTGCGGCTTGCCGATGCGCTTGCGCGGCAACATATCGATCAGGCGTTTTCCCTGGTCCGTCTGCCAGTGATGGTGGTTGATCTCGGTGTCGATGTAGCCCGGGCAGATGGCGTTCACATTGATGCCCCAGCGGCCCCATTCAAGCGCCATCGATCGCGTCATGTGGATCACCGCCGCCTTGCTCATGCAGTACACGCCGATTTGCCCCAACACCTTCAGGCCCGCCATCGACGCGATGTTGACGATGCGCCCGCCGGTGAACGTGCCCGGCGCCGCGCCCTTGGCGCGCGCCAACATGCGCTTGCCCACCTCTTGCGCCACGAAGAACGCGCCGCGCGTATTCGTGTTGAACATGAAGTCATAGTCTTCTTCGCTCACGTCGATGAGCTTTTGCGTCGTGCTCACGCCGGAGTTGTTGATGAGGATGTCGATGCCGCCCATGTCGGTCTCGGTGTGTGCGACCGCCGCCTTGATGCTGGTCAGGTCCGTCACATCGAGCGTGACCACATGGGCGACGCCGCCCGCGGCTTCAATTTCGGCGCGCAGGGCCTTGAGGCGGTCAACACGCCGCCCGGCCAAAGCCACCGCCGCGCCGGCGCCGGCCAGCGTCTTCGCGAACTGCGTTCCCAGGCCGCTCGACGCGCCGGTGACAAGCGCGACGCGCCCAGAAAGATCGATGCTGTAGCTCATGGTGTTTCCCCCGGAATGAATCGCGCCAGTGCAAGGCGCTCGATAGAATGCCGCGAAGCAATCGCGCTGCATTGTCCATGACCCCAGCCGCCATCCTCGAAAAATACGGCCCGCGCGAGGCCATGGAATACGACGTCGTGATCGTCGGTGCGGGCCCCGCCGGCCTGGCCACGGCGATCAGGCTCAAGCAACTCGCGGCGCTGCAGGGCAAGGAAGTATCGGTCGTCGTTCTCGAAAAGGGCTCCGAGCCGGGCGCGCATATTCTGTCGGGCGCGGTGATGGACCCACGCGCTTTCGAAGAGCTGTTTCCCGACTGGCGCGCCCAGGGCGCCCCGCTGAACCAGGCCGTGACGGGCGACGACCTCCTCGTGCTCAGCGAGACTGGCGCTACCCGCACGCCCGACTGGCTGGTGCCGCGCAACTTCCACAATCATGGTTGCTACGCGGTGTCGCTGTCCAACGTCGTGAAGTGGATGGCCGCTCAAGCCGAAGCTCTGGGCGTTGAAATCTTTCCCGGCTTCGCCGCTGCGGAAGTTCTGTATGACGAACAGGGGCGAGTCACGGGTGTCGCCACCGGCGACCAAGGCGTGGCCAAGGATGGCGAGCCCGGCAGCGCATTCCAGCGCGGCGTCGAACTGCTGGGCAAGTACACCGTGTTCGCCGAAGGCGCGCGCGGCAATCTCGGCAAGCAGTTGATCGCCCGCTACAACCTGAGCGCCGGCAAAGACGTGCAGAGTTACGCCATCGGTATCAAGGAGCTGTGGGAAGTCGACCCTTCACGGGCGCAACCCGGCCGAGTGGTGCACACGGCGGGCTGGCCGATGCTGGATGACTCCTTCGGCGGCGGCTTCCTTTACCACCTCGAAGGCAACAAGGTGACGCTCGGTTTCGTGATCGGCCTGGACTACGTCAACACCTGGATGAACCCGTTCGAGGAAATGCAGCGCTGGAAGACGCACCCTGCCATTCGCGCCCACATCGAAGGCGGCAAACGCATAGGCTATGGCGCGCGTGCCATCAACAATGGCTCGCCGCAGGCCTTGCCCAAGATGGTGTTCCCCGGCGGCGCGCTCGTCGGCTGCGACGCCGGCACGATGAACGCCGCGCGCATCAAGGGCAGCCATGCGGCGATGAAGTCCGGCATGTTGTGCGCCGAAGCCTTATCCGAAGCTCTCGCGAGTGGCCGTGCGCATGACGAATTGAAGGCCTACCCCGAGGCTTTCGAGACGAGCTGGTTGATGCACGAATTGCAGCAAACGCGCAACTTCAAGAACTGGTTCAAGAAGGGCAAGCTCGTGGGGCAGTTGATGACGGGCATTGAGCAGTGGTTGCTGCCGAAAATCGGCATCGAATCCCCGCCGTGGACGTTGCACCGCCACAAGCCCGATCACGAGTTCCTCAAGCCAGCGGCCGACTGCACGCCCATCGCCTACCCCAAACCCGACGGCAAGTTGACCTTCGACCGCCTGAGCTCGGTCTTCATCAGCAATACCAACCACGCCGAAGACCAACCGGCGCATCTGACGCTGAAGGATGCCGCGATTCCTGTGTCGACGAATCTGGCCAAGTACGCCGGGCCCGAGAGCCGCTACTGCCCGGCCGGCGTCTATGAATTCGTGAAGACGGATGCTGGCGCGGACCGGCTGCAGATCAACGCGCAAAACTGCGTGCACTGCAAGACCTGCGACATCAAGGACCCGACGCAAAACATCGTCTGGGTCACGCCCGAGGGCGGTGGCGGGCCGAACTACTCGGGCATGTAGCGGCGCGCCAGCGCGCAAACGTCAAAGCCGACCGCAAGGGCCAGCACAGCATTCGCGTCAATGACCAGTGGCGAGTCTGTTTTGTCTGGAAGCCCGATGGCGCGCATCAGGTCGAGATCGTGGACTACCACTAGGAGTGCGGAACATGGCCAAGTTACTGGGGGAAATTCATCCGGGCGAGATCCTGCTGGAGGACTTCATGAAGCCCATGGGAATCAGCGCTCGCCAGCTTGCCGCGGATATCGATGTCTCGCCCAGCCGAATCAGCGAATTGGTGAACGGGCAGCGCCCCATCACCGCTGACACCGCGCTTCGGCTCGGGTTGTTCTTCGGCATGGAACCCAGGTTCTGGCTGAACCTGCAGTCCGAGTACGACATGCGGGTCGCGGACCGGGAGCTTCGCGCCAAGCTTTCGCCGAGGATTCGCGTTTTTCAGCCGGTGGCGGGGTGACGTTCCGTTCTCGCGCGGCAGGCGTCGCAAGCTCCGGCTGACTGGCTCGGCCGCAGCCGCATCGCCTGTCGAACTCATCTGAATAGCGATGGGGTTCCATCACGCCCGCCCCTTCCAAGGCACCAGCCTGCGCTCGACCCAGCGCATCAGCAAGTCGAACAGATAGGCGACGACGCCGATCACGATGATGCCCATGATCACGATGTCGGTGCGCAGAAAGTTCGACGCGTTGAGCACCATCTGACCCAGGCCCACATTCGCCGCCACCATCTCGGCGGCCACCAGCGTCGTCCAGCCGAAGCCAATGGCGATGCGCATGCCCACCAGAATTTCCGGCAAGGCACTGGGCAGGATGACGTGGCGGATCACCTGGTGGTAGCTCGCACCCATCGAATACGCGGCGTTGATCTGCTCCTGCGTCGCGCTCTTCATGCCGGAGCGCGCGGCCAGGGCCAGTGGCGCGAAGCACGAGAGGAAGATGAGAAACACCTTCGGGAACTCGTCGATGCCAAACCAGATGATGATGAGCGGCAGGTAGGCCAGCGGCGGCAGCGGCCGATAAAACTCGATCGGCGGATCGAAAATGCCGCGCGCCACGCGGCTCATGCCCATCGCAATGCCCACCGGAACCGCCGTCACGCACGCCAGCGCGAACGCCGAGAACACGCGGAACAGGCTCATCGTGAAGTGTTCCCACAGCGGCTTGTCGTTCGCCGCGCCGGTGAGGTATTCGACGAACTGCTCGAACACCGACAAGGGTTTGGGCAGGAACAGCGGCTTGATCCAGCCCATCTGGGTGACAAGCGCCCACATCCCAAACAACAAAAGAACCGTCACGACGCTGATCGCCGCGCTGTTGCCTTCGCCGGGCACCTTGAAGCGGCTCGTCTTCAGCGGCGCCCTACCGGACACGGCTTTCGGTGCGCTATTCTGGTCAGGCATGCACGGCCTCGCGCCGGTGAACAATCGCCAGCACCTCTTCGCGCATGCGGATGAACTCGGGGTCGCTCTTCACCTTGCGCGCGTCGCCGTGCGCGAGGAACTCGCGCGAGAACGGCACCGAGTCGTAGGTGTGCGTGATGCGCCCGGGGCTCGGGCTCATCACGATCAGGCGCGTGGCGAGGAACAGCGCTTCTTCCACC